>NZ_CP107945.1:8199621-8532829 GCF_036057275.1 Streptomyces sp. NBC_00390 | reverse complement strand
GCTCGCCTGCTCGGTCCCGATGGCATGCCCGTACGGTGGGCTCAGTGTGCCGTGTAGGCGGGAAGGGTTGTCGTACCGGATGCAGCCTCTGATGGACGGCTGGGAGGTCGACTTCGGGCAGGGGAAGGAACCTTTGCTTCAGTGGCTGGAGTGCCACAGCCGGGCGGTGCCCGCCCCGGTCCGCTCCCCTGGCCGTCACCGTCTGGTGCTGGCTCTGGGACACAACCGCATCGCCGCCAGGACCGGTTCGTTGGACAAACGGTCCTGTCTGCCGTGGCAGCTGGGCATGGCCGCCGCGGAACTGTAGATTCGCCCCACCCCTGGGTTACCGACGAAATGCGGCTGGTGAGGTGACGCACAACAGGGGCGCGAAGCACCCCGTCGAAGGCCTCCTCACGCCCTCGCTGGAGCCATAAGAACTCAGAACTCTGGTCCCAACAAGTGCTTACAGACAGCCGGGCCTGCGAAGTGCTTACAGACAGCCGGGCCTGCGAGGTGTCCCCCACTGGCGCGGGGTCAGGTGGGTGGCCCGTCCTGCGAAGGAACGCGCACGACCAGGAGGGCGACGTCGTCGTCGTTGTCTTCGGGACGCGCTCTTTTCATGAGGAGATCGGCGAAGCCCTCCAGGGGCCGGTGGGCCAGAGAGGCGGCATTCCGGCGCAGCCTTTCCAGGCCGTCGTCGAGAGAACGGCCGGGCGATTCGATCAGGCCGTCGGTGTAGAGCACCAGAGTGGACAGCGGCGGCAGGACGACCGTTGCGTCCTCGCGGGGATTGCTGACCTGGGTGCCGAGAAGGAGGCCGTGCCCGTCCGTGAGGTAGCGGCTCTGACCGTCGTACGTGACCAGCAGAGGCGGCGGGTGGCCGGCATTCGTCCAGCGCAGCGTCCACTGCCCCATGCCGTCCGTCTCCAGACGGCCGAGGATCATGGTGGCCATCTCGACCTCGGAGATGCGGGGAACGGCTTCGTCGACACGGCTGACCACGACGCTGGGCGGTTCCTGGTGCGACCAGGCATAGGCCCGCAGAATGTTGCGGAGCTGGGCCATGTCGGCCGCTGCGTCCAGGTCGTGCCCGACGACGTCGCCGATGACCAGGGCGAGGGCCTGGTCAGGAAGGTAGAAGGCGTCGTACCAGTCGCCGCCGACCTGGGACGCGTGGGGCGCCGACAGGTAGCGGGCGGCCATCTCGAGGCCCGGTACACGGGGCATCTGGGGCAGCAGGTGACGCTGCATGGTCTCGGCGACCTTGCGCTGGCGCTGGTAGAGACGTGCGTTGTCGAGTGCCAGGCCGGCGCGGCGGGCGATGTCCTCCAGCAGCGGGATGTCGGCGCCGGTGAAGGATTCTGGGCGGTCGGATCTGCCGAGGGTCAGAGCCCCGAGGACCTCGCGGAGGCCGCGGATGGGCGCGATGACCGCAGAGTGCATGTGCGTGCCGTCGAACAGCCTGCGTTGTTCGACGGCAATGCCGGAGTCGGGCGGGCCGTGGTACGTCTCGGGCGTCGCCAGGGTGGACCCCGCTCCCCGCAGCGCCCGGGACAGCGGTTGGGGAGAGGCCTGGGGAACCGGCGGCATGGCTCCCTCCAAGTCCTTGCGGCGCACCAGGCGGCCGCCCTCCTCGTGCGCGACCACGGTGCGCCAGACCTCGTCGTTGTCGCTGATCAGGTCGACGACCGCCCAGTCCGCCAGCAGAGGAACGACCAGCCGAACCAGACGGTCCAGCGCCTCGTCGACATCCAGAGTGGAGGTGAGCTGGGTGGTGGTCTCGGCCAGCAGAGCCAGACGTTCCAGCTCCGACAGCAGCTCCATGGTGAGGGCCGGGCCCTGCAGCGACGGCTCGGCGGAATCGCGCTCGTGGAATACCACCAGGGCGCCCACTTCGTCGGCACTGATGCGCAAGGGGGTCGTCAGCCAGGACATCGCCAGCAACGTCCCGTCACCGCGCTCGAAGTAGCCCAGATCCTCCTGCCGGGTGCGTCGGGCGATGAAGGCGTCCATCATCGCGCACTGGTTCCTGGGAATGGTCGTCCCATTGCCGTCCCGGTGGAGGAAATCATGCGCATCCCGGCCCAGCAGGTCCTCGGCGTTGCGAGCCAGCAACGCCTCGGCCTCGCTGTTCACCGCGACGACGGCGCCGTCGGCGTCCACCGCGTACGCACCGGCCTTGAGCCCTGCCAGCCAGCTGCCGAGCCCCAGTTGCAAGTCAGCGCCATGCTCCCCGTCTCCCGCCCTGCCACCACGTTGCGCGACCACTTCTTCCGCACCTCCGCTCTCGCGCCGGCCCTGCCCTGCCCGCAGCCTCCGCGGCTCTCCCCGAACCCCGCCCGGTCCATGGGGCGCATCTCTGGGACCCTGGATCAGCCTGTAGGGCAGTCGGAGGCGAGGAGAATGTACAGGGCCCGCCGGGGCCAGGCCTCTTCCGGCTGGGCACCTGCAGACGGTCGGCTCCGGATGGCGCTGAACGCTGACACGGGGGACGACCCGTCGGCGCCGGCCGCTCGAGCGCGTGCTCTTTGACGGGCAGCAGAGTGCTGCATACCTGGGGAGCCTGCGGCCGGTGGGTGTGCTGGGAGACAAGCAGGGGATGCGCGCCCTTCGGCAACGCCATGAATCGCCGGCGCCTGGCGTGGGCGCAGAGAGCGACGGCGACCGGGCGCCTGTCGGCGGCGGCACCGGACGGGCGCAACGCCGTCATGACGTGCCGTACGTGCAGTGCACCAACGCGTCCGCCCTTGCCGAGCTCACGACCATCTTCCCGATCTACAGGTCCGTACCGGCGTTGCCCTCGTCGTTCGAAGAGTCTCGCCGTTTGGGCTCGCTCTTGGCGGAAGAACCCTTCTCATGCCCCTCCAACAGCTCCAGGAGCGCAGCGTCTGCCTTTTTCTGGTCTTCCTTCGTCAGTTCGGCAGGGACGTTGTTGTAGACGGTGTACCGGTCGGGATAGATGATGTTGGTGGTCCTCAAGGTGAACGTCAGAAGCGAGCGCCAACCCTTGCGGTGGCCAACTCTCACTTGGATTCGGACCTTGTAGTCACGGGCCTCTGGAACCAACCCAGAAAACGGTGCCTCGAACTCGATGAAGAGTTGTTGCGCTTCTCTGCCGGCCACAACGAATCCGGCCGGCAACTTCGGTTCCTCGTCCGGTCCGGGTTGGAGACGGCATGGTGAAGACTTCCACAGGAGCGGCAGATGAGAGGCGGGCTCATCGGGGAAGCTCAGCATGAGGTCGTGCACGACTATCGGCTTGGCACCGGTGTTGTGAAAGACGAGCGGAAGCCGCAGGCGAACAATGGAGCCGTGGCAAATCGCTGCAAAGGAATGAGGCTCCCATGTCTCCAGGCGCCCCTGTCTGGCGTTGATCCACCAGAATGAGGCAACGGTGAAGATCAATGCACTGACCGACACAACGCTGGCAGCAGAAAGCGATGAGAACGCATTCTGATCAGCAGCGGCCATCAGCGGAAGCACAAATTCAGTGTGCCAGCCTCAGGGTGGGTACGCTAAACGTCGCCCATGGGGCAAAGGCAGCTGGTCAGGGCGGTCTGGGCCTGCAACTGCACGTTTGCTGCAATCGCAGCTAGAGCGCAGGGCCACGGGCCGCTCCCGTTCGTAGGCACGCAGGAGGCCGGGAGTTCCGCAGCCCTCGGCGCCGGCAGCCACCGGTGGGGGCATCTATGGACGGTGTCGCCGGCGCGGTCGAGAAGAGGCTGCAGAACACGATGGCGCTTGTTCTGCGCCCGTGGCGGATTCACACGCGCGGTGGTCGGCGGCCGGGGGCGGTCCGTCACAGCCACGGCAGGGGCGAACCGGGCGCCGGTACTCAGGAGAGCACCGGCGCCCACGGCATGGCGCCTCTCACCTGTACGCCGACCGCGCTCGGGTGCTCGGACTTCGGATCCCGCGCGACCGGGCGGCGGCAGTGCCGTCAGGCCCAGGCGACGGCGTCCTCGACGGGCACGCGGGGCAGCCGCGGGAACCACGGGTCGGCACCGGGGTGGCCGATGTTGACCACCAGATGCGAGCGCCAGCTGGTACCGGCGAAGAACTCCTTGTCCACGCCGGCCCGGTCGAAGCCCGCCATGGGACCGGCCGCCAGCCCTGCTGCGCGCACCGCGAGCAGGAAGACCCCGCTCTGCAGTGCCGAGTTGTAGGCGGCAAGGCTCTCGCGCGTCTGGATCTGGTCGGCGAACGCCGCTCGCAGCATGTCGCCGCGGGCCGGGAAGACGGTCGGCATCTGCTCGTGGAAGTCGACGTCGTACGCCAGGATCGCCACGGCCGGCGCTTGAAGCGTCTTGGCCCTGTTGCCCTCGTCGAGATGCTCGGCCAGTCGCTCCTTGCCCTCGCGGGTGCGCACGAAGAGCACACGCAGAGGCTGACCGTTGGCGGCGCTCGGCGACCATCGGGCGAGTTCCCAGATCATGGCGAGTTCGTCGTCGGCAACGGCCACCTCGGCAAAGGTGTTCGCGGTGCGGGCCTCGGTGAACAGCACCTTTCGCCCTGCGTCGTCGAGGACATCGAGGGCCTGCGGTTCGCGGTCGGTCGTGCTCATGGTTTCTCTCTTACTTCGGTTGTGCGGATGGTGTGGTGCCGGGGCGGGTTGACCGCCCCGGCGCCACACGGTGGGGACGGGGTCTGGTTTGCGGAGCCGGGCGGGGCACAAGGACCCGGTGCTGCCACGTGGGCCTTAGGCCCCGCCGGCGTCATGTGTGGTCGGCTGACCGCTTGTTCCGCTCCGCGCCCAGGCGGGCGAAGTAGGCGATCAGATCGGGGTTGTCGACCGCCGCGGGATTCAGGACCTGCTCGGCGGGGATGCCCTGGAGCAGGCGCTTGACGGGAACCTCGAGCTTTTTGCCGGTCTTGGTGTGCGGGAGGGCCGGTACGGCGAGGATCTCGTCGGGGACGTGGCGGGGCGAGGCGCCGGCGCGGATCGCGTCGCGGATCTTCTCGCGCAGGGGGTCGTCCAGGCCGGCCCCGTCGGCGAGGACCACGAAGAGCGGCATCCAGTAGCCGCCGTCGGGGTCCTCCGCGCCGATGACGAGGGCCTCGGTGATCTCGGGGAGGCGCTCGACGACGTCGTGGATGTCGGCACTGCCCAGGCGCACGCCGTTGCGGTTGAGGGTGGCGTCGGAGCGGCCGTGGACGATCACCGAGCCGTGCGAGGTGAGGGTGATCCAGTCGCCGTGCCGCCACACGCCGGGGTAGGCGCCGAAGTAGGCGTCGCGGTAGCGGCTGCCGTCGGGGTCGTTCCAGAAGTACAGCGGCATGGACGGCATGGGCCGGGTGACGACCAGTTCGCCGACCTGGTCCAGGACAGGGGTGCCCGTCGCGTCGTAGGCGGCCAGCGCCACGCCCAGGCCGGGGGCGGACAGCTCCCCCGCCCAGACCGGGGTCGTGGCGGCACTGCCGGCGAAGCCGGAGACGACGTCCGTGCCGCCGCTGGTGGAGGCCAGCTGGATGCCGGGGCCCACATGGTCACGGACCCAGGGGTAGGCGGAGGCGGGCAGAGCGGAGCCGGTGCAGCCGACGACGCGGACGGCCGAAAGGTCGTGCACGGAGGGTTCGATGCCCAGCTTGCTCATGGCCAGCAGGTACTGGGGGCTGGTGCCGAAGACGGTGACCTTGTGGCGGGCCGCCAGCTCCCACAGGATGTCCGGTCGCGCGAGCGGCGCCGGGCTGCCGTCGTAGGTGCAGGTGGTCGCGCCGGTCAGCAGGGTGGAGACGACCAGGTTCCACATCATCCAGTGGGTGGTGGTGTACCACAGCAGGCGGTCCCCGGTGCCCAGATCGGTGTGCAGGCCGAGCATCTTGAGGTGCTCGAGCAGGATCCCGCCGTGCCCGTGGACGATGCCCTTGGGCAGGCCGGTGGTGCCGGAGGAGAAGACGACCCACAAAGGGTGGTCGAACGGCACCGGGACGACGGTGAGGTACTCGGTGCGGGTGGCGGCGTCCTCCCAGGGAACCGTCAGCCCCGGGTGCCCGCCCTCGGGCCAGGCAAGGCCCACGTGGTCCACGAGCACCGTGGCCGTCAGCGTCGGCAGGGCGGCGGCCAGTTCGAGCGAGGCGGTCCGGCGGTCGTGGGTGGTGCCGTTGAAGAGGTAGCCGTCCGCGGTGATCAGCACCGTGGGTCCGAGCTGGGCGAAGCGGTCGGCGGCGGCCTTGGGTGCGTAGTCCTGGCCGCACACCGACCACACCGCGCCCAGGCTGGCGGCGGCGAGGAAGGCGATGACGGCGTGGGGGGTGTTGGGCAGGTAGCCCACCACCCGGTCGCCCTGTCCGACGCCCAGGTCGCGCAGGGTGGCGGCGACGGAGGCGACCTGTGAGCGCAGCTGCCGGCCCGTGATCTCGTAGCCGGCTCCGGTCTCGTCCAGGGCGGTGATGGCGGGAGCGTCCGGCTGCAGGTTGCGCAGCGCGTGGTGGGCGTAGTTGAGGGTGGCGCCGGGGAACCAGCGGGCGCCGGGCATGGTTTCCTCGGCCAGCACCCGCTCGTACTCGGTCGTCGCGTCGATGTCGAAGTACTCCCACACCGCGGCCCAGAACCCTTCCAGGTCGGTGACGGACCAGCGGTACAGGGCCTGGTAGTCGGTGGGGTCCTGGATCCGGGCGCCCTGGTGCCGGGCCGCCCATCGGGCGAAGTCCGCGATGCGGCTGCGGGCGGCCGTCTTCGGGTCGGGGGTGAAGAAGGGTTTTGGGTGCGGCGTGGGGTGCGGGCTGGTCATGGTGTGGTGTTCCTCGTCAGGGGGCGGGCCGGACGTCGGCGGTACGGCGGGCCGTGTGCAGCAGGGGAGCCCAGGCGGCGGTGTCCGTGAAGTCGCCGGTGCCGGCGGGGACGGTGTCCATCACGACGCGGTCGGGGCGCAGCAGGACGGCGTCCGACCGGCCGCGTGCCAGCCAGGCGGCCAGGTGGCCGTCGTCGCCCAGGTCGTCGACGTGGATCGTCGGTGCGCCCAGTGTCGTGGCCACGGCCGTCATCCGCGCCGTGGGCGGCACAGCGGTCAGGACGGCGAAGGAGTCCCCGAGGACGTCATCGAGGCGCACTCGCCTGCCGTCGTGCCGTACCCAGGGCTGCGGGCAGAAGGTGCCGGCCAGCACGCGGCCCATCAGCCTGGGGCGGCGCCGTACGAGTGGACCGGCGGTCAGGGCGGGGCTGAGGTCACGGCTCACCGCCGCGGTCACGCCGGGGATGCGGCAGACCGTGCCCACGACGGCCCGGCGCAATGCCGCACCGCGGTCCTGTCCGCCGGTCATGGCCCAGCCGACGGCGACCGCGACGCGGATCACATGGCGGGCATGCGGCTTGCGCTCGTGTTCGTAGGTGTCCAGCAGCCCCTCGTGTGCGCCCTGTTGGAGGACGCGGGCGAGTTTCCAGGTGAGGTTGTGGGCGTCACGCAGGCCGGCGCACAGGCCCTGCCCGACGAAGGGCGGGGTGAGGTGGGCGGCGTCGCCCAGCAGGAAGACGCGCCCGCGGCGCCACCGGTCGGCGAGACGGGCCCGGAAGGTGTACTGCGCCTGACGGATCACCTCGAAGTCGTCGGCCTGCGAGACGTCGGGCGGCAGGTCCGCCCAGGGGGCGACCAGCTCGCGCAGGCGCGCCCACCCGTCCGGGCCGTCCAGGTGCTCGTCCTCGGCCAGCCGGAACTCCCAGCGGTAGCGGTCCTCGCCGACGCGCATGAACGTGCCCGGCCGGTGGGGGCAGCAGATCTGCTCGGCGCCTTCCCAGCTGCGTACCGGGCGGCTGGTGCGCACGTCGATGACCCGCCAGCTCTCTTCGAAGTGCAGGTCCTGCCAGAGGGTGCCGATGGCGTCGCGGGTGAGGCTGCCCGCACCGTCGCAGCCGAGGACGGCATCGGCGAACACGTGCTCCACCTCGTCGCTGCCGTCGCGGCGGAAGGTGACCCGGACCGGACCCGTGGGATCGTTGGGTCCGTCGGTGTCCTGGGTGACGGACACGACCTCCACCCCGCCCCGCAGCTCGCACTCGGGGCGGCGCGCCAGGGCGTCGCGCAGCAGGCGTTCCAGCTCGGGCTGGTCGAACATGCTGGTCTGTGGGAAGCCGTGGTGCCCGTGCAGGGACCGCGGGAATTCGGTGATCATGCGGCGCCGGGCGTCGAGCAGCCGTAGCCCGCGCGCGGGGCGTGCGAGGGCGGCGAACTCCTCGTGGACACCGACGCTCTGCAGGATCCGGCGGATCTCGTCGTCCACGACGACGGCGCGCGGCTGGGGGTAGACGTCCCGGTGGCGTTCCAGGACGACGCTGCGCACTCCGTGCCGGGCGAGCAGGAGGGCGGCCGTGACGCCGACGGGTCCGGCACCGATGATCACCACCGGTGTCCGGGATGGGGCCTTCATGGTGCGTCCGTGACGGGGGTCCGCTGCTCGCCGAGGTCGATCTGCCCGTCGGGGGTGGCGATCGTGGCGGTGATGAGGTCACCGTCGCGCAGGTAGAGGGGGTTCTTGGCCTGGCCCTTGAAGAACGCCTTCCACTTCATCGCGGGCGGCAGCAGCGCGCTGATCTTCGCGATCGGCTTGGGCGGGGCCTTCAGGGCCGTGCCGCCGGGGGTGCCGGTCAGCAGCAGGTCGCCGGGGTCGAGGGTCTGGAAGCGGGCGAGCAGGGTGAGCGCCTGTGCGGGCCGTACGATCATGTCGGCGAGCGTGCGGTCCTGGCGCGGTACGCCGTTGACCGACAGCCGCAGGCGCAGGTTGAGCAGGTGGGCGAAGTCTTCGGGCTCCAGCAGGGCCAGGTACGGCCCCGTCGGCGTGAAGGTCGGATAGGACTTGCTCTCGTAGAACTGGGTCTTGGTCAGCTGGACGTCGCGGGCGCTGACGTCGTTGGTCAGGACAAGGCCGGCGACGTACCGGGGCAGGTCCTGCTCCTCGACGACGGTGCCCACGGGCAGGGTGGCGCCCATGACGAGGCCGAGTTCCACCTCGTGGTCGAGGAACTTCACGTGCGCGGGGCGGACGATCTTCTCGTGCGGTCCGCTGACCGAGCCGGACGCCTTGCGGAAGAAGGTGGCCGGAATGTCGCCGGTGAAGCCCGAATCCTTGGCGTGGCTGCGGTAGTTGACCATCTGGGCGACCACCCGGCAGGGGGTGGTGACCGGAGGCAGCGCCACCAGGCCGGCGACGGGTGTGCCGCTCTCGGCCAAGGCGGCGGCTTCGCGGACCGCGTCCCGGTCGGCGAGCAGCTCGGCGGTGGTGACCGCCTTGGTCTCGACGCGGACGGCGCGCTCGTCCCGGACGGCCCACCAGCCGTCGGTGGTGCGCAGAACGTTGGTGCTCATGAGCTCATCGCTTTCATCAGGCCCAGCAGGCGTGCGGGGTCGAGTTCGTTGTCGCCGCGCAGGGCCGTCATGACCTCGCGCAGCTTGGCGGGGGACGGGCTGGTGCCCAGGAAGTCGCGGGTGACCGGCGGGCCCCACTGGGCCAGGCCGCTCGCCGACATCGGCGCCCAGCCGGGCTCCAGGTCGCAGGAGAAGAGGTCGCCGTCGGCGAAGTGCTCCAGCATGAAGCGGTCGGGGTCGCGCCAGTAGTCGAACAGCTGGCTGCCCTGGATGTGCCGGCCGATGCCCCAGCTGCGCTGGTAGCCGCGCTCGGCCAGGTACTCCCCGCCGGCGCCGATCGCGTCGAGGTCGGTGACCTGGTAGGCGGAGTGCACATAGCCGGTGCCGGGCCCCAGGTGCAGGGCCAGCGTGTGGTGGTCGACGGCCAGGCCGCCCTGGTCGCAGCGGATGAACGCCATCGTCGGGCCACGGTCGCGTTGCCCGTCCAGGAACAGGAAGTCGGACACGATCATCCCGAGGGTGTCCAGGTACCAGTCCAGGGCGCGGGCGAACACCCTCGTCTCCAGCACCACATGGCCCAGCCGCTGGATGCGGGACGGCTCACGGGGCGGGCGCTGGGTGGCGTTCGTACGACGGTGATCCGTGCCGAAGTTGAGGATCAGCGGCTGCTGCTCGGGCAGCGCGGGCAGCTGCTCGGCGCAGTGCACGACCCGGACCGGCAGGCCCGAGGGATCGAGCAGGGCGACCGACTGCCCACCGCCCGGTACGCCGATGTCCCGGACGGTACTGCCGGTGGAGCGGGCCAGCCGGTCCAGGTCGGCCCGTTCGGCCGCGCGGAACGCCGGGCCGATGAAGCGGGACGCAGGCCCCTTGCGGATCACCGTGCACGGCGAGCCGGCGAACGTGCCCCGCAGCCACAGCTCGTGCTCGGTGCGGGCGGCGATCGCGAATCCGAAGTCGTGGGCGAAGACCTCGGCCCGGTCCAGGTCCGGCTTCTCGAACTCCAGCCAGGCCAGGTCCGCCACCTTGATCACGGGATTGCGGGAGCGTCCGGGGTGCTCTCCGCTCAGGGCGCCCTGCTCACTGTGGAGGTCTTGGTGGGGCGTCTGGGGAGCGGCCCTGTCAACGGGGGTGTGGGACATGGTGTCCTCCAAGCAACACTGCTGTAATGATGGAATCATCAACTTTGCCGTTACCCATCGTCAATAGGGTGGAGTCAAATAATTGATAATCTCATCATTTATGGCAGACTCATCGCGACGGTTGTTACACTCCCCGTATGCCGACGTCAGCCCCGCCCAAGAACCGCTTCGCACGGCGCCGCGCCGAGACCCGTCAGGCACTCGTCCGTGCGGCCCGGCAGATCCTCGCGGAGACCGGGGACACCAGCGCCAGCATCCAGGCCATCGCCGAGCGCGCGGACGTCGGTTTCGGCTCCTTCTACAACCACTTCGGGTCCAAGACGGAGCTGTTCGACGCCGCGGTGACAGACGCCCTGGAGGAGTTCGGGCAGGTCATAGACGAGCGCGTCCAGGGAATCGACGACCCGGCCGAGCTCGTCGCGGCGGGCTTCCGGCTCACCGCCCGGATGGCCGACTCCCACCCTGAACTCATGCGGATCCTGCGTGACCGCGGTCTGGCCCAGATCCACACCGACCGGGGCCTCGCCCCTCGAGCCCTGCGCGACCTGGAGACCGGCATCGCCTCGGGCCGCTTCACCTGCACCAACCCGACCACCGCCCTGTCCGCCCTCGGCGGGACCCTGCTGTCCCTCGTGGCGCTGCGGCTGACCCGCCCCGACCTCGACGGCGACGAGGCCGCCTCGGACCTGGCCGAGATGGTCCTGCGCATGCTCGGCGTCCCGCCGGACGACGCCCACCAGGTGACCCGGCGGCCGCTGCCCGTCAGTTGACCCGGAGCACCGGCTGCGCCAGGCCCCGTGGGCACCACCCCGTCCGCCGGTGGCCGCGCGGACCCTCGTCCTCGACCACGACCAGCCCGTGAGACCGGGCTCCTCCCGACACCGCGCAGCCAGACGCGGCCGGCTGAGGCTTCGCGGTCCACCGGCACGGCGTAACGTCGTCAGTGTGGACTTCACCGCGGACAGTCTTCTGTCCCGTGCCGCGCATGAACTCAGCCCGCGAGCGGACGAGCTGATCCACGACGTAGAGCAATGCCTGCGGCGCGAGGTCCCCGAGCTGTGGGACGAACCGGACATCGCGCGGATGACGGGAGAGAACATCGCCGAGCACGTCGCCGCCCTGCTTTCCGGCATCGAGCACGACATCGAGCCACGGCGGATCGATCCGCCGGCCGCCGACGCAGAGCGCGCACGTCGGCTGGCTCAGCGCGGGAAGCCGGTCACAGCGATGCTGCGCGCCTTCCGGCTCGCGCAGAGCCGCATCATCGACCGGCTGCTCGAAGAGCTGCCCCAACTCACCAGCGATGCCGAGCCGATCAACGCGGCGACACGCAAGCTGATCGCACTGGCGACCGAGTACACGGACCGCACATCGCAGACGGGCGTCCTGGCCTTCCAGGAGGAGCGGGACCGCCAGGTGCAGTGGCGGCTGTCGGTGGTGAACGAGGCGAGCGTACGCGTCGGAACGACCCTGGACATCGCCCGCACCGCCCAGGAGTTGGCGGACTTTGCCACCGAGCACTTCGCCGACGCCGCCACCGTCGACCTCCTCGACACGTCTTCCGGAGAGGAGTTTCCGGCGCAGGGCACACTCGCGGTCCGCCAGGTCGCCCAGCGGTCGGTGACGGACGGTCACCCCGAGACGACCCATCTGGAAGCGATCCACGGGCAATCGTCGGTTCCGCCGCAGCAGCCCCACAGGTACCCGGACGGATCACCACCGGCTCGCGCCCTGGTCACCGGCCGGCCCTCACGGCACCACCTCGGCCCGTCCGCTTCCATGCTGCTGGTACCGCTGTGCGCCCGTGGCACCACGCTGGGTGTCGCTCAGTTCTTCCGTCACCACAAGCCCGACGCGTACGGGGACGAGGACCTGCTCCTCGCCCAGGAGATCGCAGCCAGGGCCGCGGTGGCCATCGACAACGCCCGCCGATACACGCACGCGCGCACCACCGCCCTCACCCTCCAGCACAGTCTGCTCCCGCACAGCACACCCGCGCAGTCCGCCGTGGAGGTCGCCTGCCGCTACCTGCCTGCCGCCGCCCAGCTCGGCGTGGGCGGCGACTGGTACGACGTCATCCCGCTGTCCGGTGCCCGGGTCGCACTCGTGGTGGGCGACGTGGTCGGCCACGGCATCCACGCCGCCGCCACCATGGGCCGGCTGCGGACCGCCGTGCGCACCCTCGCCGACATCGACCTGCCGCCCGACGAACTCCTCACCCACCTGGACGACGTCGTCATCCGCCTGGCCGCCGAAGTCTCTTCCGAAGTCCCTGCCCAAACGGACACAGAATCCGCGGGGGACATCGGAGCCACCTGCCTGTACGCCGTGTACGACCCCGTCGCCGGCTGCTGCACCCTCGCCCGCGCGGGCCACGTGCTGCCCGCCGTGATGACCCGGGACGGCACCGTGGACATCCTCGAGCTGCCCGCCGGCCCGCCACTCGGCCTGGGCGGCCTGCCGTTCGAGACGGCGGAGATCGACCTGCCCGAGGGCAGCCTCCTCGCCCTCTACACCGACGGCCTGATCGAGGCCCTCGACCACGACCTCGAGGCGGGCATCACCCGACTGTGCCACGCCCTCGCACAGCCCTCCGCCTCCCTGGAGGCCACCTGCGACACCGTCCTCGAAGCGCTGCTGCCCCCGGACCGACCGCACGACGACGTGGCACTCCTCCTGGCCCGCACCCACGCCCTCGGGGACCGTCAGGTCGCCACTTGGGACGTGGCTGCCGACCCGGCCGAGGTCGCCCGGGCCAGAGCGGGCGTCTCCAAGCAGTTGACCACCTGGGGGCTGGAGGAACTCGACTTCACCGCCGAACTGGTCGTCAGCGAACTGGTCACCAACGCCATCCGCTACGGCCGGCCTCCCATCCAGCTGCGTCTCATCCACGACCGCACCCTCATGTGCGAGGTGTCGGATGCCGGCAGCACGACTCCGCACCTGCGCCGGGCCCGTGTCTTCGACGAGGGCGGGCGAGGTCTGTTCCTCGTCGCCCAACTCTCCGAGCACTGGGGAACGCGCCATGCCCGAAGTGGCAAGACGGTCTGGGCGGAGTGCGCCCTGGGCGCGCCGGAGCTCTTCCCGGACGTGGCAGCGCTGGACCTGGAGGGTATTCCTGGGATCATGTGAGCACCATTCGCCCGGCCCGCCGAGACGATCGCCCGGGGGCTTCTACTGGCTGACGATGCAGCACCTGTCGGCGTAACCTGACCCGCCCGGTCACGTGCGGACGAACGTGACCGAATCTTGGTTGTCGGTGGGCAGCCTGCCCCGGTCGCCCCCGTCGGGCCGCGCGCGGACATGGCCGTCGACGGATGGTGGATGAGGTCGCGCCGCTGATCGCAGGAGGCCCGGCCCCGCATCGCTGAGGAACTGGGCATCAGTCCTGGTGAACTGGCCGGCCTGCACCGCAGGTTCGAGGTCGTCCCCCGGGGCACAGGCCCAGGTCGACCGGGGGGACGTCCGCTGCGGACTGTGGAACCGCTGCCGGCGCCTCGTACCTGGGTGCCGGAACCGGCTCCTTGGAAGCGGCGTACAGTCCGCCCGCCTGCGACCCCACCCGCCCATCCGCCTCCCGCAGAACGGAGGCCGCGGGACCTGCACATGATCCGACCAGACCTTCGGGATCCCGACGCGGGCGAGGACCTGATTCTCCACTCGGCGTGGCGCCAGTACATCGGTGCGTCCCACGCAGAGGTATCACCCGGCTCGCCCTGCCGACTTCACCTGCCCCGGAGCCGGTGTGCGCCAGACCCGGATACCGGGAAGCCGTAGGCGCCGGTGCTCCCATCAAGCACCGGCGCCCACTCACCCCTGCCCTGAGGTGGTCTTGATGAACTTTCTGTTCAGTTGTCAGGGGACGAGGATGAGGCGGATCGGGTCGCCGATCTTGTTCTCCAGCCGGTTGACCGCGTCGGCGGCCTCGGCGAGCGGGATGTGGTCGGTGATGGAGGGGGCCAGGTCGAGACGGCCGACCTCGGCCAGCCGGACCAGCTCGGTGACGGACTCGGGGGTGCCGCCGTAGTGGCCGCGCACCTGCTTGCCCAGGTAGTTGAAGGTCAGGCCCTCGCTGATGGTGATCGGCCTGGGACTGATGCCGACCAGGATGAGGACTCCGTTCAGGCCGAGCACGGCGGCGGCCTGCTCACGGACCGCCGGCACGCCGGCGCAGTCGAAGGCGAAGTCCAGGCCCCGTCCGGCGGTGGCCGCGCGGACCTGGTCGGCGAAGTCGTCGGCGGCCGGGTCCAGGGCGAAATCCGCACCGAAGGCCAGGGCACGCTCCCGGGCGCCGGGCAGCGGGTCGACGGCAATGATCGGCGCGGCGCCGGCCAGGCGGGCGACGCGGACGTTGTGGGCGCCGACACCGCCCACGCCCCAGATGCCGACGGACTGGGCGGGGCGTACACCGGCGGTGGCGACGACGGCGGCGTAGGGGGTGGAGACCGCGTCGGGGATGATCGCGGCCTGGTCGAAGGGGAGGTTGTCGGGGATGGGGATGAGGGTGTCCTCGCGGGCGAGGGTGTACTGGGCCCAGCCGCCGTCGTAGTCGATGCCGGCGGTGAGCATCTGGGTGCAGGGGCGGCGGCGCACGCAGCCGGCGCACTGGCCGCAGGTCTTGCCGGCCTCCAGGGTGACGCGGGTGCCCACGGTCAGGCCGCGCTTGAGGCCGGGTCCGAGGGTGTGGATCACACCGGAGACCTCGTGGCCGACGGTGACCGTGTCGGAGGTGGCGAACAGCGGGACGAGGGAGCCGTCGATGAGGTGGACGTCCGACAGGCAGACGCCTGCGGCCTTCACCTCTATGAGGACCTCGCCCGGGCCGGGCACGGGGACGGGGACCTCCTCCACGGCGAACTTCTTGCTGTCCAGGTGGAAGCGTCCGGCGAGCATGGTGTCCATGGTGCTCTGCTTTCTGTGAGCGGCACTCCCGGCGGTTCGGGCCGATGGGTGCCGTGTGGTGCCTCGCGGGTGAGTGGTGGCCGGGAGGGTGCGGGGTGTCAGGACCGCCGCACCCTCCCGGCGCCTGGGGGTCAGGCGAAGACGTCCTGCTGGTAGCGCTCGTCCGCTTCCAGCTGGGCGAGCCACTGCTGGGCGGCCTCGTCGTCGCTGCCGGTGTGCTTGCGGTAGATGGCGGCGAGCGCCTCGCGCACGGCGGGTGCCATGCGGCGGCCGTCACCGCAGACGTAGATGTACGCGCCGTCCTGGATGGCCTGCCACACGGTGTCGGCGGCGCCCGCGATGGCGTCCTGGACGAACCGGGCCGGGTGGCCGGTCACCGCGGAGTAAGCGGTGTGCACCTGGGCGATCCCGGCCTGCTCCCAGTCCTGCATCTCCTGCCGGTAGAAGTAGTCGTGCTCCGGGTGGCGGCAGCCGACGAAGACCTGGGACAGGCCCGCCTGGGTGCCGTTCGCGTGCTGGTGGGCACGCTCCTCGAGGAAGCCGCGCAGGGGCGCGATGCCGGTGCCGGGGCCGATGAGGATCAGCGGCGTGGCGGGGTCGGCCGGCGGGGCGAAGGTCGGGGAGGGCACGCGCACGTAGCCGTAGACGACGTCTTCGGGCTCGAGGCCTGCGATGTAGGAGGAGCAGGTGCCGCGGTACCGGCCGTCGCCGGACAGGGCCGGGCCTTCCAGGAGGCCGACGGTCAGGCGCACGTGGCGCGGGTTGGCCAGCGGGGAGGAGGAGATGGAGTAGAAGCGGGGGCGGATCGGGCCCATCATCTCCAGGAAGACCGCCAGTGGCAGTTCGACCGCGGGGAAGCGCTCCAGCAGACCCAGTACGGAGACGCGCTTGCCCAGGATCTCGGCCTGGTAGCGCTCCTCGGCTTCGGCGGTGTCGGCCGTGTAGGCCTGCAGCTGCGGCCGGGTCCACGGGCACTGGGTGTACTCGGCCAGCGTCTGTATCTGGGAGCGGGTGGCCACGTCCTGCAGCTCCAGGAACTCGGTGAGCAGCAGGCCTGCGGTGACGGGGGTGCCCACCGGGAGGTGGGTGCGGCCGCCGGCGGGCTGGTCCAGGCGCAGGGCCTGGTCGCGGTCGACGCCGAGCCCCGCGAGGGCGCGGTTGACCAGCGCGGGGTCGTTCTTGGCGAAGACGGCGAGGTGGTTGCCGGTGTCGTAGGTGACACCGTCGGGGAGCTCGATGGTGATGGACTTCGCGGCCGGGCGCGGCGGCTCGATGCTGAAGTCCCACAGGCCGGTGGCGTCTGCCACGAGTTCCTCGTTGGCGATCACGGTCAGCGGGTAGGCCTGCTCGGAGACGATCGCCGGGCGCACGTCGGCCTCGGTGAGCATCTGCACCTGGAAGCGCGGTCCGCTCGCCTGGGAGGTGTCGGCGGCGTACTCCTCGGCCAGGGTGGTCCACAGGGTGTCCATCCAGCGGGTGGCCATGCCGTCGAAGTCACCGGCGGCATCCGCGATGCCGCGCTCGATGACGGGGGTGGCGCCGGCGGCCAGCAGGCCTTCCTCGATCCGCTTGGGGAAGGCCTGGTAGGTGGCCACCCACTGGGTGTTGCCGGCACCCAGCAGCGCGAACCGCACGTTGGACAGCGAGCCCTGCGGGAGTCCGGCGGAGAGCAGGTCGTCGAAACGCTGCGCGTTGTCCGGGGCCTTGCCGTTGTAGCTGGAGGCCACGACGGCGAGCAGTCCCTCGGTGGGCAGGTTGTCGCCCAGCTCGTCCAGGCCGACCAAGGTGGTGCCGAACCCGGAGCGCTCACCGCGGTCGGCGATGGTGCGCGCGAGGTCCTCGCTGCTGCCCAGGCTGGAGCCGTAGGCGACGGTCAGGTTCACCCCGACACCGCTGACCGCGGTCTGCTGCTGCGTGCCGTCGGTCTGCAGGTCCGCGGCGCCGAAGACGGTGCGCTCGTGCTCCTGACGGGTGCGCACGTGCAGTTCGAAGCCGCCGGGCTTGCGCGTCAGCGCCTCCTTGACGTCCATCTTGTAGTCGGTCGTGTCGGAGAACTTGAACTTCTGCAGCACCAGCGCGAGGGCCAGACGGGCCTCGGTGAGCGCGAACTGCCGGCCGATGCAGGCACGCACGCCGTTGCCGAACGGCTTGTAGGCGTGCGGGTGGTGGTGGACCCGGTTCTCCGGCAGCCACCGGTCGATGTCGAACTCCTCCGGCCGGTCCCACGCCTTGGGGTGGGTGTGCAGCGGGCCCATGAGGAGGTTGACCCGCGTTCCCTTCTTCAGCTCGTAGCGGTCACCGATGACGGTGTCCTCCAGCGGCGCCTTGGAGATCGCCGGGATGGGAGCCCACAGGCGCAGGGTCTCCTCCAGGATGCGCGGGATGACGTCCAGCTGCATGATCGTGTCGTAGTCCGGGACCGTGTCGCCGGGCAGCAGGCGGTCCACCTCGGCGTAGGCCTGGGCCAGCACGTGCGGGTTGCGCATCAGCGAGTACGTGGCGAACGACAGCAGGCCACTGGTGGTCTCGTGACCGGCGATCAGGAACGTCACCACCTGGTCGCGGACATTGTCGTCGTACAGCCGTTCGCCGGTCTCCGGGTCGGTCGCTTCCAGCATCAGGCCCAGCAGGTCTTCCTCGGCGCTGCCCTTGCCCTCGTGGCGCTCCTTGATCACACTGCCGACCAGGTCCTGCATCAGCTGGATGTTCTCGCCGTACCTCTTGGCATCGGCCTTGCGGAGCTTGGTCATCATCGGCAGCTCCTGGGAGCGCCGCAGCGACTCGATCAGCGACTCCAGCAGCGCGTTGAGGAAGGGGTGCAGCTCCTCCTTGGCGAAGGAGTCGAACCGGTAGCCGAATCCCGACAGGGCGATGGTGTCCAGGGTGAGCCGTGTGTAGTCGTCGGTGATGTTGACCGGCCGGCCCTCCCGGCTCTCCCACTTGCCCACCAGGTTCTGGGCGATCTCCAGCATCTGCCCGTAGTAGGCCTTCATGGCCCGCTGGCTGAACGCCGGCAGGAGGATCCGGTGCGCCATGCCCCATTCCTCCTCGTGCTGGTGGGCCGTGAACAGGCCCGCGCCCGTGAAGTCCCGCACATGGTTCAGCGGCGTCTTCTCGATCTGCTTGAAGAACCGCGTCTCGTCGCAGACCTCGGCCACCAGGTCCGGGTCGGAGACGAAGACCTGCTCGATGCCGGCGATCTCCATGCCGTAGATGCCCTCGGGGAACTGCTTGGACAGCTCGCCGAAGTACTCCACCGGGTTGGTGCTGGGGATCTGCGGCGTGTGGCCGAGGAAGGGGACCCCGCGCGGAGACCGGATGGGTCGCAGGTCGTTCTTGGACTGGGTGGACATGGCTTGCTCCTTCAGGCAGGGGAGGGAATCGGGCAAGGGCGCCGGTCGATGCGCGGTGCACCACGGAAACATACGCCGTATGGAATTAGTACCGTACGCCGTATGGAAAGCAACTGCAACCCCGGGGCCGCACGAGCGGCCGCCATGCCGCCGTGTGGCCGAGGTCATTTCCATACGCCGTACGAAACTGATAGCGTCCGGGGCATGGAAAAGGTGAAGCGTCCCCCGCGGGGAACCAGGAAGAGGGAGGTGCCTCTGACCGAGGCCGGGATCTATGCCGCCGCCCTGCAGCTCATCGACGCGGAGGGGGTCGAGGCGCTCACCATGCGCAAACTCGCGACCGCGCTCGATGCGAACCCGATGTCGCTGTACCACCACGTGCCGAACAAGGACGCCCTACTGCGCGGCGTGGCGAGAACGGTCGGCGCCCAGTTCCGCACCGTGACACTGGAGGACGCTCCCTGGCAGGAGCGCATCCGCCTGCTCGCCACGGATTTCCGGACGCTGGCGCACCGCCACCCCAACCTGATGGCCTACTCGTTCAGCCACCAGGCGGACTTCATCCAGCCCGAAGACCCGTTCTGGGTTGCGCTCGCCGCGATCCTGGACGCCGCCGGGGTGCCGCACTCCGAGCTCCCGCAGATCGCCGCTCTCGTGTGCTGCGTCATCACCGGTGTCCTCACCGCCGAGCTCAACGGCGCGCTCCACCGGTGGTCGCGCCTCAAACCCCCCACTGTCGGCGAAGACGGGCTCGCCCATCCAGGCCGTGACGAGAACCGCGTCTTCCGCCTGGCGCTGGACGCCACGATCGTCGGCGTGGAGAGCCATATCGCACAGACCCGCAAGCGCTGACGGAGCGGAGCGGCCGCCACGGGCTCCGCCGACGAACACTTCTTCGCCGCCTGAAGCGCCTGGGCGCAAGGGCGGCGAGCGGCGGACGTGCGCGGCGACGTTGCGTGCCTGGTCGCTCACGTGCGCAGGTTCGACCGCATCGCGGCCGGAGGGCAGACCTCCGCTTGCCGGGTGCTCGATGCCCTCACCGGGCCGACCTGATGCCCCTGCGATCGGGAAGGACCACAGTAGAGGCAGGAGCACAGGGAGGCTGCTGCGATGTCCGGAGCACCGACACAGCACACTTCAGCGCCGTATCTCCCGATCGCCGAGCACGGCCTGATCGGGGATCTGCGCACGGCCGCCCTGGTGGGCACCGACGGGACCATCGACTGGTACTGCTGCCCCTCCTTCGACTCCCCGAGTGTGTTCGCCGCGATCCTGGACGCGGACCGGGGCGGGGCGTTCGAGCTGTCCGCCGCCGTGCCGGCCGGCACCAAGCAGTTCTACTTCCCGGACACCAATGTGCTGATCACCCGGTTCTTCACCGAGGACGGGCTGGGAGAGATCCAGGACTTCATGCCGGTGGCGGAGGCCGGCGAAGCCGAGCGCCACCGGCTGATCCGGCGGGTGGTGTGCGTCCGCGGAACGATCCCGTTCCGGGCCCGGGTGGCTCCACGGTTCGGCTACGGCGCCCACCGGCACACCCTGCGGCTCCTGGAGGGGGCGGCCCTGTTCACTTCCGAGGCGCTGACACTGACGCTGACCGCCACGGTGCCGCTGGAGTGCGACGAGCAGGACGTCCGGACGGAGTTCACCCTGTCCCGGGGCGAGACGGCGGTCTTCGCCCTCGACCGGGTCACCGGGGAGACTCCGCCGCACGGCTGCCCGCTCGCCGAGGCCGAGCACGAGTTCACCGCCACGGTCGCCTTCTGGCGGCGCTGGCTGCAGCAGTCCCGCTACCGCGGCCGATGGCGGGAGATGGTGCACCGCTCCGCCCTCACCCTCAAGCTGCTCACCTACGCCCCCACCGGCGCCATCGTGGCAGCCCCCACCACCAGCCTGCCCGAGCAGATCGGCGGCGGCCGGAACTGGGACTACCGCTATGCGTGGGTGCGCGACTCCGCGTTCGCCGTCTATGCGCTGCTCAGGCTCGGCTTCGCCGAGGAGGCCGAGGCGTTCATGGGCTTCCTCACCCACCGCAACGACCGGCGCGAGGGCCCCGCCGGACCGCTGCAGATCATGTACGGCATCGACGGACGCGCCGAGTTGCCCGAACGCGAGCTCTCCCACCTGGAGGGCTACCGGGGCTCGGCGCCGGTGCGGGTCGGCAACGACGCCGTCAACCAGCTGCAGCTCGACATCTACGGCGCCCTGATCGACTCCGTGTACCTCTACGACATGTGGTGCCGGCCTCTGACCAGCGGCCAGTGGCGCGCGGTGTGCGACCTGGTGAACTGGGTCTGCCGGCACTG
Organism: Streptomyces sp. NBC_00390; assembly: GCF_036057275.1. NCBI lineage: Bacteria > Bacillati > Actinomycetota > Actinomycetes > Kitasatosporales > Streptomycetaceae > Streptomyces > Streptomyces sp. NBC_00390. Next base: position 8,511,848 of record NZ_CP107945.1, on the reverse strand, counting down.
GGACCAGCCGGACGAGGGCGTGTGGGAGACCCGCGGCGGGCGCAAGAAGTTCCTCTACTCCCGCCTCATGTGCTGGGTGGCCATCGACCGCGCCATCCGCATCGCCCACCACCGCGGCCTGCCCGCCGAGCTCGTCCGCTGGGGCCCGGTCCGCGACACGATCTACTGGCAGATCATGGACAAGGGTTGGTCCTCCGCCCGGCAGGCGTTCGTCCAGTACGAGGGCGGCGACGTGCTGGACGCCGCGGTGCTGATGATGCCGCTGACCAAGTTCATCGCTCCCCACGACCCCGTGTGGCTGTCCACCCTCGACGCCCTCGGCAACGAACTGGTCTCCGACTCCCTGGTCTGGCGCTACGACCCCGAGGCCAGCCCCGACGGCCTGGAAGGCGACGAAGGCACCTTCTCCATCTGCTCGTTCTGGTACGTCGAGGCCCTCACCCGCGCCGGTCGACTGGACGAAGCCCAGCTGGCCTTCGAGAAGATGCTCACCTACGCCAACCACCTCGGCCTGTACGCCGAGGAGATCAGCCACACCGGAGAGCAACTGGGCAATTTTCCGCAGGCGTTCACCCACCTCGCCCTCATAAGCGCCGCCTTCAACCTCGACCGCGCCCTGGACTGACCGCCGCCCTGCGTGGCAGGAACTGCACACGGCCCTCCGTCCCGCAGGCGCGGCGCTCCGACACGAACGAGAAGGTCGCCGCAGACTTCGAGCGGCCCGGTGCCTGTCACCGCAAGGGTGAGTCGGCGGTGGGCGTCAGCACGGACTCGGCGACATCGACGATCTGACCGATGTCGAAGCCCTCCATGTCTGCGCGGAATTCGGGGCTGGACAGGTACGCCTCCAGCCGCTCCTGAACGTCGTCGGCGTCCCGGTAGGAAACGAGGGCGTACAGCTGGGACGCCGCACTCCCGGGAGCTGCCGGCCCCGTCCACACGCCGTGTGTGGTGATCCTGTGCTGGGCCATCCCGGGAATGTGCCTGGACCAGATGTCCCCGTAGGCGACGAGCGCCTCAGGGCTGCGCAGTGTGTAGACACGAAGCTGGTACTGGGACATGAACTCTCTTTCCTTCTCTTCTGTGGCCAGGGCAAAGACGCCCCTCCGCAAGGCAGTCGGGAGGCTTCTCTCAGCCTTTCGCGAACAGGTTCGCCAGTTCGACGTTCCAGTCGATGTGTCCGGACTCGGCACCCCGTGGCACCAGCGCCTCCGTGTTCTCCAGGAAGGTCCTGACGTCCTGCACGGGAACCTCGAGCAAGGCGGTGCCCGCGGGGGACCCGAGGACGATGTACATCGCTTGGTCACCACGGCCAACGGCCGGCCAGATCCGGACGTCCCCACTGCCTGCGGAACCCCTCAGGCCATCGGCCAGAAGATCACGCCCCAGGACCCATTCGACCGGCTCGTCAGCGTCGGTGGAAAAGGCGGCACGTAGGGGTCAGTGGGCTCGTAACGCAGGCTCATGCACATGGACAGCGAGGAGGTGCGCGAGATGACAAGCTGCACGGCCACCCCCTGCATCACGGTCTTCAAAGGCTCCATCGGCTTTCACTCCAAGGTGTCTCTGCCTCGGCTGCGCCCCGCCGCCGGACCGCCGCGGGCCGGCAGCGAAGAGGCAACGAAGGCCGAGGCGTTGCAGCAGGGCCCGGGCGCCGGAGCGCCGGCCGCCTGTGCGGCGGTCAGCGGCTGCCGGTCTCAGCCCGGCCGTCGTGGTGCCGGCCACGGATCTCGTCCCAGGAGCAGCCCTGCTCGAGCAGGTAGCCGACACCGTGGTCCCAGCGGTAGTCGTCGGCGTTGACGCTGACGGCCGGGCGTTGGACGGGTGCGGATGCAGAGGTCCCGGCCGAAGCGGCGCCCCCGGCACCGAGTACGGCGACACCCGCGACCGCCACGGAGGAAGCGGTGACGGCAACGCGCCTCGTGAGCTTCTTCATGGTCTTTCCTTCCCGATCGGTGCGAGCTGCACCATCGACTGCATGCAGGCGATGGGCGGCGCGCCTGGCGCGGCCAAACTTTTCCATACGGCGTATGGAAGTGCCCTCCCAGGATTACCATACGGCGTATGGAACTGTCGAGGCGGCGGAAATGGTCCGCACGACCGGCGGCGACATGAACACCTCGACGTGCTCGCCGAGGCCGCATCGGCCGCCTGGACGAAGTCCGCCTGGCCTTCGAGAAGATGCTCACCTGCATCGGCCATCCCGGGCCCTGCACCGAGGACATCAGTGACATCGGCAGACAACTCGGCAGCCGTTCCCGGGCGTTCACCCACCTTTCCCTCATCGGAGCGGCCTTCGGACTCGACCACGCCCTGGGCCGAGCCGTCGCCCTGGGCGGACGAGGTGCCCGCGATTTCCGTCTGAGGAGCCGTGGCGTGCGGGCGCCCGAGTCCGGCCCCGCCGGAAACGAGGGGGTGAGACGACGGAGGGAGCGGTGAGGATGCAGACCGTTGTGGATCTCACGCAGAGCCAGGGCCATGCGCAATGCGTGTTCCTCGCGCCGGAATGTTCCAACTGCACGGGCAGGAGGGGTTGCCGCACGCCACGGCCGTCCCCGACAACCAGGCCGAGCGCGTGCGCCAGGCCTCGGCGGCGCCCGGTGCAGGCGATCCTTGGTGCCGCTCGGCCAGGCCGAAAACCGCCGCGCTGCTCTTCATCGCCGGACACGGGACCACGGTCAACCCGATACCAACGGGGTGCTCACCCCGCTGCGCCAACCCGAGCACCTGGACCAGCTGCGCCGTGACCCCGGCCTGCTGCCGCAAGCGGTGGAGGAACCACTGCGCCACGAACCTCCCATGCCGAGGCTGCGGGGCGGCGACAGCAGGCGAGAGAGACCAGCCACCCCGGCACCTTGCGCAGGCCGCGGGAACCGGTGCGCAGCCGGCGACAAGATCCTCTTCACGCTGCAGCAGGAAGGGACCGCCGGGCAAGGTCACGGGCCTCATCCGGGGAGAGGCCGAGCATGTGCAGGATCATCTCGGCCATGATGCCTGCGACCTGGCCACTGTCGGCCTCGGGCCGGCTGCACCACAGCTCCAGGAGCGCCAGCAGGCTGCCGTTCAGCGCGGTCAGGGCGATCACCGGGTCGACCACGGTGAACCGGCCTGCGGCCATGCCCTGCTCGACGTCGCGCTTCGCGCGCGGAGCCAGCCCGTCGCCGGCGCATATCCGACCGAGCTCGCTGTGGCACAGGATCTGCATGATCTCCGGGTACGACCCGGCCATGCGCGCGCTGAGCCGCACGCCCCCGGCGAGGCGCTCGGCGGGATCATCGAGGCCGTGCAGGCGTTCGTCGACGGCCTGGGCGTACTCCTCCAGCGCATCGGCCACGGCCGCGTCGAACAGGTCCGGCTTGCCCGTGAAGTGGTTGTAGAAGGAGCCGAGGCCCACGTCCGCGCGCTCCGCGATGGCATGAATGCTGGCGCTGGTGCCACCGGACTCGGCCAGGATCTGCCGCGCGGCGCAGACGAGTGCATGGCGGGTCTCGGCACGGCGGCGTTCGAATCGGTTCCTGCGTGGGGCCGGCATCGGCATGCTCCATGAATAAGAGCAGCAGTTCTGATCAGTTCATCATTACATTGCCCGCCCCGGCTGTCCACCGTGGCCCACCCGTCCCGACGCCGCAGTGGCGAGATGCGACAGCACACGGCCATATCTGACCATTTCATCAGTTTCAGGGACTTGACGATAAAGCGATCGTATTTGACTATTTCATCAGAAGTGGACAAAGTCGTCCAAGGTTGGCAGATGCTCGCGCCGGTGACCGTTCAACCGCCGGCGAGGCCGCTCGCTGCATCGCACGCCCGGCGCGGCCGGTGAGGCCGGAAGCCCCCGGCCCTCACCGTTCCACCACGGCTACGGACCGGACCGGCTCCGTGCCTGCCGACGCTTTCTCGCACCTCCGCACCGATGGGAAGAACCGGATGACGAAGACCGACCACGCGCCCCTCGCCGAGGCGGTGAGCCCCCGAGAGACACCCGATGCGGCCATAGCGATGCTCGATGCGGAGGGGACCGTGGTGGGGTGGACGCACGCCGCTGAGCATCTGGTCGGGTACCCGGCCGAAGAAGTGGTGGGCCGGTCCGCCGCACACGTGCTGCCGCCCGCACAGGACGCCCCGAGTGCTTCGGCGTTCGCCGAGCAGTGCCGTGACCAAGAGGGCTGGTCCGGCACCGTGACGGTCCGCCACCGCGACGGCCACGCCATCAAAATGACGCTGCGGATCTCGCTGCTGCGGGGCCCGGACGCCGGCACCCGGTGGCTGGTGTCCGTCACCGACATAGGCACCCTGTCCTCGGGGGCGTCGTCCAACGGAGCTGTGCGGGACTCGCTCCTGGCCCACGCACCGGTCGGCATCTCCGTCTATGACCCGCAGCTGCGCTGTACGTGGGTCAACGACGTCATGGAGCGCCACGACGGCACCCCTCGTGAGCGACGGTTCGGACGCCGCCTGCATGACTCGCTGCCCGCCCTCGAGGCCGAAGCACTCGAGGCGGTGATGCGGCAGGTGCTGGAGAGCGGCACCACCATGGTCCACGAGTACCGGGCGTGGTCGTCGGCGGACCGGCGCCGGGAGCACGCGTTCTCGGCCTCGTTCTTCTGCCTCCAGGACGCGGACGGCTCGGCGCTGGCAGTGTGCTCCATGAGCGTGGACGTCACCGGCAACCGGCGGGCGCGCGAGCGCCTTGCCATCCTCAGCGAGGCCGGCACGCGCATCGGCAGCACCCTCGAGGTCATGCGGACCGGGCAGGAACTGGCCGACCTTGCCGTGCCCCTGCTGGCCGACCACGCACTCGTGGACCTGGTGGAGTCGGTCCCGTTCGGCATGGACCCCTCGGCGGGGACCGGCAAGGCGAGCGGCCGCCCCCATCTGATGCGCCGTGCCGGTCTGGCCTCCATCGACCTGGGCCTCCTGGAGTTGCCGTGGGTGCGCGAAGAGGTGATCCACCCCTTCCCGGACTCGCTGTTCGACACCGCCCTGCGCACCGGCAGGTCCTATCTGGAACCGGTGCTGGACACCTATTCAGGCCCCTGGGTCAACCACGACCCGGTGCGGACGCAGAAGGTCCGTGCCTCCGGCGTCCACTCCTTGATGGTCGTACCCATCCGTGCGCGGCGCTGTGTGCTGGGACTGGCACTGTTCGGCCGCTCCGAGGAGCCGACGCCGTTCCAGGAGGACGACCTCCTCCTCGCCGAGGAGCTCGTCACCCGGGCCGCGCTCAGCCTGGACAACGCTCTCCAGTACGCGCGCCAACGCACCGCGGCCCTGACGCTCCAACGCGACCTGCTCCCCCACCATGTGGGAGGCGGCGCCGCCGTCGATGTGGCCTCGCGCTACGTGCCGGCTGACATGGACCACGGGGTGGGGGGCGACTGGTTCGACGTGATCAAGCTGTCCGGCGCCCGGGTGGCCCTCGTCGTCGGAGATGTGGTCGGACACGGCATCAACGCCGCGGCGACGATGGGCCGGTTGCGCACCGCTGTCCGCACGCTCGCGGACATGGAACTGCCTCCCCACGAACTGCTGACGCACCTCGATGACACGGTCAGACGGCTGAGCGAGGAAGATGCCGACGCTGCGGACGAGACCCCGGCGGTGGTGGGCGCCACCTGTCTGTATGCCGTCTACGACCCGGTCACCCGACGGTGCACGATGGCGCGGGCCGGGCATCCCCCGCCCGCGGTCATCGACCCGCAGGGCCGTATCACTTTCCCCGACATGCCCGCCGGGGCCCCGCTCGGCCTCGGCCTCGGCCTGGTCCCCTTCGAGTCCGTGGAACTGGAACTGCCCGAGGGAACTCTGCTCGCGCTCTACACCGACGGTCTGGTCGAGTCCCGCGACGACGACATCGACGTGGGCCTGGACCGCCTGGGCGCCGTCCTGGCACAGACCGGTTCGTCCCTGGAAGACCTGTGCTCCCAGGTGATCGACACCTTGGCGACCCAGGCCCCGGCCGACGATGTCACCTTGCTCCTTGCGCGCACTCGCGGACTCGAACCGGCCCAGGTCGCCTCCTGGGAACTGCCGCACGAGCCGTCCGCCGTCCGCGTCGCCCGGCAGGCAGCCGCCCGTCAGCTCAGCGAATGGGGGCTTGAGCATCTGGTGACCAGCGTGAGGCTGATCGTCAGTGAACTGGTCACCAACGCCGTCCGCCACGGCGGCGGGCCCATCCGCCTACGGCTCATCCAGCACCAGGTCCTGACCTGCGAAGTCTCCGACAGCAGCACCAGCCACCCACGCCCCCGTCATCCCCACCTCACCGACGAGAACGGCCGCGGTCTCTTCCTCGTCGCTCAGCTGTCCCGCAGGTGGGGCTCCCGCTCCGGGGCCAACGGCAAGGTCGTCTGGGCCGAACAAGACCTGCCCTCCACAGCCGTTGCGGTGTGACGCGCTGCCGACCGGGCGGCCGACGGCCGCCACAGCAGGCCGATCTCTCGGGCCGCAGCCTCTCGTAAGGAAGCCAGGGATGGATGTAGAGAATGTCAAGAACGCCTGCCCGGCAGGCGCCTCCTTCGACGGTCTGGCAGCCGCCGTGCTCGACGATCGAGGCGCGATGGTGGGGTGGACCGGGACGGCAGAGGACCTGACGGGGTTTTGCGCCGAGGAGGTCTACGGCCGCCCCGTGCAGGACCTGGTGGCCGGCCTCCCGGACGACCTGCGCGGCGCCGCACAGCTGCCGGAATCCGGCCGGGTACGGCTGCGGCACCGCAGCGGCAGCACCATCGATGTCACTTTCCGGACCACGAAGATGGAGGGCTCGGCAAAGGTCCTCGTCCTGGCGGCACCCACCCACCACGTCGCCGACCACGAGCAGGGCGCAGCGCTCCTGCGCGCACTGTCCGCACAGAACCGGATCACGATCGCTCTGCACGACACGGCTCTCACCACTGTGCAGACCAACGCCACGCCGGACATTCTCGACGGCCGTCCAGTGGCGCCCGGCACTCGGCTGGGCGACGTGCTGTGTGCCGAGGACGCCGAGAACCTCGAGGCAGTACTGCGCCAGGTACTCGAGAGCGGTGTCCCGGTGGTCCGCAGAAAAATGCAGGTGAGCTGGCGGCACGACACGGCGCGGCAGCACGCGCTGTCCCTGTCCGCCTTCCGTCTGGAGGACGCGCAGCAACGCCCCACGGGGGTCGCAGCCCTGTACATCGACAGCGCCGACGATCTGCGTGCCCGCCGTCATCTGGATCTCGCCCGCGAGGTGGCCGAGCAGGTGGGAGGATCCCTGGATGTCGTGCGCACCGCGCAGGACCTTGCGGACGTTCTCGTACCCGCGTTCGGGGATCTCGCCGCAGTCGACCTTGCGCACTGCGTTTTCGAGGGGGAAGAACCCTCGAAACAGCTGGGCGGCGGAGACATGGGCAACGCGGCCCTTGCGCCGGCCACCGCAGTGTGGCCGGCCGGCATCACGCGCGGCGACCCCGTCCCACCCTATCCCGACCACCCCCTGCTGCGCAGCTTCCGACACGGCGAGACACTCGTCTTCGGCCTTGACGACTTCATCGCCATGGTCGGCGACCCGCAGGTGGTCGAGTATCTCGTCCCGAAGGACGCCCATTCGGTGATGGTGGCACCGTTGCATGCCCGCGGGCTCACGCTCGGCGCCATAACGGCCTGGCGCTGCGGCCGGTCCGGCCCCTTCACCGAGGACGAGGCGGATCTCATGACGCAGATCGCCTCACGGGGTGCGCTCGCCATCGACAACGCCCGCCGTTACACGCGCGAGCACAGGGCGGCCGTGGCTCTGCAGCAGCGCCTCCTTCCCCCGGCCACGACCGACACCCCGGCAGCCGAGACCGCCGGCGTCTACCTGCCCGCAGGCGGCGGAGCGGGCACCAGCGGCGACTGGTACGACGCCATTGCCCTGCCCTCCTTCCGGCTGGCTCTTGTCGCCGGAGACGTCGTCGGCCATGGCATACCCGCAAGCGCCACCATGGGCCGCCTGCGCACCGCCATCCAGACGCTCGCCGACCTGGAACTGGAGCCGGACGAGCTGCTCACCCGGATCGCGGACCTGGTCCAGCGCCTCGCGGCCGAAGCACCGCCCGGCGACCACGACGACGTCGGCGCCACCTGCCTGTACGCGGTCTACGACCCGGTCACCAGGCGATGCGCCATAGCCAGTGCCGGCCACCCGCCACCCGTCCTGGTCCGGCCCGACGGGACCACCGAAGTCGTCGCGATCTCCCCGGGACCACCACTCGCCATCGGCGGCCTGCCGTACGAGACCACCACGATCGACCTCGAGCCGGGCAGCGTCCTCGCCCTCTACACCGACGGCCTCATCGAACACCACGACCGCGACATCGACCAAGGCCTACGGCGCCTGACGGACGCCCTCGCCGCGTCCTGCCGTCCCGATCGCCCTCTGGAGGAAACCGGCCGGGCTCTCCTCGCCGACCTGACAGACCGGGCGCCGCGCGACGACGCAACGCTGCTCCTGGCCCGCACCCGCGCCGTCCCGGCAAAGAACACCGCTCACTGGGAAATCCCGGCCGACCCTGCCGCCGTCCCCAAGGCCCGGGAATGGATAACCCGCCAACTCACCACGTGGGGGCTGCCAGACCTCCTCTTCACCACCGAACTCATCGCCAGCGAACTGGTCACCAACGCCATCCGCTACGGTCGTGCACCGGCGCAGCTGCGGCTCATCCACCACAACGTCCTGGTGTGCGAGGTCACCGACTCCAGCAGCACCCAACCCCGACTACGGCGCGCCCACACCACCGACGAAGGAGGACGCGGCCTGTTCCTCGTCGCCCAACTCGCCGAACGCTGGGGCTGCCGCCACAGCCACAACCGCAAGACCATCTGGTCCGAACAACCCATCAAGCACCCCCGCTGACCGCGGCCTGCTCCGGCCCCAGTCGACAACGTAGTGGGCGCGCCGGTACACCATGCGCGCTTCGCCAAACCGGCGAGCCCGGCTCCGCCCGTGCGCTCACTCGTGGCAGGCCGACCCCGGCCCGTTCCTCACCATGCCGCGCAGCGAAGAGCCTCCGCAGGCCTGCCGCACAGCAGCCACCGTGCCGCCGGCGATGCGCGTCGGGCTCGCTGCGCCGCGACGACCGCAAGCGCCGCGTGGCCAGAAGACGGTGGGCCCGGGACACCCGCCCGTCGGGACGGGCGGGTGGCGACTGGAACGCCGTGAGCGCGAAGGCCCGACATGATGCCCGGTGCGAGAACACTCCCTACGGCGGCCCGGTCGCCCCCACAACCGTGCGTGCACCGCAGCCAGTTGGCGCACGCCCCACACCCCCAGGGGCCATAGACCATCACAGGGTCTCCGGGCGCGAACCCCGTGACACCCGGTCCCAATCTCTCCACCCATCCCGCATTCTCATGGCCGAGCGTGAAGGGCAGCTCCGTGGCGAAACCGGGTGGGGGTCCGGATGCCTCCATGATGTGCAGATCCGAGTGGCACGCACCGGCACCCCCGACCTTCACCAGGACCTGCCCCGGCCCGGGCTCGGGCACCGGCACCTCGCGCAGCTCGGGCGGTTGCTGCCATCCGACTTTAGTAGGGTCCTGGCGTGCCGTTCTCTACTGCCCCGAAGCAAGCCTCGTCTCGGGGCGTGCTTTCGTCGCTGCCGCGACCGCGTACGGGTCGCGGCAGGCTGGCCGCCGCCATCGGAGGCGGTCTCGTCGTGATCGCCGGTGGTACGTGGCTTCTGCTGGTCACCGGGCCCCAACCCGGCGACCACGCCCCCATGGCCATATGCGCCGCCGACGGCTTTACCCTGCGCGCCGACGTAGACGCGGACGGGCACCTGGACGAGATCAACGAGGGCACCAGCTCAGTGGTCTTCCGAAGAGACGATCACCGGACCGCTGTCAGAGTCGACGATGCCCGCGGGTTTTGGCAGAAGCTGCGCGGCGCATCGAAGGAGGACATGTCGACGCGGGGAGCCTTCGGCGACTTCGACGGCGACGGATACCTCGACTTGGCCGTCTTCTACAGTCAGCGCGACGAGGGCGACTCAACGCGGGACAACATGGTGGTGCATGAGGTGCATTACGGGCCTCTCGCCCGCGACCTGAGCAGCGACCGGATCGGCACCATCCGTATTGGGTCATCGTCGTTCGTGTACGAAGCACGGGCCATCGACACCAATCACGACGGCCGTGCCGAGCTGGAGGTCTTCCAGTCGGGCGGGGACGGCTCCGTCTCCCGCTACCTCGGCCGGCAGGACAGGGGCGGCGTGTCCGTGAGCCGTGAGGACACCGACGCCTACGGGGTGGCGGACCGGCCCTACCGCGAGCCCGACGCCCTCGGCTACGGCGCCTGCGAAGATCGCTAGTGCGCCAGTTCACGGACTCCCATCATGGGGAGCTTCAGCGAGCAGGTCTGTCCTACCCATGAGCGCCAGGTAAGGAAATTCAGAGAGCCTCATTCGTCGAAACAGGGGTCTCGCCGGTGGTGCCGAGCGACGGTTCTGTCATGTTGAACAGGACGTTCACCCACAGACGCCACCTGGCCGTACTTGTACGAGAACCGGGCCGTCCTTGCCTTCCACTGCAACGCGGGCCGGGCGCCTGCCGAGCTTAGTGCGTTGTGGCTAACCGGATTTCGTTCGAGGCGTGCGGCGCGGGTGATCATCTGGACAGAGGTACGGGTGCGGTCGCGGGCATGAAAGAACGGGCCCCTTGGTAGTGACGCGGTTACGACACCAGCACGACCAAGGAAGCCCGTTGCCCGATCAGTTGAGCAGTACCACTGTGCCTGCGTCCACCGCGGTCACCCCTGCGTGTGACTGCTACGTGCACCGGTTCGGTTCGATCGCTCCGGGGCTGCGGGCAGGCTGCTATCCCAGTGACATGACGGATGCGGAGTGGGCCGAGGTCCGCTCGGCGATGCCGGTTCCGGCCTGGCTGCTGAAGCGGGGCGGGCGTCCGGAGGCGTACTGCCACCGCGAGATACTCGACGCGGTGCGCTACCTGGTCGACAACGGCGTGAAGTGGACGGCCATGCCGGTCGACTTCCCGTACTGGCGGGCGGTCTACGACTTCTTCCGCCGCTGGCGGTCCTACGGCTATGTGCGTGAACTGCACGAACGCCTGCGACGTTCGGCGAGGGAACGCTCGGGCCGCAACGCCGAGCCCAGTGCGGGAGTCATCGACAGTCAGTCGGTGGACGCCTCCGAGACCGTCGGCGAGGACAGCCGCGGATACGACGGCGGCAAGTCACGTGACGGCCGCAAGCGTCACATCCTGACCGACACCGAGGGCCTGCTCCTGGAGGTCACCGTGACCACGGCCGATGTGCACGACTCCAAGGCCGCCCCCGCACTACTGGAGACGTTCATGGACCAGCCCGGCCGGCTGCTGAAACTGGTGTGGGTCGACAGTGCCTACCAGGGTCCGGCGCTGGCCAAGGCGTTCGCCCGCCACGGAGTCCGGACCGAGGTCGTGCGCCGCTCCGACGGACAACGCGGATTCGTCGTCCTGGCCCGCAGGTGGGTCGTGGAGCGCACGCTGAGCTGGCTGGCCCGCTCACGCCGCCTCAACCGCGACCACGAACGCCGCCCCGACCACCACACCCAGATGGTGTGGTGGGCCGCCGTGATCAGGCTGTCCCGGCGCCTGGCCGCAGACGCTCCGCGCTGGCCGGAGAAACGCCCCGCCCGACTGCTGCGGGCACGGGCATGAACCGTCCGTCCTTCGCCCGCACCAGCCAGCCCCGCTTCTCCAGCACGTAGGCACGGTGCCGGATCCTCTCCACCTCGTTCTTGATCTCCGCCTCCCGGCCCACCGCCCGCGTCAGCTCCACCCCGTTCACCGGCCCCGAAGCAGCCACCACCGCGGCGAACACCTCCCGGTACAGGCCGCTGAGCACCTCCTCGCCCATGCCCGACCGCCACACCGGCGGCCGCTCGCCATGCCCCGCGCCGGGGCCGCCCGATCCCACGGCAGCAGCCATCCCACCACCGGACAGCACGGAAACCGGCGTATTCACCGCGCCCTCCCCGGCCAGCACCGACACGAGCTCCTCACGCCCCACCCGGGCCCGCTCGACCCGCTCCCGCGCGGCATCCACCTCCGCCTGAGCCTGCTCCAGGACCTCCGTCCAGGACTCCAGATCCTGCCTCGCCCGCGCCTCACGCTGTTCCATCAACCCCAGCACCGACGGCATCGCACCCTCCTCGATCCACAACAAGCCGTCCGCTGCCTGCCCCTACCCCTCCGCGATCATGCCCCGCACACGACGAAGCCCCTGCTCATCGAACAGGGACTCCCTTTGCCACAACGCACTTACTTGAATCGGACTGGCCGTCAGGCGACGCTCACCAAAGCGAAGTGGTCAGTGCAGGTCGAGTGTCAAGGGCTGCTGCGCATCGGCCATGCCGTCCGCCCTGAGGCGGACGCTGGCGGTGCACGCGTTACCCCGGGTGCTTACAGTTCAGGCTGCGGCTCGCAGGATCGCCCAGTACCCCGCGCCCCTTCGGCGCTTTCGAACTGCGGCCGACTTTGCCCGACCGGCATGGGCGCTTCCTCGGCACGCCGCCCAAGACACCCGAGATCCCCTTTCATGCCGCGGTGGGCCGGCTGACAGGGGATCCGGTCAACACCGCCCGTTTTGGCCCGCAACCCTACCTGTTCCTCAGGGGTCTCCCAGATATCAACCAGCCCACGCCGCCGGGTACATGTGCGGCGTACTCGGGCACTTCTACTGATTTCGGGATGCCATGGCATCCGCGGGGAGACTTCTGCATGCATCAGCGCCTTCGTGTGGCTCTGGCCACGGCCACCGCCGCCGCGCTCACTGGTGGCCTTATCACGCTGTCTGCGCCTGCGGCGGTTGCTGCCCCTGCGAAGTACGCAGACGACTTCAACGGCGACGGATACCGGGACCTTGCGATCGGCATGCCCGGAAAGAGCATCGTCGGCAAACGCGGTGCGGGGGCTGTTCTGGTGACCTTCGGCTCCTCGTCCGGTCTGACCAGCAAGCGGGTGTTCGTCAGTCAGAACTCCTCCGGCATCCCCGGCAGCGCGGAAACCGAGGACTCTTTCGGGTCGAGCGTCACCAGTGGAGACCTCAACGAGGACGGCTTCGCCGACCTCCTCGTTGCGGCCGAAGGAGAAGGGGTGGGCGAGTACTCGACGCGGGGCAGCGTGACCGTCCTGTGGGGCGGGGCCAATCCCTTCCGCACGGCCACCACCCTGGGCAACAGCTCCTCGTTTGACGGCCAGTTCTATGGTTCGGACATCGCCGTCGGCGATTTCGTAGGCGACGAGTCCCTGGATGTGGCCGTTTCCGACGCCACGGGGCTCTGGATGTACCGAGGCGGGATCAGGCCCTCCTCCATCCCGGCCCCCACCGAGATCCCGGCGCCGTGGGACAGCGCCCGCCGGATCGGCTCCGCGAGGCTGGCCGCCGGTGACCTCAACGGCAAGACCAAGGACGAGCTGGTCGTGACGGGCACCAGCCAGGCCGACAGCAAGATGCAGGCCGTGGTCTACGGGGACAGCGTCGACGAGCCGGGCGGCTTCCTCGACCGCGGAGCGCTCCCGGGCGGCAAAACAGTGGCCGTGGGCGACCTCAACGGTGACGGCCTCGACGATGTGGCCATCGGCCTGTCCCCTCCGGATCTCGACCGCGGCGAACTTGCCGACCCCAGCAGCAAGGCCGGCTACGTGATGGTCTACTACGGCGACGCCAACGCGTCGGACGGGCTGGGCAACACCCGCCATACCTACCATCAGGGCACATCCGGCGTCCCGGGCAGCAATGAGAGCCTGGACCAGTTCGGGGAGGATCTCTCCATCGGTGATGTCACGGGTGACGGCCGTAGCGAACTCGCGATCGGCGTGTCCTACGAATCGCTGGACGGCGTCTTCCGCGCCGGCGACGTCCTGCTGCTGCGCGGAACCTCCGGCGGGCTGACGACCACCGGCGCCAAGCGCTTCTCCCAGAACTCCCCCGGGATACCCGGCGTCGCAGAGAACGCCGACGAATTCGGCGGCCAGGTGCGCCTCGCCGACTTCAACAACAACGGAAAGGCCGAACTGGCCGTCTCCGCTCCGTACGAAAACGGCGGCAGCGGCGCGATCTGGCAGCTGCGCGGTACGAGCACAGGCCTGACGACCAGCGGCGCTCTGGACTTCGGTCCCGCCGACTACGGTCTCGCCGCAGGCTCCGGCCTTGGTGATGCCCTGAACGACTGAGGCAGGGGCGGGACCGGTGCGCTTTCAGCACAGCCGCGATCGACCATCGAGAGCCTGTCACCCAGCACGTCCCCGCTTCGTCGTGAGGCGCCCGGTCCCGCCTATTCGCCCAGCCCCACCACGCCCCAGCCCCGCCGATCGGCTTCGGTGAGCACACGCCCCCAGTCCTCCAACAGGTCGGTGAACTCGTCGAAGTCGCCGACCCGCCTGTATCTGGCCTCCGAGGCCGAGGCGCTGGGGCACGGCGGGATCGCGGCGGTGGCCAGGCCGGCGAAGGTGTCGGAGTCGACCGTCGCCCGGGGATGCGACGAGCTTGCCGACGGGGCGGAGGTGCTGGGACGGGTCCGCAGGCCCGCCGCGGAGCGCGACCCGGGCCTGGTGGCGGCATTGGAGTCGCTCGGCGGCCTCCTGGATGAGGGCATCCGCCGAGGAGAGCGGGGAGGCGTAGGGCCCGTTGCCGGTCCAGGACTCAGGCAGGTTGACGAACGTGCGGGCTGCCTCTCGGCCATCTACGTGGTAGATCATGATGACGCGGCAGCGCAGTTCACTCGGCTCGATCCGCACGGTGAGCTGTGAAAGGTCCGGCTGCTCGTGCAGACCGTCGGCATGAACACTGCCGGGAGGCAGCAGCCTGGCGCAGTCGCCAAGGAGCCGGTTGAGCCCTTCAAGCAGTGTCCTGTCCGGCACCTGCTCGGGCAGCGAGCTGAGCGGGCCGCAGCGGCCCGCCGGCAGTGCCGACTCTGGCTCGCATTCCAGGATCCGAACAGCGTGCATCCATCGCTTGTGGCCGTTGCGGAGAACGGCGATCACTCTGCCGGACAGGTGGGGGTTCGTCTCCAGGGCGAGGGTCAGATCGCCTCCGGCGTCAAACGTGCAGAGTTCGGTGAACGGCGGCATGTCAGCCTCTCGAGAAAATGGAAGGGGTGGGTGCCAGGCCGGTGGGGCGGGGGTGGGCACCGCTGCTCCGACCCCGGCGGCTGAACCATGACCGGGCGGCCGGCTACCGGCGCAACACGGGCAGTCGCAGGCTGAGTACGCGGCCGGGCCACCCGGCCGAAGATGGCGCCAGGAGTAAGCCCGGGAAGAGAGCGGGCCGCAGGGGGGTCAGGTGTGCAGGGGCGGCAGGAGCGTCAGCGGTTCCGCAGCCCACACGTTGCAGCCGGGGCACTTGAACACCATCGCGTCCGGGTGCTCGTCCTTGCGTACGCAGTCGTAGCTCTCGCAGCCCTTCGGGCGAGAGAAGAACGCACTGTCGTAGAGAAGGCGGCCCTCGTCGTCGTCGACCGCGTAGAGTCCACGACGAATC
Source organism: Streptomyces sp. NBC_00390 (assembly GCF_036057275.1). Taxonomy (NCBI): domain Bacteria; kingdom Bacillati; phylum Actinomycetota; class Actinomycetes; order Kitasatosporales; family Streptomycetaceae; genus Streptomyces; species Streptomyces sp. NBC_00390. The sequence goes on along the minus strand of NZ_CP107945.1, from coordinate 8,496,367 downwards.
CCGTGTACTCGTCACGGTGCCGTACCGGCTCGCCCTGGACGTCGCCAGGACCGTGTGCGACGAAGAACTCCATCCATGCGCCCGCGAGCCAGCCCAAAGAGCGGGAGCGGTCGTGACCGGGGGCGTGCACAAGAGCGCGCGGCATTTGACCCCCTTACCGGAGCGGCCCAATGCCAGGGGGATCTACCTTCCAGCCGCCCAATAGATCCAGCCCAGATCGCGGGCGGGTATGAACACGATCGCCTTCCACGGGAGGCGTTCAACGTCAACGGTGAAGCGCATTTCTCCGGGTTGGTCTCCGGGATCGAGCGCCGTCAGGAAGATCCGAAAGCGGCAGCACCGGGATGCGGAGCTCGTCGTCAGGGGTGACGACAGTCTCCGGCTCGGTGGTGCGCCGGCGTCGTTTCGAGGGGTCTTTGGGGCGGGCCCTCGTCCGGCCATGCGCAACGCCCTTCCCTCTAGCACTAGGGCGCGTATCGAGGCGTGATCATCGGGTGGTCCTGGTGAGGTCTTTGATCCAGATCATCGAGGCGTGCAGGTGGAGACTGGCGAGGTAGCTGTCGGGAGTCTTGTCGTATCGGGTGTCTCACCGTCCCAGTTCCGGCCTCCTGGTACGTCACGCTCTGGGGCGGGTGAGGCACGTGGAGCCGACGTGAGCCGACCGGTGCACTGATGTCCGGGCGGGGACTCATGGGACATGGCCCGGCACCCGGCTCAGGTTCCGGGGAGGATACGGCGCGTTTCGTAGGCCCACATCGCGATCTCGACCCGGTTGCGGGCGCCGAGTTTGGCCATCAGGCTGGCCAGATGCGTCTTCACCGTGCTGAGGCTGATGTGCAGTGCATCGGCGATCTCGGTGTTGGTCAGCCCGCGAGCGACGGCGAGGAGCACCTGCTCCTCGCGGGCGGTGACGGGGGAGACCGGCTGGGCCACGGGCCGGCCGGCGGGCAGGTCCGCGAATGCCTGGAGCAGACGGACGGTGACGCTCGGTGCGATGAGCGCCTCACCGTCGGACGCCGACCGTACGGCCTGCGCCAGAAGGTCCGGTCCCGTGTCCTTGAGGAGGAATCCGCGGGCGCCGGCACGCAGTGAGCCGTAGACGTACTCGTCGAGGTCGAACGTGGTGATGACGACCACGGCCAGCGGGTCGGCGACGCCCGGGCCGGCGACCAGCCGGGTGGCCTCGAGCCCGTCGAGTACGGGCATGCGGATGTCGAACAGGCAGACGTCGGGGCGTAGTTCGCGGGCCAGACGTACCGCTTCCCGCCCGTCGGCGGCCTCGCCGACCACCTCGATGCCGGGCTGGGCGTTCAGCATGATCCGCAACCCGGTGCGGATGATCGTCTGGTCGTCAGCGACGAGGACGCGAATGGACACCGCTCTCGCTCCTCGCTCTCGGCAGTTCGGCTTCGACATGCCAGCCCCGGTCGGTACCCGGGCCGGCTCGTAGTGTGCCGCCGAGCAGAGTCGCGCGCTCGCGCAGTCCGGTAAGTCCGTATCCGTCGCGACCCCGGCCGGTGCGCCGGCCGTTGTCGCGCACGCTCACCCGTACCGTGTGCCGTTCCGCGGCGACCCGAACGACGAGCTCGGTCGCGTCGACCGCATGGCGCAGCGCGTTGGTCACCGACTCCTGCACGATCCGGTAGACGGCCGCGTCCACGGCCGGGGGCAGCGCGTCCAGTTCGCCGTCGAGCCCCAGGTCGACCCTGAGGCGACCACCCGGGGTGCGCGCCAGGCGCTCCAGCTCCGCGACTCCGGCAGGGGGCGCCAGCTCGGCGCCGACCCCGCGGTCGCGCAGCGCGGCGACCATGGCGCGCATTTCCTCCAGCGTGCGCGCCCCTTCCTCCTCGACCCCCTCCAGCGCCTCGACGGCGGCGGACGGGTCGGTGCCCGCGAGCACCCGGCCCGCCTGGGCGATGATCACCATGGCCGACACGTGGTGGGCCACCGTGTCGTGCAGTTCCCGGGCGAGCTGCTCGCGCTCGCGGGAGCGCACCTGCTCCAACTGCCGCTCGCGAGCGGTCACCCGGAACCGCACGGCAGCCCCGACCACGCCGGGCAGCAGCAGGAAGACGAAGCCCACGATATTTTCGAAGACCGGGGTCTCGTCCGTGACGGAACACAGCGCGCCGGCCGCGAGGATCATCGCGCCGCCCAGCACGATCTCGCGTCCCGATCCCCACCGGGGCAGCGCGTACACCAGCACGAGCACGACCGAGCCGGTGTACAGGCCGACGGGCTCGCGCGGTGCGGCGACGAGCGAGGCCACCTGAAGCAGGATCACCGAGCCGAACGCCAGCGCCACCATCGCCAGCGGGCGGGTCCGGCGCCACAGGGGCAGCAGGCACAGCCATACGGCGAACACCACCGCCACCGGCCGCCACACGACGTTCTCGCGCAGGGTGGCCTCCAGCGCCACACCGGCAAGGCCCGCGGCGAGCAGCGCCCAGTCCCGCCGCACCCGGGCGGGCGCGTCGGGCGGCCGGGGTTCGGTCCACAGGGTTCGCAGGTCGTCTCGGAGCACGGTTCTCAGCCTAGGGACCGCGGCGTGCCGCGCATCGGCCGAAAGGACGGGTCGTCACTCCGCCCCGGGGCCGACGGATCCGCGGCCCGCGGGCCGATGCCGCGGAGCGCCCTGGCGACGAGCCTCGGCATCGGCGGCCGTACAAGGACGGCCGACGAGGTGGTTGGAGGACCCGATGCTCTCGAAAGCCCTGTTGTGCCTGGGCGCAAGCGCCGCCCGCCATCCCTGGCGGGTGATCGCGGCATGGCTGGTCGCCGCCACGCTCGCCGTCCTCGCCGCGATCGCCTTCGGCGGGCGGACCGCGGATTCGATGACCGCTCCGGGACTGGACTCCCAGCGGGCCGCGGAACTGATCGAGCGGGCCGGCACCGGCCAGGAGGGGATGACCGCCCAAGTGGTCGTCACCCCCCTCGACGGCGCTGCGACGTTCTTCGACGACGACGGCGCGCGCACCGCTCTCACGCGGCTGCGGGCCGAGGTGAAGCGGCTGCCGCACGTGCTCGGCACGAGCGACCCGGCGGGGGCACTCGACGCGGGCGGGGACACCGCCGTGCGCGGCGGCCTCGTCTCGGCCGACGGGCGGATCGCGGTCGTCCGGGTGCAGTACCCCGACCAGAGCCGGCTGTCGGCCGAAGACCTCGACGCCCTCGTCGATCTCGGCGACCGGCTGCGCCCCGAGCTGCCGCTGCGCATCGAGATGGGCGGGAACCTCTTCTACGCCTTCTCCGACCCCGACGGCGGCGCGAGCGAGCTGATCGGCCTCCTCGCCGCGGCCGCGATCCTGTTCCTGGCGTTCGGTTCGCTCGTCGCCGCCGCGCTGCCGATCGGCATGGCGGTCTTCGGGCTGACCGTCGGGGTCGCCACGATGACGGTACTGGCGGGGGTGACAGAGGTCCCCACCTTCGCACCGGTCCTGGGCAGCATGGTCGGGCTCGGAGTGGGCATCGACTACGCGCTGTTCGTGCTCGCCAGGCACCGGGAGTACCTCGCGTGCGGGCTCGATCCGCAGGCGGCGGCCGGACGAGCGGTGGCAACGGCGGGGCGGCCGGTGGTCTTCGCCGGCGGCACCGTCGTCGTGTCGATCCTCGGCCTGGCGGTCGCGAACGTGCCGTTCATGACGGTGGGCGGGGTTGCCGTCTCGATCGTCGTCCTGACGATGGTGCTCGCGTCGGTGACGCTGCTGCCGGCCTTCCTCGGCGCGGCGGGCCCGCGGCTGGGCCGGGCCGGCCGGATCGGCCGGGCTCTGCAGACCAGGAAGCTGGGCCGACTCGCACGGCGGCGGGACCCGGCGGCAGGCGCCGCCCACGCCGCCGGGTGGCGTCGCTGGATCGGGCACGTCGGCCGGCACCCGGTGCCGTACGCGGTCGGCGCGGCGGGGCTGCTGCTGACCGCCACGCTGCCCGTGCTCGGCCTGCGCGTCGGCCTGCCCGACGACGGCTCACTGCCCCACAGCCGTACCGAGCGCCGGGCCTACGACCTCGTCGCCGAGGGATTCGGCCCGGGCACCAACGGTCCCCTCGTCATCGCCGCGGACCCCACCGGTGATCCGGGAGTGCTGGACCGACTCGTCGCAACGGTCGCGGCGGATCCGGGCATCGCATCCGTCGCGCCGACGCACATCGATCGGGCCACCGGCATCGCGACCCTCGTGGTGTTCCCGACCACCAGCCCTCAGGACAAGGCCACGGCCGACACCATCGTCCGGCTGCGCACCGACATGCTGCCCACGGCGATCGGGCACGGCCCGGCCAGGGCCCACGTCGGCGGCGCCGCCGCGAGCCTGTCCGATGTGGGCCAACGCACCAGCCAACGCCTGCCGGTGTTCGTCGCCGCCGTGCTGGCGATGTCGTTCCTGCTGCTGATGCTGGTCTTCCGCTCGATACTCGTACCGCTGAAGGCGGTACTGCTGAATCTGCTGAGCATCGGCGCGGCCTACGGCATCATGGTCGCGGTCTTCCAGTGGGGCTGGGGAGGCGCACTCATCGGCCTGGAAGCGACGGTTCCGATCGTGTCGTTCATCCCGATGTTCCTCTTCGCCATCCTGTTCGGCCTGTCGATGGACTACGAGGTGTTCCTCCTCTCCCGCGTACGCGAGGAGTACCTGCGCACCGGCGACAACGGCACGGCGATCGTTGAGGGCGTCTCGGGCACCGCCCGGATCATCACCTCGGCCGCCCTCATCATGGTGGCGGTCTTCCTGTCCTTCGCCGTCGCCGAGGACCCCTCCACCAAAATGTTCGGGCTCGGCCTGGCCACCGCGATCTTCATCGACGCCACGGTCGTACGCATGGTGCTGGTACCGGCGACCATGACACTCCTCGGCCGGACCAACTGGTGGCTGCCGAAGTGGCTAGAGTGGATGCTTCCCCGCGGCCCGGTCGGCACCGACGACACCGACGCGGAATCCACGGGTGAGGCCCCGCGTCCACGGCTGGTTGACCGTTGACTCAACCCCTGCCCGCCCTTGGCGTCCGGCACCTCAGCGCGTCACCCAGGGGCATATCGAGTCGTGATCATCGGGTGGTCCTGGTGAGGTCCTTGATCCAGATCATCGAGGCGCGCAGGTGGAGACCGGCGAGGTAGCTGTCGGGAGTCTTGTCGTATCGGGTGGCGATGCCTCGCCATGCTTTGAGCTTGTTGATCAGGCGTTCGACGGTGTTCCGCTCCTTGTAGAGATCGGCGTCGTGGCTGACGGGTCGGCCACCTCTGGAGCCCTTCTTCTTCCGGTTGGCGGCCTGGTCCTTCTTCTCCGGGATGACCGCCTTGATACGGCGTTTGCGCAGGTGGGCGCGGTTTCCGCGGGATGAGTACGCCTTGTCCCCGGCGACCGCGTCCGGCCGGATGCGGGGTCGGCCGACGGGCCCGCGTACCCGTACCTTCTTCAGGACGGGGATGAACTGCGGGCTGTCCGCTGCCTGGCCTGTGGTCAGGATGAACGCCAGCGGGCGGCACTTGCGGTCGGCGGCGAGGTGGACCTTGCTGGTCTGCCCGCCTCTGGAACGTCCGAGGAGGGCGGCCTTCAGCCGGAGTTTCCGCCGACGCCGGATGCGTCGTCGTTCTTCCAGCGCGGGATCACTTTCGGTCTCTTGCCCGTTTTGCTCTTCGAGGCCGCCCCCTTTGACCTGGCCTTCTCCTCCTCGGCCGCGGCTTTCTCCAGGGCGGTGACGACGTCCTCGTCGAGGTGCATCCCGGCCGCGTCGTGGTGGGCTCGGGCGGTGGTGGAGTCGATGCTGACCAGGGACAGGTCCACCTCACCTCGCTTCGCGGCTTCCGTGATCAGGCCCTCCAGCAGGGCCTCGAAGACGCCGGCGTCACGCCACTGCCGGAAGCGGTTGTGGACGGCCGACCAGGCGCCGAACTCCGTCGGCATCTCCCGCCACTGCCCGCCCGTCTTGAACCACCAGATCACGCCCTCGAACTGCTGCCGCAGTCGCTCGGGGTACGGGCCGTACTCGCCGATCGGCAGGTACGGCTCGATGAACTCCCAATCCGGATCGGTCAGTTGCACTCGCGTCACGTAAGACCGCCTATCGGACCGGACCGTACCACGAAGGCACATCCCGCAAATTGATCACGACTCGATACGCGCCCTAGTTGGCTGCCAACTCGTATGAAGTTGGACCAGCTTGACCGTGGCCGACAAACACTTTGCCCATAACTGCCTGGCTGGAAGTTGTAGCTTATGAAGCACGAGGCGTCAGGCAGGGGGTGTCACGCCTCCTACGGCATGCCGTTTTCCACAGCCAGCGAGTTATCCACCAAGATCCAACTACGGATCAGCCTCGGTGTTTCCTACCGATGTGCACTCAGCGGCCACACCTGCTGAGTATCTCCGGATCCACCTCGTCGAAGGTAGGTCATTGTGGACGCCGTTCAATGGGGCGCAGCAGCGCTCGTAACACTCACGCTCGTCGGAGCCATTGCCGGACGGGCGTTAGACAGGGTGCCCGCCCTCTCGAAGAAGGCCGTCACAGCACTCCGAGCCGGGAGGGAAGTGCGCGAGGAGCTCCACAAGCTCCGAGCCTCGTCCCCGGGATCAGCGCACAAGGGCCGCGACGAGCGCGGACAGGTCACCAAGCAGTGAGGGGGTGTCACCATGTCGGCGTCCCGTCATTGCGATGTAGCGACCGGTTCCGTAGATCTCTACGGCCGTACCGTCGGGGCGCCGGATCTTCCGTCCCTGTCTCTGGGCCGGCGGGTACTGCCATCACTGGCCGAGGCACGGCACTGGGGCGCCGATACCTGAAACAAGCGCATTCGCCCGTTTCTCAGAATCTGCATCCCCGCAGTTCACGAAGGCGCCCGTCCCACAGCGCACGCACATCCCGTGAGACGGCACAACCACCCCGTACTACTTCCTCGACCAGCACGCGGCCTGACTCTCATACCGGCGCGCGACCACGGCCGGAGTCCACCGCGTTGCAGCCCCCGGCAATACGTGGCGCGACCTGTGATCGACGGCTTGATCAGGCCCCGACGTCGGCGAGACGCCCACGCCAGGCAGCATCAGTGCTGGCATACCGCGGGAACCGCTCCTGCAAGGACGTCAGGCGCAGCAGCCGGCCGATGGGAGCCTGGTCATAGACCACCCGAGTCCACCGGCCCGTGGCCCGACTTCGGTCCCAGGCCCTGCACAGCTCGTGCAGAGGACTGCAGTCCATGAAGGTCACGCGGCTGAGGTCGACGATCAGCCAGTCGGCGCCGGCCTCAAGAGCCGTCCCCCACAGCAGGAAGGTGAAGTCCAGGGCCGTGGCCAGGTCGAGCTCCCCGGCCGGGCAGGCCACCCGACAGTTCTCCAGTTGCGCGGGCCATCGGTCTTCCATATTGATCCAGCTCCTTGGGCCGGTACCGTATGAGCAAGGCCCTGCGGAGGAAGCCCGGAGCGTGGAAGCCGCGTCCCCAGCCTAGAAGCGCCGGCACAACAAACGGACGGCCGCCTGATCTTGCCCCAAAACCTGACTCCATGGCCGTACTTGTCCGCGCAATGACGCCCGATGCCACAATCGGGCCGTTCGCCACACCCCCAGGCCCCAGGACCGAGCGTCACGGGCGCTGCCGTCGGCAGCCGTACGCCCGGCACCTGGAGCACGCGCACGGCGTGCACCGGTTCGAGCTGGAGTGTGGCTGGCACATCATCGGGAAGTGGACGAAGGACGTCACGGCGGCCGAGGCCGCTGTTCTCGTACGAGCCTTCGTCGACAAGGCCCTCGCCGCGGAAGGAGCTCCAGCGGAACCTGATGCTGGATGACCCAGGAGATGTCTCGGCGTCGCCCGCTCCGGTCCTGCCCCGGGCGCGGCCAGCCCGCCCGGGGGGCGGAGTTCGCCGGACAGGGCTGCGGATACAGTCGCGGGGGGCGTCCGGAGTGGGATCGACGGATCGCCTCCAGGTCCTCGCCGAAGCGGGCACGGCTCAGGTCCGCCGACACCTGGGCAAAGGCCGAACCACGCTCACCACACGCCCTGCCCGCGTCGCGAACATGCAGGCCCCACCGTCCGTGATCACCTGACGCGACGCCAGACGCTCATGGAAGACGCCCAGGTCACCTGCCGCACCATGCGGGCCACCGACAGAATGCTGTGACCAGCCATTTCACTCCGCCTCGTAGATGAGGATCCCGTGACTGTGTCCGGACAGTCCCTGAAGCTGCGTCACATGGTCCCGGTCGTGACACCGTGCCTTGCGCTGGGCGGCATGCCGTTGCCTGCCGCGCGAGGATCGACACTGAGCACTGCTCGGCGGAGTCTGACGGCCCCGGGGGGAAGAGCGATGACGGGTGGCATTCAGCTGTCGGAATTGATCGGACCGTTCGCCTGCTCACCGACTCGGACACTCTCACCGCGATCGGAGAACCGACGAAATGCGCTTCGTGAGGTGACGGAATGGCCTGGAGCGGGTCAGCGGGCCGGGGCCGCAGCCACCCCGACGACGCCCGCCTCGCGGCCGGTTCCCGGTTTGGGAACGCGTCAATTGCATCGGCCACCCCGCAGCACCTTCGCGCCGTGGCGATCTCGATGCGCGAACGCCCGGCATGGGAAGTCCCGCGAGGGAATTCACTTGAGGGCCATAAAGAGTAGCCGCTATTTCTGCGGGAGGGCGTCTCGATGCGGTGGGTCACCGATTTCAGGATGGAGGCCGATACTCTACGCCGGAACCCCGGCCCGATTCCGGCGGGCCGGGGCCCAGGCCACGCACAGGCGTGCCTGTCGCTGTTCTCTCGCGTCAGTTGCCCTCGTCGACCACCCGGAAGCTGCCCACGGTCCCCGCCGGCAGGTTGAGGAGGCCTCGAACGAAGACAGGTTCAGTGGTGACCGTGGTGCTGGTACGGGGTCCGACGCGGGCAGCAGCGGCCCCACTGTCGCAGGTGAACCCGTTGAAGAACTCGACGGTTCTCCTGGTGTCGTTGCGGATGTTGAAGCCGAGTCTGAGGGTGAAGTCGGTGTTGAAGACGGTGATGCAGGCCCCTGGGTTGGCCGAGTAGGTCCGCTCGTTGACCTGGATCTGGCCGTAGTCCCTCGCGTAGCCGTACTGGTCGCCCCCGCCGCGGCTGCCTGTGGCAGCGGCAGGGACGTAAGTCATGCCGGTGACGGCCGCGGCCGCTGCGCCAACAGTAGTGATGATGGCAACGGTACGTTTACGCATTCCATCTCTCCTTCTCTAGAGATGTCGGCTGAGCGGCCGACCGAGAATGAACGTACTGGCGCCACTTTCTGTTGTCATCTCGGGAATCTCTCATGGTGTAACGGAAGGACTCCAAGCGGGCCTACATGTTCGGATCGATACCCCTGGCGTCATATCAAGTGGCCTTAATACAATGTAACTTGACAGCGGATTGAGCCGTCTCAGCGAGAGAATCTGATATCCATCACCCTGTCAGTTGCGTGTCGCTGATTGACACAACACTTGACGACCTTTCAGCCACTCGGCGACTGCCGCCATGCTTCGCCCCGCACGTCAATGTCAGGCTCGCCCCCGGTGCACCAGCAGATACCGCCGGAACAGCAGCCGACGCAGGGTCGAGCCCGGCAGGAGGCGGGTGGTTCCGGCAGGGATCCGTCCGTACAGGTCCCGGTCCGGACCGCCCCCGCCGATCCCGCCAGGTACCCATGGCGACCGGCGCCGTCATGAGCGGAGCGGGCAGCGAACCTCTGATCGCCCTGGCCGGTGGAGAGCAGGCTCTCGGACGGGGAGCCGTCGCCGCGCCGCTCGCGCTCGACCGGCTCGGCTGCCGGATCGTGCAACCGGTCGGAGCCTGATCCCATCCGAGTCGGCGGACGATCGCGGTGTTCGCGTACATGCAGCATCGAGCCGCACAGCAGGAGCCGGACACCGTCGCACGGCTCCTCCTGGGGGCAGGGTCCGCCTTCCAGGAATGCCGGCGAATACTCCCCGGTCGTGCAGTCCGGGGTCGCTCAGGGCCGCCCCGTACCGGAACCATCCCTTGAACTCCAGCCAGGCATCCGTCCCCAACTCGTCGCAGAATCCGGGGACTCGGTGTGGGCCCAGCATGCTCCCCTCAGGTGGGCCAGTACCTGCTCCAGCCGCTCTGCCTCGGTCGGCAACGACGCTGCGCCTTCCCCGATGGCGAAGCGGGAGCCCGGGCCGAGGCCGTTAGCCTCCACTTCGACGGACCGCTGCGTGAAGCCGGCTCGTGGGGTTCCGCAGAAGTCATCGAGTCCGGCTGTCGAAAGGTACTGCAGTTCTCTCACGCGCATCCCCCGGCTCAAGGTTCCCCCACACCTGTGTACCTCTTTCGGCCGATCGGATCGGTTCACCAGGGGCTCGCCGTAGGAGCAGAAGCTCTCCTGCGGTCCGGAACAGCGCGCCGTGGCGACCGGTACGGATCACGTCACCTCCGCACCAGCACGTGACGGGACGTCCCTCGGGTCTGCGGAGCGGACACCTGCCCGGCACCGGCACCGTCCGGACCCTTCCCAGGAACTCAGGCCGCCACGGCTGTCGGAGTTCCGAAGACTTCCTCGAAGGCATGGGCCTGGTGCGTGTCGACCAGGACCCAGGCACCGCTGTGGTGGCGCCTGGCGTGGGAGGTGTAGTGGTGAACTTCGGAGGGGGTGAGGACTTTGAGGTCGCCGAAGACGTAGTACAGCGGGGTCGGTGCGTGGGCGGCGGTGAAGAGCAGGCCGGCGCGCAGGGTGGCAGTGCGGATTGCGTACCGGTCGGAGTGGGTGGACGGCATGCGGTGAATCTTCACCAGCCCGGCGTGAGAGTCCTCACGCGGGGGCAGCGGCGCCGGATGCGGCTACAGCAACAACATCCGGACGCGGCCCCGAGCCGTGTCGCCCTGCCAGCAACGGGAGTTGCCGTGAATGGTCCCCTCCTGGGCCAGCGTGCCGCCGTCATCTTCCTCCTCGGCATCCTCGCCGCCCTCGCCGCCGGCGGTCTCACCGCCGCCAAAGCGGCACCCTCGCCGACGCCACCCTCATCGGCGGCGCCGCCTTCGCCGCTGCCGTCACCTTCTTCCACACCATCATCGAATGACCCGCCCACGCCTCAGGCCGAGTCAGCACCATCACGACTGACCACAGAGTGCGAGCCGGGCCGCAGGCAGCGGCCCGGCACACGCAGTGTCTACCGCCTCTCGCAGACAGCCGGCGGTCGCAACCCCTGGAGCTGGTGCTTCGCCGGGAGTGGTTCCCCTCGGGAACCCGCCCGGCGACGGCAGCGGGGGGTCACCACACGGGAGTGTCCAGGCGCCTCTCAGCATTCATGAGGGACTCGGCATTCAGGCAGACACCGCGTTCGGTGGGGGGGTTGGTCACATCCCTCTCGGCAGCCTGCCTGCTGCTCTCGCTCTCTGGAATGATGAGGCGGTATCCCACGTTTCGTACGGTTTGGATGAGCGACTCGTGCTCCGGGCCGAGTTTGGCGCGCAGCCGCCGCACATGGACGTCGACCGTGCGCATATCACCGAAGTAGTCGTAGCCCCACACCTCCTGCAGCAGCTGCGCCCGGGTGAAGACCCGGCCGGGGTGCTGCGCGAGGTACGTCAGCAGCTCGAACTCCTTGAACGTCAGGTCCAGGACCCGGCCCTTGAGCTTGGCGCTGTATGTAGCCTCGTCGATCGAGAGCTCACTGAAGGTGCTCGGTTCACCGGTCGGCTTCGTGGCGGGGCCTGGGCTGCGGGGGGTGCGGACCCTCGCCAGCCGTAGACGCGCTTCGACCTCGGCCGGGCCTGCAGTGTCGAGCAGGACGTCGTCGATGCCCCAGTCCGCGGTGACGGCGGCGAGGCATCCCTCGTTGACCACGAGGAGTATCGGGCAGCGGGGTCGGGCGGCGCCCAGCCGCTGGCTCAGCGAGCGCACCTTCGGCAGATCACGCCGGCCGTCGATCAGGACGACGTCGGCACCGGGGGTGTGCGTGAGTTCGGTCTCGTCGGCAGACGTCACCCGCACGGTGTGCAGGAGCAGGCCGAGCGCGGGGAACACCTCCGTCGAAGGCTGGAGGGCATTGGTCAGCAGGAGCAGGTTCAGGTGTGCAGTGACAGTCTGCGGCCGAACAGGTTGCGCTGCCCGCCTGCCAGCTTGCGGCGGTTCGGATTGTGCGCGCTCGCCCTGCCCGCCGGGCACGTCGTCGTCATGGTCCAGGTGGGCGATCGTGCCCGGCAGGTGGTCGGTGGGCGGGTGGTGCATGACGCGGTCCGCAGCCGATCCGGCGGGAAGGGCCGTACGCAGAAGGAGGCCGTCCAGATCCTGCTCGGCTCCGACAACCTGGCAATGCGCTGCGACCTGCAGCCAGAAGGCGGCTGATTCGTACTCTCCTTCCTCAAGCTGCTCCCTGCCCCACCGATACACCTGCTGGTGGTCCAGGGTGCGCTCTGCCTGCTCCAGTAGCTCGCGGCGTTTGGAACCGTTCAGGTCGCGCAGCCGGTCCATCACCGCGTCGAAGCCCGCCGACAGCTGCTCCGAGCTCTTCGTGAAACGCGCGTCGCGCTCGTGATGGCTCACTTCCGCACCTCCTGCGGCTGTGTCGGGACGGGCACCTGATAAGCAGTCATGCCTGGTGACATGCGCAGTTTCTCGAGAGCGGTTTTCAGAATCCTCTTGACGTTGTCGACTCCGGTGCCCATCAACTGCGCGCACACAGCAACCGTCAGCCCCTCGAGATGATGAAGTTGCAGTGCTCTGCGCTCTCGTGCGTTCAAGTCCGCCAAGGCGCGATGTAAGTCCAGGCGCAGGTCGACGACGCTGAAGGCGTCTCGATGGGCTGCCAGCGCACAGACAACGAGGTCCATGTCGCCTCCCTCCGCCGACAACCTGCGGCCTTGGGCGCGAAGATGGTCCACGGCCCGCCGCTGCGCAATCGTGTACAGAGCCGCCGTGGGGGCCGGGTGATCGGGGTGAGCGGGCCACCAGACGAAGAAATCCAGGAATGCCTGGCTCCTCACCTCCGCGGCATCGGCCTCTCCTATGCGACGAGCGAGAAACCTGTACAACCGCTCGCTCTCACCGAAGTAGAGGTCCCGCAACATGCCTTCGGTGATGACGCCTGGGTGGTCGTCCTCATCCGCTGCAGCCGGGTTCGCGTCCTGGCCGGGCAGGGGGTGTACCACGCTCATCGGCGCCGCCCGGCAGGCGGCGTCCCGCGTCGTGCGCCCTCCGCCCCCTTCACCTCGTGCCTCACCGGCAACGCGCCGCCGGTCGCACCACCGCTTTCTACACACCACTCGCCCGCCTGGCCCTGCTGGCGCAGCCGCACCGGACCACGGGCGGCCGCCGCAGCATTCACCGCCCGCTCCATCATCAGCCGATGCTCGCGAGCGAGCCGCACCCGCGCCCACACACGTGCCCACACGGACAGCAGGACCACCACCGCGGCCGCCACCTCTCCAGGCCCCGCCGAACCCAGCACCCGCCCTCACCGCCCCATCTCGCTCTCCAGCACGTTCATCCCTACATCCGTTCAGGACGGCGATTCGGGTACAACCGAGCCTGAAAAATTTTCACTGTTCGCCGCGCCGGGCCGGTCGCGTTCACGGAGAACCAGGCGGCGCAGGTTGTCCTGTGCATACCGAGGGCCAGGCCGGGGCCGAACTCCGCCGAGGACTGCCAGGAGCTGGGTGGAGTCGGTGTCTGTGCAGCTCAGCACATCCAGAAGCTTCTCTCTTCCGGTCAGAGCGAGTCGCTGACCGCGCTGGACAAGCACTGGTCGAAGGTGCAGGGCAAGCACTAGGATCTGGCGAAGGCCGCCCGGCTGGTGGCGGGTGCGCTCGACCGGGTCGCGGACATCATCGTCGCCCGGAAGATCACCTCATGGATCATGCGGCCCCGCGAGACCCTCACCGAGAGCCAGGACAAGCGGCTGCTGGAGGTCCGGCTCGCCTGCCCGGACATCACCCGTGCCTGTGACCTGGCCCGAGCCTTCGCCGATCTCGTCCGTCACCTGCGCGGACACCTGCTGCTGGAGTGGATCCGCCAGGCCGAACAGGACGCCCCGAAGCCGATGCAGGGCTTCGCCAGCTTCCTCCGCCAGGACCTCGACGCCGTCACCGCCGGCCTCACTCTGTCGTGGAGTTCCGGCGTCGTCGAAGGCCACGTGAACCGGGTGAAAACACTCAAGCGAGCCATGTATGGCCGGGCCTCGTTCGAACTCCTCCCCACTCGCATCCTCACCCAGCCGTCGATGCTCCTTCAGCAGGCCTCTTGGTGGTGAGGAAGGTTGAGCTGTTCATGCAGGAGAGCCGCCGCCTGGAGGTCATTGGTGACCATCACCTGAGCCAACCTGCCTGCGACTGCGACCACGTTGCTCCATCCTGGAGCATCTAGATAGACCTCGTCCGGAGCACCGCGACCTACCGCTTCCTGCACGGCCGAGCAACCCTCACCCAGCTCCTTCATGAGCGCGACTTCCAGGCGGAGAAGGCACCGCCCTTCAACGCCGTCTTCTACACCCTCGACCTGCTCGTCCCGATTACCGCCTTCGGACAGGAAGCTGCCTTCGCACCACGAGACACTGGGCAATGGCTCGCCTACGCGCTGACCGCTGCCGGATGGATCCTGGCCACGACCGTCGCCGCCGGCATCTCACGTGCAATCAGCCGCCAGTAGCGAACCAGACGGCCCGCGAAGTGACTTCGGCATTCACGGAACTGCGGACAGAACCCCGAATCTCCCCACCCTGCGCTCAGGCGTTCGCCAGACCTGCTCGGATTACTTCCCCACGTAGCGGAGCGTTTCGCGCCTGGCTGCAGCCTCCCGGACCTACTGCGGCAGGCAGTCACATAAGGGGCGGTTCAGCCAGCAGTACGACGCGATCGGCTTCAACCTCGAATCCGAGCACTGGATGGCCGTAATCGCCCTCTGGATCCATCAGTACCGGCTTGCCCAGCCGTCGACCGATGTCGCGCAGGAAACGGCAGGAGACGTCGAGTTGCTCCTGGCCCTGAAGCTCTCGCAGGTCCACATCGAAGTCGATCTCCTCGGCTGCATGGAAGCGGAAGATCGCCAGTACATCGGTTGACGGCCAGACCCGCAGCTCGGGGCACTCGGCGTCGGCTGGACGGGAGAGCACTGTCTGCGCTGGGGGCACTGGCAGCACGATCTCGCCCTCGGAGTACTGGTACTTCCAGCCGCGTTCAGCGACAAGGTCGAGGAGTGCCTGCCAGTCCTCGAGTGAGGCATCCGGGACACGCGCGTCGGGAAGCGCACCCATCAGGTCAGAGTCGAAGAAGTACGCAACGTCAGCCCACAGCAGATCAGACACCCCGCCATGCTGCCCGGCAGCCGATCGCGACGCAGCCCGATTTCCTTGACGGGCCGCATTGGGGCTCGTACTCGCGGCATGGGGCAAACCCGCTGCATCGACGAGCTGTCGGCGCCTCGCGGCCTGAGCAGTTGGCACGTGGAGCCGGAACTCAACCGCGTCGTGGTGAGCGTGGTCTCCGCCTACCGGAAAGACAACGATGTCCGCGCCTTCGTCGCCCGCGCCCTCAAGGCCGGTCCGGTGACCGTCGAGGAGATCGCCGAAGCGCCGCGTACCACGGCGGCGGGCACCGTCGGCGGCGACCCGTATTACACGGGCAACGTCCGGTGCTCCATCGGCTTCTCCGTCCACGGGGGCTTCGTCACCGCCGGGCACTGCGGCCGGACGGGCGCCTTCGTGACCGGCTGGGACCGCTCGTACATCGGCAACTTCCAGGGATCGACGTTCCGGGCAACGACTACGCCTGGGTGAACGTCGGCAGCGGCTGGTGGACCGTACCCGTGGTGCTGGGCTGGGGCACGGTCCCCGACCAGCTGGTCCGCGGGTCCAACGAGGCGCCGGTCGGGGCGTCCGTCTGCCGTTCCGGTTCGACCACGCACTGGCACTGCGGCACCATCCAGGCCAAGAACATCACGGTGAACTACAGCCAGGGCGCGGTGTACGCGATGACGCAGACCAGCGTCTACGTCGAAGGCGGGGACTCGGGCGGCTCCTGCATCAGCGGTGACCAGGCACAGGGGATCACCTCGGGAGGCTCGGGCAACTGCACCAGCGGCGGCCGGTCGTTCTGCCAGCCGATCAACCCGGTGCTGAACCGCTACGGACTCGGGCTCCACACAGCTTGAACCGCCACTCCCCCAGTCCCATGGCGGGGCCGGAAGCAGGCGACGGGCGCCACCACCGTGGGGCACGTCGCGAGGTTCCCGGCCCCGCACGCAGGTTCCCATGCTGCTGATCAGGACGTCGTGCCGCCGGGTGGGCCCTGGGCCGTTCCCCGTTGTGATCAACGTGGCGCCGGCTCACCGCTGTCGCGCAACCGGCGCCCCGGTCACGGCGGCAACTCGGCTGCGCGGGCCCGCACCCGGTCGCGGTCGTACCGTCCGCCCGGCCGCGAGAACCCGCCTACGAGTGCCCGTGTCAGAGCGCTCCGCTAGGGTGCTCGCCATCGATACGACACACGAACTCATGTTCCTCTCGCTGCGCGGCATGCTGCTCCCTGGCGGCGACGAGCGACCTGCTGACGCCGCGACCGCGCGGCAGGAGATGGACGCCTTTTTCGGAAGGCCGGACGCTGCAGACGGCGCACCCTTCGGGGAGCTCGCCCTGATGCAGCTGCACCTGATTCTCTCGTTGTGGCGTCGCGCGGACGGGCCCGGAGCGCTGGAAGCCCTCACCGTCGTCGCCGGTGTCCGCGAGGAGATGGCCGCCTCGCGGGGGCCGTACGCGACGGCGGTGTGCGTTCTCCAGGAATTGGTGGAACGGCTCACGCCGGACGATCCCGACGGCCGGGCCCCGCAGCCCCGCGACAGAGCGGCCCGCCACTGGGTCAAACTGCTACAGGCTCCTGACGGGCCGTCACGGCTCGTACGCACTCTGGGCGACCGACTCGCGGAGCTGGTGCCCGTCCTCTCCACGCAGGACAGTGAGGACGAGGCGGTACTCGCCGCAGAAGCGGTCGTGCTGCTGCGGCGACCGCTGACCGTCCAGGCGCGAGACGACGTACACGAACTACGCGCCCTGCGGGAGGCGTTGCTGGCCTACGAGAGCGCCTTCGAAGCCGCCGGCTGCTACGGCGCGGCGTCGGCAGCGCGGAAGGACGCGGGCTTCGTCGAGCCCGGCCGGGACCTTGTGCCCCGTGAGGCATGTCGAGGGCTGTGGGCCCGGGCCCGGCTGCTCGGCCTTCTGGACCGGCCTGCCGAAGCCACCGGCGCGTATGCCGGCATCGTCGCGGCCCACCGGAGGCAGGCGGCCGGAGAGGACCGGGAGCAGAGCCCCTTCGAGATCGCCGGATCCCAGGCCCAGCTCGCCTGGGCCGCGGTGACCGCGGCCCTGGCGCTCTCACCGGGCGAGGGCGCCGAGGCGCGCGCAGCGGCGGAGGAGGCGTTCGGCCGGCTGGAGTCGGTCCCGTACCGCAAACCGCTCACCGCGCTGGTGCGTGCCCTGTACCGGGAGGCGCTGTGGCGGTCCGACGCGCGGTCGGCGGACGGCGCGGAACGCGCCCGGGCAGCGGGCTTCCTGTCCGGCCTCCACGCGCTCATCGCCAGTGACACCACCGTTCCGATGGGCGCCCTGGGCCATGCCCTCGTGCTCCTCCTCACTCGTACGACCGTCAGTGCCCTCCACGGCACGGCCGGCGAGGAGTCCCTGGCCTTCGAGCGGTCGCTGGAGCACCCCTTCCGCCACAAGCTCCTTCTCGAACTCGCCCAGGCAGCCGACTCCGTGGCGGACGGGCAGCCGCCGCGAGAGCAGACCCTCGCCATCGCCGAGGCCGTTGTGGGCGCCCACCGCTGGATCGCCGGAATTCACGGCACATACGGTTTCGGGTACGGCGGCGATGGCGACGACTGCCTGGAAGAACTGCATGGCTCCGACGCGAGTACGCCGTACGACGACCTGAGCGGTTTCGCGCACTGCCTGTCCCGCCTGGCCTCCCGTCTCCACGACAGTCCGGAGCGCCGCGGGGAGGCCGTCGCCCCCATGACGGAGGCCGTCGCCCTGTACCGCGATCTCACCGGGGAGCGCTGGGAGCGGGCATGGCTCAGCGAGGAGTCTTCGCTCCATCAGCTGGCGAGCGGACTCAACAGCCTCGCCTTCTACCTCGATCAGGCACACCGCCCGGAGGAGGGTCTTCCCCATGCCCGCGAGGCGGTCGCCATCGTCGAGTCCAAGGGCCTGCTCCCCGACTACGCGCGCAGCCACGCCATCTATCGCGAAACCCTGAACGACATCCTGGAACACCTGGGCCCGGGGCCGGCCGACGGCGGCCCGTCGCGATGACCGGACGCAGGAGCCGTCAGGTCATCAGAGGCTCTGTTCCCTCAGGCGCAGTTCGATGGTGCAGCGGGGCGGCGGGGCGGCGGGGCGGCGGGCCAGATGGTCGCCGGCATTCCTTCGCCATGAGAGCGCTGTAACGGCAAACCTCGTACCAGGGCGTGTTTCAGAAGTGACCTGAGATGCTGTTGGTTCGTCACTTCTGATGCAGCTCGGAGAGCCAGCGGTCGTCCTGGAATTCGGCAGGAACCTCGTGCTCCCACGGGTCGATCCCGCGGTGCTCCAGCTCGTCGAGCCACCGGCCCCGCTGCGACTCGGGGAGGCGTCGTCCGCACCAGGGGCAGGCGATGATGATGCTCGATGTGCCGCAATGGGCCTCGACACCGCCGCCGCATACGACCACCGCATGCAAAACACATACCTGAACTGAAAGCAATCAGGGTGCCAGCATCCCGGCCGGCTCACCGCAGCAGCCGGGCCCCGCGACGGTGCATCCACCGGCGGCCGGATCCTGGAGACGGTGCCCCACTCTCGATCTGCTCCTGCAGACCGCCCAGGGCCCGGCGCCGGATCGGCCACGGCAAGGCCGATGGTGGCGCTCTGCTCACCGAGGAAGGAGACCAGTGGCCCCGCCGTCGCTCACACGCTGGTGAGACCCGGTGCGCTCAGCCTCGACACAATCGTCGCCCACCGACCTCGTGCCCCCTCATGCACCACGGCGCGGGAGCAGGCACCTTCGTCGCTACCCCGGTCTCACCGAACGGCGGACACGGTTGATCACATTCTGAGCGTCTGCTCCGAATGCCGCTGACTCCTTCAGCGTGTGCCAGACCCGAAGGTACGTGGCCACAGAGTGCGCGTCATCGAGCCACAGTTCCGCGTGCCAGTCCTCGGCAATCACCAGCCGTTCGTCGAGGACCCAGAACCCGTTCGCGGTGGGGATCTTGAGCGACGCGCCGAGAGGGACGATTCCCAGCTCCACGGTGTCCATCCCGGTCACCCCGGTGAGCCGGTCGAGCTGGCTGACGAGCACGGACGGCGGACACACCAGCGCGTGCAGCGCGGCCTCCCACACCAGGGCGTGGAACCTCCGGCCGCCCTGGTAGAGCCATTCCTGCCGCTTCATCCTGGCGCGGACCGCCTCGTCGGTGTCACGCACGCTGCCGTGAAGGTCGGCGTACCGCACAAAGATGTGCCGTGCGTAGTCGGCGGTCTGGAGCATGCCGGGGATGACGGCTTCCTCCCACGCGTAGACGGCCGTGGACCGATCGACCTCCAGGTTCCAGCTGTCCTGCACCGGCCGGTGCCCCGCGGCCAGTTGGCGCCGCCAGGAACGGATGCGGGACTCGAACCCCTTGAGGCGGGCGTCCAGTTCATCGAGGATCTCGGGCCGGCCGACGGCGCCGGCCCAGGCCCGCAGATCTTGCGTGGTTGCGGTCTGCCGTCCGCCTTCCAACTTGTACACCTTGGAGTGCGGCCAGCCCAGCCGCTTGGCGAGCTGTGTACCGGTGAGCCGGCCTCCTGGGGCCGAGAGGCGCAGTCCCCTCAGGCGTGCTCCGAGGGCCTCCCGAGCCTGCTGGTAGTCCGTGCTCACCGGTGCCGGCCCTAGCCCTTCGAGTCGAGTTGCGCCGCGAACCGGTCGTACGGGACGGACGCGTGCACGGCGGCGTCACGCACCTGGCAGAACCACAGCACCTGCGCCGGCTCCGTGATGATCTCGACGTCGTGGAGGACATCCGCTTCGTCGAAGCGGAGCACCGCCACCAACCGACTGTCGAAGATCCAGAAGTCCTCGGCAGGAAGGTGCGCACGCTCGGCGTCCTCGCGCCACAGGTTCCGCACGTCCTCGCCCGTGGCCGCGTTGCACCGCGCATAGCCGAGCAGGAACAACTGCCCCTCGGTGGGCGGGTTGTCGGCGACGCGGACACGGCCCACGTACTTGCCGCCGGACGTCTGCCGGCGGATGTTCGCGCACCACTCGCTGTCGAGGTCGCACGGGGCCGTACCGGTCGTGAGGAACTCCGCGTACGCGGTGTCCTCTCGGTCCGACGCGTAGCCACGTCGGGTCTCCAGGTGCCAGGCCGAGTGCTCGAACGTCTCGAAGAGCCGACCGAACTCCTCCAAGTCGATGATCCTGTGCGCGCGTTCCATCTCTTTGGGGCCGTGGTTGACGAGGAGTTCACGCGGCACGGACACGGCCGCGTCACCGGGGCCGAAGTGCTGGAGCCGGGCGAGGTCGTCGGGATCGGTCAGCGGCGTGCCCTGGACGATGATCTCCCCGGAGTCCAGGTCCTCATGGACCGCAGGGCATCCACCGTTCTTGCTGTCCGTTCCGATGAACCGCAGTCGTCGCGACATGTCGTCTCCCCCTCGGTGTCGGGCTTGTCGCCACCAGCATCACCAGGCCGACGGTCCTGATCCACAGCCTGCACCCTCTCGCACGAGACCACAGGAGAACATTCGGCCAGAAGACAAGAACATTCGAGAACATTGCGTGATGCGCATCAACAGGTCCTCCCTACGGTCCTGGACATGGCGACAGGAAATCGGCTGCCCGCGGCCGTCAACGCGGCGAATCCAGGCTGGTGTCACTGGCACGTGGGCTCGTCGGGGACAGCCATGCTGATTCAGTACGGTGAGCGGTCCTCCGGGCCGCCGGTGGCCTTGTACGCGTGCGCGCCCTGTCGGGAGCAGCGCCGCCTCACCCCGATGAACGAGGCGTCGTGAAACCGGCACCAGTCACGACCCCGGACCCGATGGTCGTCTCTTGCCACTGCCGGGTGCGAAAGCCCGGCACCTGGCACCGCCGCACCGAGGACCCGGGCCGAGGAGGCGAGCACGTCGAACGGGCATCCACGCAAACGTGGCCGAACCGCGGACCGGAGCCGCAATGACCGCGCCCGCCGCCGGGCCGTCGGCCGCAACGACGCCCTGCCGGGAAAAGCCCGTACCCAGCGCGCTGGATCTCGACTGGGAGCAGTACGCCGGCCGCTCGTGCTGCGCCTGCGGCCGCCCCTCACGACCGGCGCGGTGTCACGCGGCCGAGCCCGCGGGCGACAGGGTGCTCACGTGCTGGACGTTGAGGTGTGGTCCTGCCATGAAAGCCGCATGCGCGTCGTCGGCGAGGGCACGCATGCGGTGAAGCGGGTCGTCTGACGGCGAGCAGTCCCGGGCGTGGCCCTGGACAGTGATATCGCCGTCGGAGAGAGCGAACGTGATCAGGCGCTGAAGGGTGCCTGAGTCGCCTTCGAGGCGGGTGATGCCCGATGTGGGCCGCGATCTTCGAAGCTCGCCCCAGCACTCAGGGGCGAGTTCAAACGCATCGTGTGGGTCCTGATCAACGGCGCGTTGAACGCAGGGATGTAGTCCTTGGCCCGGCTCGACTGGACGCAGGCGAGGATGTCGACGGACCGATTGCCGAGCTCGAGTCCGTTGTCGACGTCGCGGGCCTGGAGGTGGGCGGTCCCGACGATGGCGAGCCGCATGCAGCCCCGTCGGCCCGCTGGCCGGTGGGCATCCCGTCACGCTGTCGAAGACCGCAAGCTGCGGGCCGACCAGGCCAAGGACTACACCGACACGATCAAGCAGCCGAGGTCTTCTGAGACGCTGTTGGCGTGATGGACAAGCGCGATGCTCTCGCCGGTCGCTAACTCCTCGTTCAGCCGACGCCGGCATGTGCCGCCACGTAGATGGCATGTCACCGGGACTTCCAGACCTTGACCCAAAGGGTGAAGGAGCCGGTGTTGTCCCTGGAACTCCTGGCTGATCTCGGCCTGGTGCACTGCGAGGAGGGGCGAGTGCGAGCCGGCCGCCCATCCACCGCGATGGTCCGCCTGGTGCGGGACCCCGCACCGCCTCGCGTGCCGAAGGCCGCGCTCTGGTGGTTTACATGTACAACGCCGAGAACTGGCACTGACGACCAGCGATTCCGGCGCCCCGTTCTGGCGGGAAGTTACCGAAGGGCCGTGGCTGGAGCAGCGGCTGGCCACCGTGGAAACCGCCAAGAAGTACGGCCCTTTGGCGAATCTGACCGCGTAGGAGTCGGCCGTGTGCAACCAGCTCTTCATCCGTATGCCCGGATGGTGGAGTGCCGGGGCGTGCCGTCTGGCGGTTGTGCGAGCGGCCGGCGGATGCCCTTGATCTCCTCGTGCCAGCACCCTTCAACTCTCCACCTCCGAGCGAATGCGCCTGGCAGAAATGCTGCTGGGGTGGCCCGCTTCGGCGACGATGCTGAGCAAGGAGTGGTGCGTGACGACAGAGACCATCCCGAGATCAGCGATCGGCAGGTCCGCGTCAGCGTGATCCACCTCGGCCGCCTGCGCTGAGCGATGACTACGCCTTGCCCCTCCTCCCGCTGTGCTGCCGGTTGGGGGGACTTTAGTGCGTTGTGGCAAAGGGAGTCCCTGTTCGATGAGCAGGGGCTTCGTCGTGTGCGGGGCATGATCGCGGAGGGGTAGGGGCAGGCAGCGGACGGCTTGTTGTGGATCGAGGAGGGTGCGATGCCGTCGGTGCTGGGGTTGATGGAACAGCGTGAGGCGCGGGCGAGGCAGGATCTGGAGTCCTGGACGGAGGTCCTGGAGCAGGCTCAGGCGGAGGTGGATGCCGCGCGGGAGCGGGTCGAGCGGGCCCGGGTGGGGCGTGAGGAGCTCGTGTCGGTGCTGGCCGGGGAGGGCGCGGTGAATACGCCGGTTTCCGTGCTGTCCGGTGGTGGGATGGCTGCTGCCGTGGGATCGGGCGGCCCCGGCGCGGGGCATGGCGAGCGGCCGCCGGTGTGGCGGTCGGGCATGGGCGAGGAGGTGCTCAGCGGCCTGTACCGGGAGGTGTTCGCCGCGGTGGTGGCTGCTTCGGGGCCGGTGAACGGGGTGGAGCTGACGCGGGCGGTGGGCCGGGAGGCGGAGATCAAGAACGAGGTGGAGAGGATCCGGCACCGTGCCTACGTGCTGGAGAAGCGGGGCTGGCTGGTGCGGGCGAAGGACGGACGGTTCATGCCCGTGCCCGCAGCAGTCGGGCGGGGCGTTTCTCCGGCCAGCGCGGAGCGTCTGCGGCCAGGCGCCGGGACAGCCTGATCACGGCGGCCCACCACACCATCTGGGTGTGGTGGTCGGGGCGGCGTTCGTGGTCGCGGTTGAGGCGGCGTGAGCGGGCCAGCCAGCTCAGCGTGCGCTCCACGACCCACCTGCGGGCCAGGACGACGAATCCGCGTTGTCCGTCGGAGCGGCGCACGACCTCGGTCCGGACTCCGTGGCGGGCGAACGCCTTGGCCAGCGCCGGACCCTGGTAGGCACTGTCGACCCACACCAGTTTCAGCAGCCGGCCGGGCTGGTCCATGAACGTCTCCAGTAGTGCGGGGGCGGCCTTGGAGTCGTGCACATCGGCCGTGGTCACGGTGACCTCCAGGAGCAGGCCCTCGGTGTCGGTCAGGATGTGACGCTTGCGGCCGTCACGTGACTTGCCGCCGTCGTATCCGCGGCTGTCCTCGCCGACGGTCTCGGAGGCGTCCACCGACTGACTGTCGATGATTCCCGCACTGGGCTCGGCGTTGCGGCCCGAGCGTTCCCTCGCCGAACGTCGCAGGCGTTCGTGCAGTTCACGCACGTAGCCGTAGGACCGCCAGCGGCGGAAGAAGTCGTAGACCGCCCGCCAGTACGGGAAGTCGACCGGCATGGCCGTCCACTTCACGCCGTTGTCGACCAGGTAGCGCACCGCGTCGAGTATCTCGCGGTGGCAGTACGCCTCCGGACGCCCGCCCCGCTTCAGCAGCCAGGCCGGAACCGGCATCGCCGAGCGGACCTCGGCCCACTCCGCATCCGTCATGTCACTGGGATAGCAGCCTGCCCGCAGCCCCGGAGCGATCGAACCGAACCGGTGCACGTAGCAGTCACACGCAGGGGTGACCGCGGTGGACGCAGGCACAGTGGTACTGCTCAACTGATCGGGCAACGGGCTTCCTTGGTCGTGCTGGTGTCGTAACCGCGTCACTACCAAGGGGCCCGTTCTTTCATGCCCGCGACCGCACCCGTACCTCTGTCCAGATGATCACCCGCGCCGCACGCCTCGAACGAAATCCGGTTAGCCACAACGCACTAGTCCAGTGTGCTGATGTCCCCGCATGTTCAGATCGGATGTAGCGCTTCATTCAGCGTGGGTAGGTCAAGCTCGTGACCGGGACTGGGGAATTCTTCAGCCGGTTTGAGCAAGGAGTACGTACATGGGTCCTGACAACAGGACAGGTTCCCGACTGGGACCTCTGCCCCGTCGAGCCAAGTGGACGGCCGGCGGCACGATCGCCTCACTCACGCTGGTCCTGGCGGCCGGGGTAGTCAGTCCTGTCGCGGCCGCGGCTCAGAGCATGGGCGAACGCGTGAGCGCGACAAGCGCCCCGGGTAGTGGAGGCGACAAGTGTCAGGACGGGTCGCGTGGTGACAAGGACAAATGCAGGAAGGGCCCGAAAGGCGCGACGGGTCCGACGGGTGCGCAGGGTGACCCCGGCCCGACGGGTCCGACGGGTCCGACGGGTCCCCCTGGTGACCCCGGTGCGACGGGTCCGACGGGCCCGGCCGGTGCCACTGGCGCCACTGGGCCGACGGGCCCGACCGGTGCCACCGGTGCCACTGGGCCCGCCGCAGAGCCCATCGACGCCGGCGCCAGTATCTTCGCCACCGAGAGCACAACCGTCCCATCGGGAGCGAATACTCAAATCGCCTTCGGTGCGACCAACTACGTCAGCGGCATGACGTTTGATGATGCCTCCGACTCTCTTGTGGTCATCACTCCCGGGCGCTAC
Organism: Streptomyces sp. NBC_00390; assembly: GCF_036057275.1. Classification (NCBI taxonomy): domain Bacteria; kingdom Bacillati; phylum Actinomycetota; class Actinomycetes; order Kitasatosporales; family Streptomycetaceae; genus Streptomyces; species Streptomyces sp. NBC_00390. The sequence continues at coordinate 8,471,350 of NZ_CP107945.1, read as the reverse complement.
CTGCTCAAAGGGAGCATTGTGTGGAGCTACACGCCTTCATCGGCAGCGACCCTTCAACTAAGCATCATCGTCAACGACACCGTTGAAATTGCGAACGTTGAGGACGCCGAAGGTTCCGGGACTAAGTCGCAGGACGTGTTCGGGATCCTGGAGCTGAATACCGGGGACGTCATTTCCCTCGAAGCCTTCCAGAACACTGGAGCAAATGCTCAATCGCTGCCCATCGACGACCGTTGGCCTCTGCTGCAGGCGGAGTTGGTCGAGCCGTAGGCAGCGCCACGGCCAGCGAAGTCCCCCTGGCGCGATCTACACCCCCCGCCCGGATCCGTCTCGGGCGGGGCCTGTCCCTCCCGACTCCCCCGTACGGGCCTGGGTCCGCCCCCGTACGGATCAAGCCGGAGAGCCGACGGCGCCGTACATGATCGACTGAGCTCGGCCGGTGTTCGTCCACCGCAGGCCGATCGTCCGGTGCTCAGGAGGAGTCCTCGATGACCCATCAGCATCTTGCCGCCGCTGCGAGAAAACCCTCTGAACCCGGAAGATCCGGCGGCCTTGACGAGCTCTGCACCCTTTGGCAGCACCACCCGGAACAACTCGTTGGCACGCGAGATGGGCGGTCGTGGCGACAAGACTGGCGCCGAGTCAGTTGCCCTGCGTGCAGCCAAGGCAGGCGAGGTAGATGGGTGGAGTGCACTCGTGGATCTCCGTCTGGAGACTGAGGATTTGGAAGGTACTGAGAAGTTCGCGCGAAAGGCCCTCGAAGCGGGCGACACGCTTGATCTGGTCGTCGTGGCCGATGCCTATGCCGAGAAGGGAAACCACGACAAGGCCGAAACATTGATCATGGAGGCAGCTGCTGCGGGAGGTGCGGGTGCGTTTCTGACCCTGGCCGAGTACAGGCTGGATGCTGGCGACGCGGCAGGCGCCCAAGAGTGGGCCGTGGAAGCTGGAAGTAGGGGGAGCACCGGGGCGCTGCTCTTGCTCGCCGGGCTGCGTGCGGAGGCCGGCGACATTGACGAAGCAGAGGGATTCGTGCGTCAGGCCGCTAACGGCGGGGCTTTCGGTGACTCCGCGTATTCGGACATCGGATACGGGCAGTGGCTGCCCGACCAGGTGGCAACGTGGTGGCCTTACGGCCTCGACGCCGACGGCGCGCCCTCCGGACCCTGGCGTCTTTCCGACTGATGCCGGGTACGGTCAGCCCAGCCAGATGATGGTCGATGACATACAGGCGCTGGGCGGGCCGGTTGATCCAGTAGACGGTGCTGAACTGTCCGACGGACGCGGAGCGGACGTCTTCGCCTTCGGGGTCGCGGCTGTCCCAGGCCGGGAAGGACCAGGGGTCGCGGGCAGCGATGTCGAGGACGTCACGGAGCATCTCGCGCGCATGGTCGGGCAGGTCTGCGAGCGCCTTGGCGGCGTGTGGGGACAGGCGGGCGGGCCAGGCCGCGTCGCTCACGGGCGGGCTCCGAGGGCGTCCTCAAGGGCGATGCCGTCGGAGTCGTCCCGGCCGGAGGAGAGGAAGGCGTCGACGGCTGGCGCGGAGGCGAGGCGGGCCTGCCACGTGGGCACTACGTCATGGAGTGGGGTGAGGCTGTAGCTGTGGCGGGAGTTTTCCAGTGCTGCGGCCCAGTCGCGCTCGAAAGCCGGTGCCCACACCGTGACACTGCGGTCGGACCGGATCCGCGCGAGCAGTTGCGCTGCGGCAGCCGGGGCCGGCGGGGGCGCGCTGGGAGCTGCGTGCTCGGGCTGGGCGCTCATGGTCTCCTCCAGGTGATGCTCGCCCTTCACGGTACGCGGTTGGCGGGCGCGCGGGCAGTCATGCCGCCGGGCCGGGGGTGATGCGTAGCTGGCGGGCCTTGCCGCCGATTCCGGTGCAACTGGTCACTCCGGCTTGGTGGAGTTCCCTTACGGCGGCTCGGATGTGCCTCTCACGTGCTTCGCCGAGGACGCCTTCCATCACCTCGGCCTGGTGGTCGTAGATGACGAAGGTGCCCTGCTTCTGGAGGATGCGCCGGATGTTGGCTCGGATCGTGCGCACCCATCCCTGTGCGAGGGCAGCCTCCTCCTCATCAAGGAGTCTGCGGGGTTCCACAGCATGCCGTCGTCGGCCGGGGGGAGCTGGGCGCGGCGCCATTCCACTTGGGCGCGGCTTACGGCTTCTCCGAAGAGCCACATGCGTTCGCCATGACGCGTGAACAGCACCAGGTAGTAGGCAACCTGGTGATGGGCGCGGTTGCGGACGTCGATTGCCCAGGCTGAGTGCCCAGTTCAGGTGGGCTTCGGAGTGCTGGGGGAGGCGTTCGTAGTCGCGTGCGTTGCGGCGGGCGTTCATGCACCAGCCGATCGTGCGCTCGAGCCCTCTACGCGCGTCTCCAGTCCTCGAACTCCAGCCGGAAGGCCCCGCGGGTCATCTCGTACTCCGTCCGGTCGAGCACCGCGAACACCACCTGGTCGAAGTGGCCCGCGAACCGCCCCGCTCCGGTCAGCAGCGCCCGGAAAGCCCCCGCGACCACCGAGGGGTCGTTGCGGAAGACCCCGCAGCCCCAGGCACCGAGCACCAGCCGCCGGTATCCGCAGTCGGCCGCCGTCTCCAGGACCCGCTCGGCGCGGACCGCGAGGGCCTCCGGGATGCGGTGGGCCTCCTCGGGCGCACGGCGCGTGATCACCCCGGCGTTCGGCGCCGCGGCCGTGAGGAAGCCCACGGTGTACGGGGTGTCCAGCAGGGCGCCGCGGTCGTCTCGGAAGACCGGGACGTCGGGCGAGTGGATGATCCGGTCCGAGTAGAACGGGGTGCGGTTGGTGCGGTGGTGCGCGTAGTACTCGGGGGCGCGCAGCAAGGTGGCATACAGCGCGGAGGCACGGCACAGCGACTCCTCCTGGGCCTGAGCCCCGTTGAGGAAGCCGCCGCCCGGGTTGCGGGCAGAGGCGAAGTTCAGCACGGCCACCGGCCCCGGCGACTCGGTCAGCCGCCGCGCCGCCTGGGTGCTGGACTCGCCGGGAACCTCGAACGCGGTCTGCCGGTCGGTGTCCACCACCACGTTCACCGGACCGGGCCCGTACATCCGGGTCCCCTCCAGCGACGCCTTCAGCTGCTCGGCGATGTCCACCCGGCGCCCGTCGGACGCCGGATAGTGGCCGGCCGCGACTATTTCCTGGGTGTGCCTTGCGATCCCCCGCAGTCGTGCACTCATGGGTCACATCGTGGTTGACCAGCAGCGGAAGGGGCAAACCGATTTTCATCGGCGCTTCACCCGCCACTTGCGCATCAGGGGCACTCTGATTGGTGAGAGCGGGTCTCCTGCGGAGCGGATTGCTGGTGGTCTGGCTCTGGCGATCCATCAGGGTCTGATCTGTGGTGGCGAACGGCTGCCGTCTCAGACGAAGTTGATGGACTCCTACCAGGTGGCCATGGGCACCGCCGCGGCCGCACTGGCGATGCTGTCGGCGGCCGGTCTGAGCCGGGGTGAGCCGGGGCGTGGGACGTTCGCGGTGGACCTGGACCGTGCGCGGCCGATGCCAGTGCTGGAGGTGATGGCAGCGGCGTCCCTCTGCCGCCAGGTTGCCGCCGCCTCGTTCCCACCGGGCGCCGTTCCGACCGTTGGCGTCGGTGGCGACCCGGAGTGGAACACCGAGCACGCACACGAGAAGTCGGCGCCGCCCCGGCAGGTCGACGTCTCCGCCCTGGCGGCCCTGGACCGGCACATCGTGCGGTGGATGAGCGAGGCCTTCCTCGCGGCCGCGCGCCGCCTGGTCGCCTCCGGGCGCAGCGAGTCGGACGAACATCTGCTCGCGGCCGCGCGGTCACTCCTCGACGAGGGGGCCGCTGGCCAGGGCCAGCCGCCGATCGCCGTGCACGGGATGCGGAGTCCTGATGGTGAGGAGGTGGCGGTGCGGATCTGGCCGGAGCGCGGTTTGCCCGCCGATCCGCATGGTCCCCTGTAATGACGTCCTGCGCCGATAGCGGCCGGCGCGGCCCGGCGGATTCGCTAGCGTGGAATTGCCTCAGGGGAGGAAGAGCGTCGTGATCAAGCCGTGAACACCAGGTGGAAGCGAAACGCCGGATTATCAAGGCGGCCTCATTTTCTGCACGCAAGACGTTCCGGCCCGTGGGCGCCGGGCAACGGTCGTCATGGCCACCGGATCAGGCAAGACGTACACCGCTGCCGTCTCCATGCTGGATCTGCACCGGCACGGGCGGGTCCTGATGATGCTTCCGACGCTCGATCTCCTCGTGCAGGCCGCCGAGGCGTGGCGCAGGGTCGGCCACAGGAGCCCGATGGTCGCGGTGTGCTCGATCGAGAAGGACGAGGTCCTGGACCGGCTTGGGGTGCGGACGACGACGAATCCCATTCAGCTGGCGCTGTGGGCCGGATCGGGGCCGGTGATCGTGCTGGCGACGTACGCGTCGCTGGTCGACCGGACCGACCTCAACGATCCGTCCGGCGAGCGGAGGGTCCGCGGCCCGCTGGAGGCCGCGCTGGCCGACGGGGACGCGTTGTACGGGCAGAAGATGGCGCCGTTCGACGCCGCGGTGATCGACGAGGCGCACGGCACTGCAGGTGACCTGGGGAAACCGTGAGCGGCGATCCACGATCAGAACCGCATCCCGTGCGACTTCCGCCTCTACCTGACGGCAACGCCGCGGATCCTCGCGCCTGCGCGGCCGGTCCGCGGGCATGACGGTGAGGAGCTCGCGCTGGCGACGATGGCCAGTGATCCGGACGGCATCTACGGCGAGCGGATTTTTGAGCTCGGTCTGGCGGAGGCGGTGGAGCGGGGCGTCCTCGCGCCGTTCGAGATCGACGTGCTGGAGATCGAGGACCCGGACTATTACGTCGGGCTGTCCGAAGATGCGATGCGCGGCCGCCGTCTGGGGCTGCTGCAGGCAGCGCTCCTCGAGCACGCGGCGAAGCTCAACCTTCGTACGGTGCTCACCTTCCACCAGCAGGTGGAAGAGGCCCGCGCGTTCGCCGAGAATCTGCCGGAGACGGCAGCGGACCTGTATGACACGGAGGTGTCCGAGCACGCGTTCGCCGAAGCCGATGCCCGCCCGGCCTCCCCCATCCGGGCCGAGGCCGACGAGCTCGCGGCGGCCGGGGTGCGGCATGTGCCGCCGGACCGGGTCTGGGCCGAGTGGCTGTGCGGTGACCATCCCATCGCCCACCGGCGTCCGGTGCTGGACCAGTTCGCGAACGGCATGGATGCCCGGGGCCGGCGCGTGCACCGCGCGTTCCTCGCGTCCGTTCGAATTCTCGGCGAAGGTGTCGACATCGTCGGCGAACGCGGCGTGGAAGCCGTCTGCATCGTCGGCGCGCGGGGGTCGATGGTGCAGGTCGTGCAGAACATCGGCCGCGCCTTGCGGCCGAACGCTGACGGCCGCGCCCCGAGCAGTACGTGGGCGGCGGTGCGGTCGCCGGTGTCCGCGGCGGTGACCAGCACGCCCAGCAGCAGGCCGAGCGTGTCGACCACTACGTGCCGCTTGCGGCCGTTGACCAGTTTGCCGCCGCGGTGTACGAGGCGCTGCTGGCCGACCTCGACGCCCGGCTCGGCGCGGCCGGCGACCACGGCGTCATCGTCATGGACGGGGACGGTTCGTCAACGAGCTTCTCGTCACAATGGACGCGGCACGATTCGCCAGCTGCACCATGCTGTACTTCGATCCATGCGACGGACAGTTCACCGGTGCCAGCGCAGGCCAGGTGCCGTTGCTGTGCTTACGCGATGAGGTTGCCAGTTGAGGCCGGAGGCCGCGCTCCGGCCGGTGTACTGCTCGGGGCTATGCCGGTCCAGTACTGTCGCCGGGTATGGCGGATCCGGCTGCGGGTGGCGGCACTGCAACGCGGCGAGGGCGGAGGATCTGCCCGGTCTGCGGGGCTGACTGGGTGGCCGGGGTGGATCGTCGCAGCAACGCGGTGTACTGCTCGCCGAGTTACCGGAAGAGGGAGCGGCGACCTGGTGCTCCTCGCCGACCAGGACCGCAGCCGGTGGGACCGGGAGCTCATCGCCGAGGGCCAGGCCCTGGTCCGTTGATGTCTGCGCCGCGGCCGGCTGGGGCTGTACCAGATCCAGGCTGCGATCAACACGGTCCACAGTGACGCTCCGACGGCGGACGCCACCGGCTGGGGCCAGGCCGTGCAGCTCTACGACCAGCTGATGGCCCTGGCCCCGACCCGGTGATCGCCCCTCAACCGCGCGGTCGCCGTGGCGGAGACCGTGGGCTCGGCGGCGGGGCTGCCCCTGGTCGAGGCCCTGGATTCTGGATGGCTACCACGTCTTCCACGCCGTCCGCGTCGACCTGTTCCGCCGCTTCGGCCGACGACGGAGGCGGCGGAAGCGTACGACAAGGCCGGGGAACACGCCGACGACGACGCCGAGCGGGCGTACCTGCACCGCGCCCGCGATGTCCTGAGCTGACCTCACCGACGGTGCCTTTCGGCTGTTCAGGGCTTGCGGCCGATGAAGGCGAGCAGGCGAGTCTGGACGTCGGCGCTCTCCGGCACCTCGACCCGCGGTCCGTACTGCCCGCTCGCACGGAGCACGTCGTCGAGCGGCAGCAACCCGTCGAGCAACTGGGCGCATTTGGCGGGATCGAGGTGTTCGTCCTGGCCGGTGGCCCGTGCCAGGTCCCAGGTGTGCATGAAGACGTCGGCGGTGTAGAACCGGTCGACCGCCTGGTCCAGTGGGATCTCTCCGATGTGCGGGTTCGACAGCAGCTTGTGTGCGGTAGCTGGATCGTCGAGGAGGGCCTGCACTCCATCGCGGTGCGTCGCCCAGGCGGCCACCGGGTCGTCGTCCACCGAGGGTCCTTTCGGCAGTTCGACTCCGGCGCCGGCTTTGAGGAAGGCGGGGAACCACTCGACGAGGTGACGGACGACGTCCCGGGCGGCCCATCCCTCGCACGGCGCCGGGTTGTCCCATGTCTCTGGATCCGTGCCGCGTACGCGGTCGGTGAATGCGCGTGCCGCGGTGCGGTGCTCGTCGGCTGCTGTTCTCGCCATGATCAAGATCCCGTCTCGGTGTGTCGGTCGACGCTGTTGTTCTGTTGACCGCCGATCAGCTCGTCAAGCCGCTCGTGGCCTTCGCGGACGCCGTGGTCCATGCCGCTCGTGAGCATCGAATCGCGGGCTTCTATGGAGTCCATGAGCGACTTGCCGGTGACCCGGGTGCGGCCACCGAGGTCCTCGAAGACGGCCGTCTCCAGGCTGACGCCGTCAGGAAAGCCCTCGTAGGTGAAGGTCTGCACGATGCGCTCGTTGGGGCGCACCTCGTGGAACACACCGTGGAAGCCGTACTCGGTTCCGTCGTCGTCGCGATGCACATAACGATAGGAGCCACCGCTGCACGCGTCGTAGTGGTCGATCCGCATCGTGAGCCGACGCGGGCCGAGCCACTGGACGACCAGATCGGGGTCGGTGTATGCCCGGAACACGCGCTCCGGCGGGGCGTCGAACTCTCGGATGATCAGGATGGTGGGCAGATTGGGGTCGGCCTCGATCCGCGTCTCGTTGCGGTGGGGCGTGTCGGTGGTGCTCATGATGCCGCCTCTTTCGTCGGGGTGCCCGTCGCCGGCTGCTCGCCCATCTGTTCAAGGAGGGCATCGAGACGGCGGAAACGGTCCTCCGCCTCACGCCGATAACGCTCGATCCACTTCGTCATCAGGTCGAAGACCTCTGCCTCGAGGTGGCAGGGCCGCCGCTGGGCGTCTCTGCTGCGACTGACCAGACCGGCGTCCTGCAGGACCTTGATGTGCTTGGACACGGCCTGCACCGTGACGTCGTACGGCTCGGCCAGTTCGTTGACCGTGGCGTCCCCGGCGGCGAGCCGGGCCACGATGTCGCGGCGCGTGGGGTCAGCCAGTGCGGAGAACACCAGCGACAGCCGGTCGTCGGTCACCTCACACCTCCCATATTCAACCGATTGGTTAAATACCCTACGGCCGGGGTTCCGGCTTGTCAACCAATCAGTTGAATAGCGGCGTGCCGTCCGCGCGCGGCGAGAGGCGTCCACTACCGGGCGTCAGCCGTCGGTGCCGTCGCCGGGCACTCGACACCCGCATCGGCGGAGACAACCGCTGACCGCCCCGCCGTCGCGGGCGCCGGCGAGCGGTCATTGTCCACGGGAGACCAGCGCAGGCGTACCACCTTCGCAACGGTCTGCTCGCTGTCCGGCGCGAGGGCGCACTGCAGGTGTTCGGTCCAAAACCGAACGGCGTCCACCCGCTCACGCCCGGCCTCAACGATGACCTCGTCGGCGTCCGTGCAGACTTCTTGGAGGACGTGGCGGCCCAGTTGGCGTCCCAGGCCTTTGTCCCCTACCCGCCGGTCGGCCACCAGGTATTCCAGCACAGGGTGACAGGGCCACTGACCGTCCACCGTATGCGCGCGCTTGAACCCATTCGCCACGACAGCAAGCCCGGCCAGGCCGCTGAAGCCCGGGCAGGTCATGGTCCAAAACCGCGGCTCGTCCACGGCCCCAGCTCTGCGGCACCGAGTACACCGAAGAAGACAACAGGCTGCAGCCCCAGCCCGTCCGAGATCCAGAGCAACTCGACGCACGCCGCGCCGCAATGGACCTCGACACCGCCGCCGCATACGACCACCGCATGCGCAACACAGACCTGAGCTGAAAGTATGCGGGCTGCCATGCCCATGCATGAGGATCAGCCGTACCAGTTGGTCGCCCGTCTCATTCAATCGAGTCGGACCACAGGCGGTTTCTACATGACGGCGAAGTACGGCTTGAACCGCTCCCCGAACCGGTAGGGGCGGTTGCCCTTCGCGGAGGGCCGCGCGGATGCTGATTCTGCGCTGGACGTAGACCAGTTCGGGCAGTCGGCCGGCCTCGCGCAGTCCCGCCGCCTCCGTTTCGAGGGACCCTGCCCTGGAACTCCGGCGTTGTCGACGGCCACGTCAACCGGATCAAGATGCTCAAGCGCCGGATGTTCGGCCGCGCAGGCTTTCGACTTCCACGCAAACGTGTCCTGCAGTCGTGCTGACGTCGAGACTCGTCGGTCGACGGTCGAGGGCTCTTTGACACCGCTGTGTTCAACAGTCGGATGTCGTACTCGGTCCAGCAATCGGAGATCTCGATGCCGACCTCACTGTTGCAGCGGGCGCACAGCAAGTTCGGCCCGTTGAGCCCGTCCAGTCTGCAACACCCGTAAAGCCGAGACGGGTCCACATGGGGCCGCAGCAGCACACCGTCCAGCGGGTTGATCACCCAGGTGGCGATCGAGCCGGCGGGACCGTACGAATCTGGGTCACCGGAGAAGAAGCCGACCCGCACTGTCGACGGGCCGTACGTGTAGTGCTCTCTTCCCCTCACTGACGGCAGCGGCGTCCACTCACATTGCTCGAGCGGATTCGACAAGGGAGCAGTGCACGACTGACATCTGAAAACGATCAGCACCCTCGACACCCCTCCCGTTCGAACCGCATCCACTGTTGGCATCCACACTCAAGCCAGCCGAGACCAGATCCAGCTTCACACGTACGTCACGCGGTGTTCCGAACCGCAGGTACTGCACAGAAGTTGAGCCAGAACCACCATGGAAGTCGGACCAGAACCGCTTGAACTACGCAGCCACCCGGCCGACCAGGTGACCGGGCGGCGGTCTAGAAGTAGCCGGCGCGCATGTGCTGCGTGAGGTTGTCGAGGATCTCGCGCAGCCACGGGCTGCGGACGTCCGGCAGCCGGACCAGGGTATGCCGGAGGGTTTCCGGGTCAGCTCGGAACAGGTGGCGGGGGCGCGGCGCGGGTGGGTCGAAGTCGTCGCGGAGGACGCCGTCGGGCAGGCAGCCCGACGTGGGGACGGGCGGGTCCGGCTCGGGGAAGGCCAGCCGCAGCCACACCCCGAACGGCAGCGGCACCAGGTACGCCGCCGAGTCGGCCGGGGCCCAGGTCTCCCCCGTCTGCGGATGGGACGGCACGAGGAGGATGTCTGCGTTCCCGTCGGGAGCCGGCCGTCCCGGTCCGGCCAGGACGGCGCGCCGCGTCTGCGGACCCGCGGGCAGCATGGCGTCGAGCGCGCGTTGGAACACCTCCGCGGCCAAGCCGTTCGGGACCATCACGGGCCGACCCTCCGAGGCAGCCAGCAGGTGGGCGAGTGCCCGGCCGGCCGCCGCCTCCCACTCGGGGCTCCACGACCACCAGTGGTTCGACCAGTGGCCCGCTCCCAGCCGCGACCCCCACGCGGCGATCGGCTCGTACGGGGGCGTGCCCCGGCCCTCTGCCATCAGCTCCGCCCAGGAAAGCGGCGCGGCGCCAGCGCCGTCGACGGGGAGGCGACGTACGGCGTTCGGGGCGAGCCACATGGTCTGCCAGAGCGAGCAGTCGTCGATCCGGCTCCCCACGGGCAGGGCGCAAGCCACGCAGGCCACGTTGGGGCCGGCGGCCCCGTCGAGGCCGCAGCAGTAGCCGCCTCCGTGATTTTCCGGGATCAGTACGGTGCAGTGTGCGTCGCCGGGTGCGATGACGGTCGCGCCAGGCGCGCCGTCAGACAGGGCGTAGACCGGCGCGTAGACACCGCGGGCGGCTGCCTCGTCCGGATGGATCTCCTCCCACTTCCGCCACGGCGGCCCCCAGGGCTCCGGGTCCACGGCGAACGTGCCCGACTCCATGAGCACCGGGAGCTGAGTCCCGTTTCCGTACTTCTGATGGGCGTGGACCGGCAGGACGACCTGGGACAGCGGGATGGTCAGCTCAGCGCCGCACCCCGCACACACGAAAACGAACAAATGTCCTCCGCCTGGGAAACAGAGGCATCATCGCAGCCCGGCAACAGCAAGCCAACCAGTTTCGGGCGGGCCGGAGGACGGTCATCTGTCACACAGCATGCGTGTCCACAGAAGTTGAGCCAGAACCCGACTTTCGACAGCATCTGGGCCTGCTGGGGCGTTCCCCATTGATCAAGGACGCGAGGCCGGTAAGAGCCCGCAGCCAGGCAGGGGCGCGCCCCGCTGGGCTACGGGTGCACCTGCCACCAGCGGTCCGCTTCAGCGCGAGCCACTTCGGCGTCGTACTGACTCGCGTCGAAGTGGAGCTCTGGCGAGGGGTGCTCCTCAATGAGTCTGCGCGATCTCTGGGGCGGACCCGCGACGGGCCGTACGGCCGGACGGAGGTGGGCCAGGGCTCGTCGGGTACTCGCCAGGTCGGCGCGCATGTGTCCTGCCGCCCGGTGGCAGGCGGCCCTGATGCAGGCCGCGATCAGGTAGGAGGTCGGTGCCCGGGAGCGGGCGCGGTCCGCATTGTGGACCCCGCTTCCCGTGCCACCTCGCCGGATGCCCGGCCTCCGGTGACAACCTCGGTGCAATGTCCCCGCACCCGGTTCCCCTCCGCAGGCCGGGGGCCCGCCCGGCTCATCCGTCGTTCAGTCGCAGCAGTCGCAACAGCACTTGCACGGGTTGCAGCAGCCCCCGCCACCGCAGCAGCCGTCACCCGAGCCACCACCGGAACCACCCGACCCCCGACCGCCCCCGCCCGAACCGCCGGAGGCGCCGCCCGAATTGCCGCCGCTTGGTCCGCCGAACCAGCCGTCACCCCCGGAACCGTCCTGGCGAGAGCCGCCGTTACGGTTGCCGTCGCCGAACTGCCAGGGCTCTCCGTCATCCTGGCCGGCGTCCTCGTTGCAGGAGCAGCAGTTGAAGCACAACCTGCAATCGCGGCACAACTGGCGCCACTGGCCACACCGCCGGCACTGCCCCTCCGAGGGCCGGCCCGACGCCATCGAGGCGCCCGCCGGGGCCGCGCCCGTGAGCGCCCCGACGCCGCAGTCCGTGCCCGTGCCGGTCCCCGAGAGCGTTTCCGTCGCCGTACGGCGTCCCAGCCAGGGCAGCATGCGCGGGCCCTGTGCCTGGTGGCGGTGGTGGTGACGATGCCGGGGGTCGAAGACGCGGTCGACAGCACGCTCCAACTCGCCGCCCAGCAGCGCCCGTGCCAGCCGCCCGTCGACGAACTCGGCGTCGGACAAGGCGAGTCGGATCCCATGGACTGCGTCGTCGCAGAGCCGACGCACCTCGGTGCGGTCGGCGCCGGTCACGGTGATCGGGTTCCACGCGCCGGTCGCCTCGTCCGCGTCCAGATCCTCCACCGCGTCGAGCAGATGCGCCAGCCGACCGAACAGACGGCCGGCCTCCGCCAGCGGCTCGGCGTTTCCCGGGCGGTCGGCGAGCACCGCGGTGTGCGCGAAGGCGGCGGCGGTCGCCGTCTCCGTAGGTTCCGTGACCGTCAGCAGCGAGTCGCCGGGGCCGGTCAGCCGTTCGATCTCCGACTGCCGTTCGACCGCGCCGAGCAGCACCGCGGTGTCGAAGCCGAGCCGTTCGCCGCCCGCGGCACCCGCACGGTCCCAGCCGTGGGCGATCCGCCGCGCCGCCAGCGTTACCGGGCGGCGGCCCAACAGGCCGTCGCCGTCGGCGACATGGTCACGTACTTTCGCCGCGGCCAGCACCAGCGACACCGTCGCCGCCAGCCGGGCGCCCTCGCCCTGCGCCACGTCCGCCGACCGCATCCCGCGCAGCGGACACGGACCGGCGCCTCGCCGCCAGTCGCCGGTACGCTCCGACTGCGCCTCGGTCAGCACCGAGACGATCAGGCCGTCGTAGTTGGTGGCCACCCGTGCGAACTGCCCGTACTCGCCACGCAGCGCCAGACACAGCCCGCACAGATGCGCCATCCACTCGGTACGCATGCCCTCGCCCAAGCGATGACGGCATGGCCTGATGATTCCGAACATCGAAGTTCTCCCCCGTAGACACAGCTGCCAAGACACACAGCCCGACGGGCGGCAACGCCGCACACGAGGCACGACCGCACATGACGCACGACCGCCCGTCACCCAACGGGCGACATGCTAAAGCCTGTCCCGACCAAACGCGTGACCTGCGGCCTCGCCGACAGTACGTTCACGGGGTGAGGTCCAACCTGCCGCCGCATCCACACCGGTGAACGGTCCGGCCTGACGCCCTGGGGCAGCAACGGTCCCAGCCGGCCCACACCGGCCCCACGGCGCCATGGCGGGACGCATCGAATGCTCCGGCGATACCGGGCGATGATGCCGGCCACCACCGCGAGGAGCAGCACAACGACCCCCGCCATCACGATCCGGAGGAACTGACCAAGAAGCACGCGGCAGTTCGTCCAGTGGGGCAGCCCATCCCTCCCGCAAGAGGGCGGTAAGGGTGGAGCCTTCAGTGGCGCGTCCCGGGCACCGGGGCCCGGGACGGACCGCCGATCCGGGCCGGCCCGCCCGGGCCGGTGTACTGACCGCCCGCGCGATGCGGAGTCCGACAAGACACTCAACCAGATCCACCGGGCACCACCCGGCGCCGGTCACCTCAAACGCCTGGATGCACCCGACCCCGGCACGCCCCGTCGAGGCCGGCGCCCACCGCATGGCCCTGCTCAAACGGCACGCCGACCTGAAGAACGAGCTGTACCAGCGCGTCCGCACCGAAACCGCACAGGTCCCGGAGTCCGGCGGGTCACGCCCAGCTCATCCCGATAGCGGACAGCCGCTCCACACCCTCGGCGAGAGCGTCGCGGCCCTGCACCGCTGGCTGCAGATCCAGGCACCGAGCTTGATGGGCCGCTCCATAGTTGGCCAGCGGCTGCTGCCCGGAACCGCGGGTCGGGCACAATCAGTAGCTGTGTCCATACCTCCTGAGCCTGCCGTCCTTTATCCCGACGTTGCGGCCTGCGGCAGTCTCGCCGTAGCGCTCCGGGTCGCGGCGGAAGGCTGCCTTGACTCCGTCCCCGTCGAGTCGCCCGGCTCCGGTTCGCTGCTCCACGAAAGCGTCGCGAGCACCCTGCCGCACCGCGAGCCGCTGCAGATCAGCGCATGGACACACGAGCGGCGGTGGTCGATCCGCGGCGAGGAGCCGTTCCAGAGCTCATGCCTCATCGACGGCGAGACGGACGACCTGGCCCAGGTCGCCAAGGCGGCCCGGGCCTGGCACGACGGAGAGTCCCTCGGCGACATCCGCCGGGCGGCCCCGTTCGTGCACCTGACCGGCCGCTTCGAGGTGCCCGACCTCGATCCCGTGCGTCTGGTGGAATCCGAATGGCAGAGCATGCTCCAGCAGGCGCGTGAACTGGAGTACTCCTGGCAGGAGCAGTACCAAGCCCTGATCGAGGCGGCATACGCCGAGCCGGCCCTGCGCGCCCTCTACCCGTTCACGAGCCACTGGGCGCTGCGCTTCTCGATCACCACCCGCCCGCGCCTGACTCTCGGCAGCCCGTGCCTGACCGCGGGCGGCGACGGCACGTACGGGGTGGGAAACGGCTTCGTCACTCCGAACCTCGGCGCGTTCACCACGCCGCACGAAGCCGTAGCACTGGCCGTACGCCATCTACCGCCCGGCCTCTGCCCGATCTCGCTCGGCCTGCCGCTCTAGAAGATTGCTGAAAATCTCGGGCCGGCGGACAGGCGAGGCAGACCGGCCGGGTCCTCGATCCCTGGGTATCGGTGGACCTTTCGCCTCGCCTGCGGCGCACGCCCGTGGTGCGATGAAACAGGGGGTCGGGAAGGAGAGAGCGATGGCCCCACCGGTAGGGGAGCGCAAGAGTGGCACGGGCCCGTTGTCGGTCCGCCCGCTGGGTGAGGCGGACCTGGATCGGGCCGACGAGATCTTCAGGGTCGCCTTCGGGACGTTCCTCGGGGCTCCCGAGCCGAAGACGTTCTTCGGGACCGCCGACTACGTCCGCACCCGCTGGGCGGCGGATCCGCAGGCGGCCTTCGCAGCGACGGTCGAGGGCGAAGTCGCCGGATCGAACTTCGCCGCCAACTGGGGCAGCGTCGGGTACTTCGGCCCGCTGACCGTGCGTCCGGACCTGTGGGACCAGGGCGTCGGCAGGCGCCTCATGGAGCCGGTCATGGACTGCTTCGACACCTGGGAGAACCGCCACCTGGGCCTGTTCACCTTCTCGCACAGTCCGAAGCACCTTGAGCTCTACCGCCGGTACGGTTTCTGGCCCCGATTCCTCACAGCCATCATGAGGAAGCAGGTCGCAGGCAGTGCCGCGGTCCCCCGCCGAGTGCTGTACGGCCAGCTGCCCGCCGCCGAGCAGCCCGACGCCCTGAGCCTCTGTCGCGCACTGACCGGGGCCGTGTACGAGGGCCTGAGCCTGGAACGCGAGATCGTGGCCACGCACGCGCAGGGACTCGGTGACACCATCCTGCTCCAGGGCGCCGGCTCAGAGCTCGATGGCCTGGCCGTCTGCCACTGCGGAGCCGGGTCGGAGGCCGGCGAGGACGTGTGCTTCGTCAAGTTCGGCGCCGTACGCCCTGGCCCGGAGGCCGCCGACCGGTTCGAACGACTTCTTGACGCGTGCGAGCAGCTGGCCGCCGAGCGCGGACTGGGCCAACTGGACGCCGGGATGAACCTGGCCCGCCAGGATGCCTACCGGCGAATGGTCGACCGCGGTTTCCGCACCTGGTTGCAGGGCGTGACCATGCACAGGCCCAACGAACCCGGCTACAGCCACCCCGACGCCTACGTGATCGACGACTGGCGCTGAGACCCCGCCACACTCGGCCTGCGAGGAAGGCCCGGTGCTGCCCGAACCCGTGAACATTCCGCGTTGGCTTTGTTCACGGGACCGAACAGCAGTTGTTCAGCACTTCCGACAGCACCCGGTGCCGTCACTGTTCGATTTGAGGGTGATGGCAGACAGGCACAGCCGACTGGGCAGGTCACTTGGTGAAAAGGCCATGGCTGAGGGGGGAGGCGGAGGCAGACGTCTGTAGATGCGAATCTTGCATCTCTCCGACACCCATCTCGACCGGTCCGCCGGACCCGACGCCGACGGGGCCGACGGCACGGCAGCGCTTCAGCGCGTGCTGGCTGAGCTGGGCCATCTGCATGACCTCGACGCCGTGGTGGTCACCGGCGATGTCGCGGACGACGGCTCACGCGAGGCATACGTGCGGGCGCGTGATCTCCTGTCCCGCTACGCCGGAGGAAGGGGGGCAAGCATCTTCTACGCGACCGGCAACCACGACGATCGGGCCGCGTTCGCCGATGTACTCGGCAGCGGCCATGCTCAGCCTGAGGCGGTGTACGAGGGCACTGCGGGTGAACGTGCGGCGGCGAGCACCATCGGCGGATGGCGGCTGCTCACACTCGACACGCTCGTACCGGGCAAGGGACACGGTCAGCTGGGGCGCGGCCAACTCCACTGGCTCGGGGAACAACTGGCTTCGCCGGCACCGCTGGGCACCGTCCTGGCCTTCCACCACCCACCGGTCGCCATGGACGTGGACGTCCAGCGCGCGCTGGGTCTCCAGAACAGCGCGGAACTGGCCGAGACGATTCGCGGAACGGATGTGCAACTCATCCTGTGCGGGCACTTCCACCTCCAGATACTGGCACGTCTGGAACAGGCGACCGTATGGGTCACGCCCGGCGTGGTCAGCCGCATTGACCTGACTGCGCCCCCCGGCACCGAGCGTGCCGTTCACGGCCCGTCGGCGTCCCTGGTCGACCTCGGAGCACCCCACGGGCCACTCATCCACACCCTTCACGCCCGAGACCCGCGTATGGGCGAGACGGTCTACGAGGCCGATGAGGAGGAGATGCGCGAGGTCATCGAAAGGCTCGGTCCATCGCCAGTGAGCTCGAACTGAGCCAGCCATCGCTGCTCGGCGCCCATGCCATCGCGGGTGCCGGGCGGCGCACCGGCGCTGACTGTTCGAATCGAAAACTCGCCGGGGTGCTGTCGGAAGTGCTGAACAACTGCTGGCGGTCCCGTGAACAAAGCCACTGCGCCAACCGGACGAGCAGCACCCCGCCGACGGCAAGCTTCCCACGCGTGCGTGCGCGGACCTGCGCAAGTTGAGCAATCCGGCGGCGACGTGTCCGAGTCGGTCTCTGCCACACGCAGCCCTGCCGGGCGAGCTTCCCGGTACGCGAGCCGACGCCCTGATCTACGAGGGCGGCGACCTGGTCGCACAGGTCAGGCTGCGTGGTCTGCTCGTCAAGATCGGCAGCAATGGGTGGACCGTGCGCCTGACCTGCGCGAGCATCACCGTCGCGGCGTTCGTGACCGGGTTCGGTCTCCTCGCCGCGTACCTCGGCGCACCGGTCTGGGGGTCACTGCTGGCCTGCGGGGTCGGGCGCGCCAAATGTTCTGCCGCGCACCCCCCTTTGACCCGGGAGCCGGCGGCGGATCGGTACGGGCGCCGGCGGCATGCTGATGCGCCCGCACGATGGTGGATACGACCGAGATGTCCCAGTCGATCTCACCCGCCGCGTCACCCTCGGCCTGGACCTGCTGGAGCAAGCGTTCCCAAGTTCCGTCAGCCGACCACAGCCGATGCGTTCGTGGACCGCCTTCCACGGCCCGAACCGTTCGGGTAGATCACGCCACTGCACGCCGGTCCGAACCCGGTGCAGAATCCTGTCGATCACCTGCCGACGATCCCGCCACCGGCCACAACACCCGTTACCCACCGGCAGGAACGGCCGCAGCCGTTCCCACTCAGCATCAGTCAGATCACCCCGCGCCCCATGCCCCTGCTCAACGAGCAGCCAGGCATCGCACCCGCTCAGCCGGCCGAAGTGTTCTGTGTCGCCTCGCGTGCCTCGGTGAGGGCTCGCTGCCTGAGGTTGCCGCTGAACAACTGAATCGTGGTGGCGGCCAGGATGTCATCCCTGCCGATGGTCCGCCCGTCCCCCCTGCGGGCCCGGAGGGAATCCTTGAGGAACGGGGGTGGGGCCGGTTCGCCCGACATCACTAGGGTGACCGTACCGAAACGTTTGACCCCGCCCTCGCGGACGACCATGGCCGCGTCCCGGGCGAGGTCCGTCAG
This sequence comes from Streptomyces sp. NBC_00390, assembly GCF_036057275.1. Taxonomy (NCBI): domain Bacteria; kingdom Bacillati; phylum Actinomycetota; class Actinomycetes; order Kitasatosporales; family Streptomycetaceae; genus Streptomyces; species Streptomyces sp. NBC_00390. The sequence continues at coordinate 8,453,541 of NZ_CP107945.1, read as the reverse complement.
GAACACGCTCGCGATTCCGTCCAGATCGCGGACCATCGCCGGGACGGCCGTCGCGCCCTGGCTCCACAGCAGCTTCTTGACCCCGGCCTCGAACCTGTGGGCGCCGACCACAGCACTCGGTTTGCGCGACCTGCTGCGCTTACGAGAAGGCACGATGACACCCTCGGCGTCGTACAGGACACCGGTCAGGCCTTGAAACGTCGGGCTGTGGTCATACCACTTGTCCCCCACCTCGAGCTCGACGTTCCGCTCGATCGCCGAGAGAAGGTCCCCGGGAATCAGCTTCTTCCGGGCCTCCGCCGCCGCCGCTCTCCTCGCGCCGTCGATGATCTCCGTCAGCACTGTCCGCGTCACCGACGCGGCGGCCCACGCGGCCGACCGAGAGACGTGCATCGGGGTCACGTCCCTGAACACCGCTTTGACGAGAGAAGGCTTGAACGGCGAGACGTCCATGACCGAGGCGGTCTCGGGACCGCTGCGCTCAGGGCGTGCGGGCTGTGCGGTCATCGGAAGAAACGCTCCCTGCTGTCGGAGTTATCAGAGGCCCACACTTCACCACGCAGACCCGCTCTCTTCCCCCATCCTCCGTCGAAGCGGCACCCGGTCAAGGGCCTGACGGGCACATCCGACGGCCGGGCCGATGATTAGTCACCTCCCGCACGCCCTCGTACCGTGGCACCTGCGTCCCCCGTCCGGCTGTACCCCGTTCTCCCTAGGGCCTGTGTGATGTCGTGATCAATTTTGTCGATCCGGGTCGGTCGGGAAAGCGGATCCGGTAGGAAGACGGTCGTGACGCGTAGGCAACTCGCCGACGAGCAGTGGAATTTGATTGAGCCGTTCCTGCCGATAGGCGAGTACGGCCCGTACCCCGAGCGGCTGCGGGATCAGTTCGAGGGGGTGATCTGGCGGTTCAGGACGGGCGCGCAGTGGCGGGAGATGCCGGGAGAGTTCGGTCCCTGGCCGACCGTCTACGGGCGCTTCAGGGTCTGGCGGAACGCCGGTGTCTTCACCGCCTTGCAGGAGGGCCTGATCGCCGATGCCGCCCGCCAGGGCAAGGCAGACTTATCCCTGGTCAGCGTGGACTCCACGACCGTCCGTGCTCACCACGACGCCGCCGGGGTGATCGTCGGCAAGGACGTCATGGAGGCTCTCGAGGAAGCCGCCGCCGAGCAGGACCAGGTCCGGCAAAAAGGGGCGACGAGGCGGAACAGAACGGGCCAGACGCCAAAACGGACCTGAGCGGGCCGAACGGCGACGCGTCCGCCGCCGGCACAGACTCCGTCTGAAGCAAGCCCTGCTCGGAAGGTCCCGCGGCGGACTCACCAGCAAGATTCACCTCGCCGCCGACCGCAAGCGCCGGCCGCTGTCGTTCGTCCTGACCGCCGGACAGGCCGCGGACAGCCCCCAGTTCATCGTGCTGAAGAAGATCCGTGTCCGTGTGCCGGTCGGCCGGCCCCGCACCCGGCCGGGCGCGGTCGCCGCGGACAAGGCGTACTCGTCCCGCGCCAACCGCGCCCACCTGCGCAAACGCCGCATCAAGGCAGTCATCCCGGAGAAGAAGGACCAGGCCGCCAACCGCAAGAAGAAGGGCAGCCGGGGCGGCCGTCCGGTCACGTTCGACGCCGATCTCTACCGTGACCGCAACACCGTCGAGCGACTGATCAACCGGCTGAAGGACTGGCGCGGCATCGCCACACGCTTCGACAAGACGCCCGAGAGCTACCTCGCCGGCCTCGAACTCCGCGCCTCGATGATCTGGCTCGGAGACCTCTTGCAAGCAGCCGATTGATCACGACATCACACAGGCCCTAAGGGCACCCTTGCCCTGAACCAGCTGATCGCGGCGAGGCCGGCGGCGGCGAGCCGGCGGAGCCGGTGCCGGCGGTGGACCTGATGGCCGCGCTGGAGGCGAGCGTACGAACAGCACGGGCCGAACAGAATCACAGTTGAGGCGCCCTGGGCCAGGCACGGAATCCGGCTCGGACACCAGGCCCGACGTCACACGCGCGCCCCGACCGCCTGGCCGATCCCACCCATCGACGCCGGGCAAGCCTCCGTTCGGGCGGCTGGGCAAGCCTCGCCCGGTGCCCGCTCGTCGGGCTGGTCATGATGCAGTCGCAGCAGTACGGAGTTCTCGTGCACGCCGGATCCGTACAGGCCGTCCAGGTCTCCCGTAAGTGGGAACGTGTGCCGTTCGGGACGTATCTCCTGCCGGAGCTGCAGCGAGAGTTCACGGCGCGCTGTGCACTGCTCGGCATGGAGACGCAGGACAGCATCGAGCAGGCGATCCGGTCCTGGCTGGGGCGGAAGCAGGCATGACTGAGGCGGTGCCGCCCGCACCGTCCCGGCACGACAACCGTCCAGGCCTGTTCCCGTACAGCCACCGCCAGGTGACGTCTGTGCCCATCCGCCCTGATCAGGAGGAAGAACGCCCGAGGCTCCGGCTCCTGACCGCCGCAGCCCCCGGACCAGCACCTGGCTCCCGGCCGGCTACCGGCAGAACCTCTGGAGAGCCGCTCAGACAGCTCTCGGATCAAGGTCCCGGGAGACGTACGGTAGGAGAGTGAAGCTGCGTCGGGCCGACGGCGGGGTGATCGCGGTCGAGGTGGTGGGGGAGCCGGACGCGCCTGCGGTGCTGTTCTGCCACGGGTTGGCCGACTCCCGGCTGGCCGCGTACGGCTTCGCGGGCGCGGCTCACGCGCTCGGACTGCGCCTCATCGCCCCGGATCGCCCCGGCATCGGCGACACCGACGCCCGTCGCCTGCCGCGGGTCGTGGACTGGGCTGCGGAAGCCACCGTGGTCCTGGACGCGTTGGGCGTCGGCTCGGTGGCACTGCTCGGCGTCTCGGGCGGCGGAGCGTTCGCGACCGCATGCGCGTCCGAGCTGCCTGACCGCGTCCGCAGCCTGGTGCTCATCGCGCCCCTTGGCCCGCCTGCCTGGCCCACCCTCGGGATGGCAGCCGGGCAGCGCGCGTCCTTGCAGATCGCCCGGCACACTCCGGCCTTCGGTGGCTGGTTCCTGGGCCGCCTGGCCACGCTGGCGCGCCGGGCACCAGGGCTGTTCATTCGCCTGGCGACCAGCGAGATGCCCGCCAGCGACCGGCGTGCCCTCGCCCGGTCGGACGCGCGCGCGGCCTTCCTGACCAACTACCTGCGAGCGTTCCAGCGCGGCAGCTGGGGAGTCGCGCAGGATCTGCGCGTACTGACCCGACCCTGGGGTTTCGACCTCGAGTCGATCACAGTGCCCACGTCGATCCACCAGGGGGACGCCGACACCACCGTCCCGCTCGCCCACGCCCGCCGCTTCGCCGCGGCGATACCCGCTGCACGCCTTCACATCCATCCCGGCCAAGGCCACTTCTCGATCCTCACCGCGCCGGAACGGACGCTGGCGACACTCGCCGTATAGCCGGTCGAGGTTGCCGCCGGAGATCACGGCGACGGCGCGTCCGGTACCCGGAGGCCGTTGAAACGGCGCATGCCGACTTCGCTGCCCTCCAGCACGCGACTGCAGCCCCAAGTAGTTGCTCAGCACTACACGCCACCTGGCGGTAGCCATACGAGAACAGGGCCGTGAGCCTTGCCGAGCTCGGGAGCCGGAGGGCGTGGTGGTGTCCGTTGCGCAGCGCCCTGGCGGCGGGCCCGCGGCCACGGCGTGCTGCGACGCGCTGAACTTCTTCGCGTCCAACGTCTCCGCCCAGGCTTGGACGGAGGACCACCAGGCTATTCCTGGTCGTGTCGCCGGCCAGAGGCAGGCCGAGGAGATCGCGGCGCAGACCTTCGGCCTCTTGCTCGCCCTTTGAGCCGGTGCTGTTGCAGGTCAGGCCGCGCCGGCGTGCGGCAGGCACGCACGCTCGCCGCGCTGCGTGCGCTTCGGGGCGTTGACTCATCACCTTCTCCGCGTCAGTCCCGCAGGACCGCTGCTACGGATGGAGGCCCGCCTCGCCCTCGATGCGGACGCCCGTCTTCTCCCCGGGCCGGAACGGCAGCGGGCCTACTACGCGGATGCCGACGGGGGTGTCGTAGCCTTCGACTGCCACGGTGACCATGGCATCGTGGCCGAAGTACGAGACGTCGGTGACCGTACCTGTGACCGCGCCCTTGGAGTCCGCATCGGTGAGGCGGAGTTGTTCGGGGCGGAGCAGGACCGTGCCGGCGCGCAGGCCTTTGGGCGGGGCGGCGAGGGGTACGGCGCCCAGGGCGGTCAAGGCCGTGCCGTCGCCTGCGAGGGTGCCGGGGAGCAGGACGGCGTCGCCGACGAAGCCGGCGATCCAGGGGTCGGCGGGGTGCCGGTAGAGGTCCTGCGGGGTGGCGCACTGGGCGACCTGTCCGTCTCGAACGACGGCGACGAGGTCGGCGGTGGACAGGGCCTCCTGCTGGTCGTGGGTGACGAGGACGGCCGTGGCGCCGGTCGCCCGGAGCGCGGCCCGTACGTCCGCCCGCACTCCTGCCCGCAGTGCGCTGTCGAGGGCGTTGAAGGGCTCGTCGAGCAGCACGAGTTGGGGTCGCGGGGCGAGTGCGCGGGCCAGGGCGACGCGCTGTTGCTGGCCGCCTGACAGCTCGTGCGGCATGCGGTCGCCGTAGTCGGCGAGGCCGACCAGTTCGAGCATCTCCGCGGTGATATGCAGCCGTTCGGCCCGGTCGACGCCGATGAGTCCGAAGGCGACGTTGCGGGCCACGCTCAGGTGCGGGAAGAGGGCGCCTTCCTGGGGCATGATGCCGATGCGGCGCCGCTCCGGGGTGAGGTGGACGCCGGGCCCCGTCAGGAGCCGGTCGCCAAGTCGGACGGCGCCCGCGTCGGCACGCAGGAATCCGGCGACGATCCGCAGCATGGTGGTTTTGCCGCAGCCGGAGGGGCCGAGGAGCGCCGCCAACGCGCCTGCGGGGACGGCGAGTTCGAGGCCACGCAGGACCGGCTCTCCAGCTCCGTAGGACTTGGTGAGCCCCTCGACGTGCAGTGCGTTCGTGTCGTTCATGTCCGGTGCCTGCCTAGGAGGTAGGAGGGGACTGCGGCGAGCAGGATCAGCGCGGAGGCGTAGGGGGCGGCTGCCGCGAAGGATCCGGCGCCGGTCTCGGTCCACAGTCGGGTGGCGAGGGTGTCCATGCCAGTGGGGCGCAGGAGGAGGGTCGCGGGGAGTTCCTTCATGCAGACCACGAAGGTGAGCGCGGCCCCGGCGGCCACGCCGGGCGCGGCCAGCGGCACGGTGACCTCGTGCAGCACCTGCCACGGCCGTCGTCCGAGCGAGCGGGCCACGTCCTCCAGGAGGGGCGGCGCCTGGAGCACGGCCGCGCGGGTGGCGGCCACCGCGACCGGCAGGAAGAGGACCGCGTATGCGCAGACCAGCAAGGGGAGTTGCTGGTACAGCGGGTACGCGTAACGCACGGCGAAGAAGACCAAGGCGAGCGCGACCGTGATGCCGGGCAGTGCGTGCCCCGCGTACGCTGCCTGCTCCAGCAGGCGGGCGCCGCGGCCCCGGTGCCGGGCGGCGATCACCCCGACCGGTAGGGCGAGGAGCGTAGTGAGTCCGGCGCCCGCCGCCGCGACCCCGAAGGTAGCCCAGGCCGTCTCCGCGAGCCCGCCCAGATCCCAGGTGGCCGAGCTCCCGACGGCCAGCCAGTACCCGAGGGTGCCCAGCGGGAAGGCGACGGCGACGGCCGCCACCGCCCCGCACCACAGCAGGGCGAGTGGCCGCCATCGACCGAGGGCGACCGGGACCGCCGTTCGGGCGGTGCCCGTTCCGGTCCTGGTGTGCCCGGCGCGTCCGCGCGTACGAGCCTCGGCGGCCACCAGCGCGATGGTCATCACGACCAGGACGACGCTGAGGGCGGCGGCCGGAGTACGGTCGAAGGAGGCACGGTACGACGTGTGGATGGCCCGGGTGAGAGTGTCGTACCGCATCAGTGAGACGGCGCCGAAGTCGGAGAGCACGTACAGCGCGACGAGCAGCGCCCCGCCCGCGGCCGCCGGTCTCAGCTGTGGGAGCGTGACACGGGCGAAGGTCCGCAGCGGGCCGTGGCCGAGGGAGCGCGCGGCCTCCTCCTGCGCCGGGTCGATGCCCCGCAGCGCGGCGGCGACCGGCAGTTGCACATAGGGGAAGCTGACCAGCGTCAGCGCGAGGGCGGCACCGCCGAAGCCGGCGAGGCCCGGCTCGGCCGACAGCCAGGCGAACGCGGCCACATAACTCGGCACTGCCAGCGGCAGCGTCGCCAGCACCGACCAGACGCGGGCCCCGGGCAGCGCGGTGCGCACTGTCAGCCAGGCCAGCGAGACACCCAGCACAAGACACGCTGCCACGACCACGGCGGTCAGGCCAAGGCTGCGGCCGAGGAGGTCGAGCGTCCGCTCGTCGGCGACGACCTCCCAGGCGAAGGCCGGGCCCCGTTCCAAGGCGCGAACAGCGAGGTAGCCGAGGGGAAGCAGGGCGAAGAGGGCGGCGACGCAGGCGGGGATCAGCAGGATCAGGGGCGGTCTGCGATCGGGCCTGCGGGCCTTGACCGAGGTACGGAATGCCCTGACCTGCGTACGGAGAGAGCGTGCCGTACGGCCCCCGCTTGCCTCGCGCCCGGGCGAGGCCGGGGCTCCGGTCGGGCGCGAGGTGGACGGCGATGTGTGCACGTTGGTCAGACCAGTCCGACGTCCTGGAGCATGGCCAGCGTCTCCTGTAGGGACTCCAGCTTGCCGAGGTCGATGTCAGGGGACTCGAGCGACTCGAACGCAGGCAGGCCCTCCACGGTGCTGGTGATGCCGGCGGCCAGCGGGTACTCCTTCGTGTTGTCCGCGAAGTAGGTCTGTGCCTCCTTCGACAGCAGGTAGCCCACGGCCTTCTGGGCGGTGGCGCTCTGCCCGCTGTCCTTGAGGATGCCGGCACCGGCGACGTTAATCAGCGCACCGGGGTCCTTGCCGGGCAGGAAGTGCAGCTTGGAGTTGACCTTGTCCTCGCCCTTCTCGGCGACCCGCTCGTACCAGTAGTAGTGGTTGACCAGGCCGAGGGAGACCTCGCCGGCCTCAACGGCGTCCAGGGTGGCGAGGTTGTGGGCGTAGGTCTTGGCACCGCTCGCCTTCAGGTCCTTGAGCCACTTGCGGGTGACGTCGTCACCCTTGAGGACCCGCATGCCGGTGACGAACGCCTGGAAGGAGGCGTTGGTGGGCGCGAAGCCGACCTTGCCCTTCCACTCCGGCTTGACCACGTCGAAGACGCTGTCCGGGACCTTGTCCTCGGCGACCTTGTCCGGGTTGTAGGCGATCACGCGGACGCGCCCTGAGAGACCCACCCAGTCACTCTCGGAGCCGCGGTACGCCTCGTCGACCTTGTCGAGCGTGGCCGTGGGCAGCTTCTGCAGCATGCCCTCCCTGGACAGGGCGCCCAGTGCTCCGGCGTCCTGGGAGAAGAACAGCCCGGCCTTGGTGCGGTCGCCCTCCTCCAGGATCTGCGCGGCCAGCTCGGCACTGTCGCCGTAGCGCACCTCGACCTTGGTGCCGACGGCCTTCTCCAGCTTGTCCAGAAGAGGCTTGACCAGCTTCTCGTTGCGGCCGGAGTAGATGACGAGGGAAGAGTCGCCGCCCTCGCCCCCGCCGTCCTTGCCATCGGAGCCGCACGCTGTGAGGGCGGGGAGCAACAGGCCAGCCGCGACCAGCGCAGTGATCCGGCGAACCGAGGGGCGTCGCATGGTGTGTGCCTTCCTGCGGGGCTCGCCTTTACGCCGCCGCCGTCACGGCGGTGCAGAGCGAGGGGCGAAGCGATCTTGTGGCTTTGCTGTGGCTTGATTATGACCATGCTATGAATAAGGTAAAGCTTGCCTAATCGTCAAGGGCTCACAGCGGACGTTGCCGCGGAAAGGGCGCGCCCCGTGATCCACCTCTCCGGATCCCTCCCGGCACCTGCCGTCCCGAACTCACCATCAGTACCGTGGCCGAAAACCGTGCCCTTCGCGCGCGGCCTCGCGGCGTACGGCGACCGCGTCGCACTCATCACGCCGGACGAAGAGCTGACGTATCACCAGCTGGCCGAGCGGGTCGCCGCCACCACCGAGCGCCTCGGGCCCGTACGGAGGCTGGTGCTGCTGGCCGGTGCCAATCGCGCCGACGCGCTCGTCACGCACCTGGCGGCCCTGTCCGCCGGCCACCCCGTCCTGCTCGTCCCCGGCGACAGCGAGAGCACGCTCCGCTCGCTGACCGAGGCGTACGCCCCAGACGTAGTGGCCCGCCCGAACACCGACGGGACGTGGGCCCTCGACGAACGACACCCCGAGAGCGCCCACACACTTCACCCGGACCTCGCCCTGCTGCTGAGCACCTCCGGCTCGACCGGCTCGCCCAAGCTGGTGCGCCTCTCCCACGACAACCTCCAGGCCAACGCCGAGTCGATCGCCACGTATCTCGGCATCGACGACACCGACCGTGCGGCCACCACGCTCCCCATGCACTACTGCTACGGCCTCTCCGTCATCCACAGCCACCTGCTCCGCGGCGCCGGCGTGATCCTCACCGAACGATCGGTGTCCGACGCCTCCTTCTGGGAAGAATTCCGTGCAGGGCACGGCACGTCGCTCGCCGGAGTGCCGTATACGTTCGACCTGCTCGACCGGATCGGCTTCAAGCAGATGGAGCTGCCGCACCTGCGCCGCGTCACCCAGGCCGGCGGCCGACTGGCACCCGAACGTGTCGCCCGGTACGCCGAGTTGGGGCGCCGCTCCGGTTGGGAGCTGTTCGTCATGTACGGCCAGACCGAGGCCACGGCCCGCATGGCCTACCTCCCGCCGCGCCTTGCCGCCGAGCGCCCCGAGGCCGTCGGTGTGCCGATACCCGGCGGCTCCTTCCGGCTGCAGCCGACCGACGGCCACGGTCCGGACGTAGGTGCACTGGTCTACTCGGGGCCGAACGTGATGCTCGGATACGCCGAGAGCCCGGCCGACCTCGCTATGGGCCGGACCGTGCAGGAACTGCACACCGGGGACCTCGCCCGGCGCGCTTCTGACGGGCTGTACGAGATCGTGGGCCGCGGCAGCCGCTTCGCGAAGATCCTCGGACTGCGGATCGACCCGCAGCAAGTCGAGACCCTGCTGGAGGGGCACGGGGTCACCGCGTTCTGCACGGGGGACGGGGAGGCGCTGGCGATGACCGCACTCGGTGGTGGCGACGGCGAGGAGACACGGATCCGGCGGCTGGTCGCAGAGGAGTGCGGGCTCCCGGCACACGCGATACGGGTCCGGGTCGTCTCCGAACTCCCCCGACTGGCTACGGGAAAGCCCGACTACGAGGCCGTAAGACACCTGACGCGCCCAAACCTGGAGGAGGCGCCCGGCGCCAGTGAGGATCTCCGCCGCCTCTTTGCGGAGATCCTCGATCGCGCCGACGTCACCGAGGACAGCAGCTTCGTCCGCTTGGGCGGCGACTCCCTGTGCTATGTGGAGATGTCCCTGCGCCTGGAGGAGGCGCTGGGCTACCTGCCCACCGACTGGCACACGAGGTCCATCCGCGAACTGCGGGCCTTGGCGGCACCTGTGACAGGGAGTCCGGAGGGACAGGACGGGCGGCCGGAGCCCCGGCGGGCCCGCGCGGCGCCGGGACTCCGCGGGGCGCTGGGCTCCTGGACCACCCCGCAGTCCTGGCGGACGCGCCGCACCTTGGAGACCGGCATTGCGCTGCGCGCGGTCGGCATCGTCCTCATCGTCGGCTCGCACGTGCAGGTCTTCGAGATCAAGGGCTTCGCCCACATCCTCATCGGCATCGCGGGCTACAACTTCGCCCGCTTCCAACTGACCAACGCCGCACGCCGCGAGCGCGTCCGGCACCTGTGGCGCAGCATCGCCCGCATCGCGATACCGAGCATGGTGTGGATCACCGGCGCGGTGGTCTTGACCGACTTCTACGACCCGGCCAACGCAGTGCTGCTCAACAGCCTGCTCTCCCAGGGGAACGACCGCTTCGACTGGGCTTACTGGTTCGTGGAGGCCCTGGTCTACTACCTCGTCGTCCTCGCCGCAATCATGGCCGTACCGCTGCTGGACCGCCTGGAGCGGCGATACGTCTTCGGCGTGCCGCTGGCGCTCATGGCCGTCGGCCTCGTCGGCCGCTACGACCTGCTGGGGCTGGCATCCGCCCGTCCCCAGCTGAGCCCCTCAGTGGTCTTCTGGCTGTTCGCACTCGGGTGGGCGGCCGCACGAGCCGGCAGCGTGCGGCAACGGGCCCTGCTCACAGCCGTGCTGCTGCTCACGCTGCCCGGCCTGTTCCAGGACCAGCCCCTGCGCACGGCACTCGTGATCGCCGGGCTGGGGCTGCTGATCTGGGTGCCGACCCTGCCCAGCATCAGCCCGCTCAGCGCGCTCGCCGGCGTCCTCGCAAGCAGTTCCCTCTACATCTACCTGACGCACTACCAGGTCTACCCCTACCTCCAGGAGGACTTCCCACTCACGGCCCTGTTTGCCTCTCTCGTGCTCGGCGTCGGCTACGCGGCGGTCGTGACCCGGGCTGCGCGCATGGTCCGGTGGCTGTGACTGCGGCCCTCCGGCACGAACAGCCCGGCGTTGAACAGGCTCTTCCGATGACTCATCAGCGCCGGCCATTAGGGCCACCTGGCCAGTGAGGGCGGCTACCACCCACTGGTTGTCCCACCCCCATGCAGCCTTCGGGTCAAGCAGCGGGCGCGAGCGGGGCTGGTGCGGGTGTGCTGAAGGTGATTACCCCTTCGTCTTATGGGCTACCGGGCTTCATCTATCGGAGGCCGGCTGTCAGGTCATCGAACCCGAAAGAAGGCTCCGGCGCCTGTTTGCTGCCTCGAGGTCTCCACGGCCTGGCGGTGGTGGGGGATCATCCCCTGGGCGAAGGCGACGTCAGCAGCATTGTGCTGGCTCTGCGAGGCCGGCGCCGAGGCGGACGGGGACTTCGTGACGTGGCCGTCGTGTCCGGCCGAGCTGTCGCCGCCGTCGCCGCAGGCGGCTAGGACGAGCCCCGCCGCCGCTGCGGCAGCCACGGCGGCAGTACGGCGGATGAGGGAACGCGTGTTGTGCATGATGGTGCAACTCCTTCACGCGCAGCCACGACTGGGCGGCGCGGACTTCGCAGACATGAGGGCGTGCGAAAGCGCGGCACCACTCACCGGAACATCCGGGCAAGGGAGTGCCGTGCGGGCCGCTCTATATCCGCAGAAGCTGCAGCTCAGAAAGGTCGGGCGGTGCCCGCCCGCTCTCGGCGGCCGCCGCAACCCTCGCCGCCGGAGCAGAAGCGAAGGGCGTATCCAGCACAGCGCTGGTCAGCGCGGGCGGAGCGTACGGGGAGCCGATACCGGCCGCCGCGCACGCCTCATCCGCGTGATCAAGATGACCCGGCCCGCCATCGGTGTGCGAGCATCCCTCGCTCGCATGCGGTGCGCCCGCCATCTGCGCCATCACCATGTCGTGTCCGGCGTTCCGCTGCGCGGACGGCGTCCCGAGGGGACCCAGGGCGTGCATGCCCAGCATGCCGGTAAGCACCGCCATCACCAGCAGCACGAACAACGGCCCCGCGGGGCGGCGACTCCCTGTGGTGCTGCTGGTCATGGGCTCATCGTACGGGCCGCTCACGGGATCTTGGCCGGGCTGCTTTCGAGCTGGTGCGGGACGGCGCCGCGCGCAGTTCCCTCAAGTCCGGGATGTGGTTGCAGAGGGTGCCCGGGGAGACGCCCAGCAGCTTCGCGATTGAGGTGATCGAGCGGCCGGGATCGGGCAGCAGGTCGCGGGCGATGGCCCGCATCCTCATGAACGCTGACCGGGACCCCAGTCCCGGGCATCGCCCGTCAACGCCCCTCACCGCCCCGGCCTCCACGCACGCAAGACGGCTACTCAGTCGCGTCGGAGAAGCTCACCCGAACCGCGACCACAGCACCCGACGCATCCAGGTCGGCCGACACGGGAAAGTAGCCGTCGCCCCAGCTCGTCATCGCGCAAAGCAGTCGGGCGTCGCCGACATCCACAGTTCCGGCCTCGACTTCAGAGGCGCGAACCTGCCGCATGACCTGCCAATGATGGGAATGAGGCCGGAAGTCCACCATCATGCGGCGCCCGGTTTCCTCCTTCCAGCTCTGCATAGCGAGAGCCTTCTCCATCGCCTCCACCACGGCCAGCCCGGTCCACCCGCGGACACCGTCCTCGCCGGGTTCGCCCAGTTCCGGTGCTGCGAACGTCGCGGCGGCTTCCTCTGCGGCAGCACCCCAGAACGCGACGTCGGCCAAGCCGTCCACAGGCTCGTCGTGCTGCCAGGCGTTTAGGGCATCGGCATCGCCGAAGAGCACTCGGGCCCAGTCGACGCGGATGTCGCCCAGCAGCACGGATGACTCCGCTTCGACTGCGCTCATGCGAACCGATATCTCAGACCAGCGCGGTCCGACACCGTCTCCGAAGTCGGCCCGCGAAGCAAGCACCGGCAGATGACGATCGCTGGGCACCCCTCCCACCACAACGACAGGCACCCCGAACATCAGGAAACTGCCGCCGTCTTCAACGGCAGTACGACGCGCGCGTTGTGCATGTGGTTCGCGGTTCGGCAACGCTTCCAAGCGAGCGTCCAGACCAGCGGCCAGACAGTGCTCTGCGAACATCCTCCCAAGCTCCACTGCCCGAGAAACCGGGATGTCGTAGAGCATGACACCTGGCTGCCGGTCGAAGCTGCGGGCCGCTGACAATGCGTCCGGGCCGACCACGGCAAAGTCGACCGAGGTGTGCACTTCGGCAGCCATCGCCGGGTTGTCAACGCCAAGCAGAGCAGGATCGATCTCCGCCGGCGACCGCTCTCCGCTCCACAACCCCAGATGACCGCCGTCAACGATGACCAGGGTCCCCGATGGGCAGCTGATCTCTCCGAGCCTGAAGATCTCTTCCATGGCGCGCGAGTCTACGATCGCCCCTCCGGCCGCCGACATGCGCACCAGGACGATCCCGAGACACGAATGCCCGGGCTTGAGTGAGACGCATCGGCTCTCAGCGTCTCGGCCGAGTCCGGGCACTGCGGTTCAGGGACCTGTCAATGCCCGGACTTACCTGAGGACGGGACAACCACCTATGAAACGCCACGTCCGGGCCGAGTCGCGCGGTCACGGACCGGTCTTCACGCTCGGGCGCTGGGTGAAGGCGCCGCGGTAGGCTGCCGGGGTCATGCCGATCTGGCGACTCAGGTGCTGGCGGAGCGACTCGCCGGAGCCGAGACCACTGCGCCGGGCCACATGGTCGATGGTGAGATCGGTGGTCTCCAGCAGCTCGCGGGCCCGCAGCAGCCGCTGCTGGAGCAGCCATTGGAACGGGGTCACACCAGTCTCGGCTGTGAAGCGGCGGGTCAGGGTCCGCACACTGACCTTGGCCTGACCGGCCAGGTCGTGCAGAGAGATTGGCCGGTCCAGGTGCTGCAGTGCCCAGATGCGGGCCGCATCCAATGAGGAATCGGTCTCGGCCGGTAGTGGGGTCTGCACGAACTGCGCCTGCCCGCCGTGGCGCACCGGGGTGACGACAGCTGCGCGGGCCGCCGTACTGGCCACGGCCGCGCCGTAGTCGGAGCTGATCAGGTGCAGGCACAGGTCGATCCCGGCGGCCGAGCCTGCACCGGTGAGGATCCGTCCGTCCTCGGCGAACAGCCGGTCGGCGTCCACGCGTACCGCAGGGAAGGCGCGCTGCAGTTCCTCGGCCAAGGCCCAGTGGGTAGTGGCGACACGGCCGTCGAGGAGCCCGGCCTGGGCGAGGACGAAGGCACCGCTGCAGATCGAGGCAACACGCTTTCCCGCGGCGGCCGCCTCCCGCAAGGCGTCCAGCGCGGCCGGCTCCGCGTCGTGCCGGCTCGCGGTCGAGGGAACGATCACCGTGTCCGCCGCCGCGACCATCTGAAGGCCGTGCCGGATCACCACCTCGATACCACCGGAGGCGGCGACCGTACCGGGCATGGCGGTGCACACCGTCACCTCATAGCCGGGGCGTCCGCCGAGTTCGGCGGCGCCGAGCAGCGTCGACGGCATGGACAAGTCGAAGGGCTTGACCGCAGGGACGGCCAGGACGGCGACACGATGCATGGCTAGATCCTTGGATCTCGTGGCTTTCAGGCCACTGACCCTACCGCGCGTCCGCACGGCACAGTTGGGCGAGCGGTCGGGCCCCCGCGAACCACGTTTCCCTTCCAAGGAAGCGTTCCATTCTTGAGGAAAACGGAGACAACGTCATGGCTGAAACAGTCGTCATCGGGGCAGGCGCGACCGGGGTCGCGACCGCCAGGCAACTGGCCGACAGCGGCAAGCGGGTCCGCCTCATCACCCGCAGCGGCAGTGGCCCTGACCACCCCGGCATCGAACGGATCGCCCTGGACGCGGGCCACACCGGCGAGCTCGCCGAGGCACTGGCCGGAGCGACCACGGTCTTCAACGCCGCCATGACCGCCTACCAGACCTGGCCAGAGACCATGCCGCCGTTGTTCGCCTCGATCCTCGCCGCGACCGAGCGGGCCGGGGCCGACTACGTGATGCTCGGCAACCTCTACGGTTATCAGCAGACCACCGGGCCGGTCACCGAGCGCACCCCGATGGCCCCGCACACCCGAAAGGGCCGGGTGAGGGCCCAGCTGTGGCAGCAGGCAAAGGATGCCCACGACGAAGGGCGGCTGCGGGCCACCGAAGTGCGAGCCGGCCAGTACCTGGGCCCAGGCGCAGTCTCAGCGTTCACGCTGCTGGTCGCGCCCCGGGTCCGCGAGGGTGAACTGGCTCTCGTCCACGGCAACCCCGATGCGGCACACTCGTTTTCGTACACCGAGGACGTCGCAGCGGCGCTGGTGGCGGTCAGCGGCGACGAGCGGGCCTGGGGACGGGGCTGGCACGCCCCGGTCATCACCACGACCCTGCGCCAGGCCGCGACCGACCTCGCCGAACTCCACGGAGCGCCCGAACCGCGGTTGGAGCCGCTCACCGAACGGGATACGGCGCTGCTGTCCTTCACCGACCCACTGTGGCGGGAGTTCGCCGAGATGAGCTACATGTCCGAGCGTCCGTTCCTCGTGGACGACAGCGATCTCCGCGACACCTTCGGACTCAAGCCCTCAACACTCCGCGAAGCGCTGGCGGCCTGATGCCGCGGTGGGCGGGCCGGGGCTCCCGGCCCGCCCACGCCGGACATGAGGTGCGCGAGGTGCTCGACGATCGCCGCACGGTCCCGTGCTGCGTAGGCGCGAATCAGGCCGAGGGCCCGCGTCGCGGCCACGTTCGTCCGAGGTCGGTGAGACTGGAAACCCTGAATAGCTTCTCCGTCCACGACGTCGCTGCCGCGCTGAGGACCAGCTGACCGACCAGCCCTGGCAAGTACGAGGGCTCGGTCGGGCTCAGGTGACGGTAACCCGAAGCTCGTACGGCTCCCCCGCGCAAACCAAGCCCTCTTCACCTGCCGGAACTGCGGGGTCGTTGCCCACGCTGACCGGAACGCTTCCCGCAACATCGCCCGCAAGGGCGAGGCTGCGTGGACTGCGGGGCGTGAGTCACGCGTCCCTGCCACCCCACAGGGGTGTCTGGACGGAGGAGGCCACGTCACCGCCAGTGGCGCCCTACCTCCAAACCCGGCCCTTCAGGGCTGGGTCAAGTTGACTCGAGAAGCGGCCAATCCGACTCCGGGAGTTCATCCTCCGGCCAGAAGAACTGAATCGTGGGCGCGAGGCCCAGGTGCAGGAGCGCAGTCTCCAACGCGGACGCTCGGGCCGCCGGTGCCACTTCTTCCTGCCGAAAGGCGATCGTGCACTCTTCGGGGCCCAGCAGGAACGTCTGCTCCACCACCAATTCCTCGCCGGCGCCGGCCAGCCAACTGAACGCGTAGTACAAATCATCGCCGCGTTCCATGTCGTGGTAGTACGCAACCGGATGCTCACAGTCGGCCAATGTGCGCAGCAACCCGAGGCACACAGCTGGCGGCCAGATGTCATGCAACCAGCCGAACCGCGACCATGCCGCGGAGAAGTCGGCACCAGGACGTGCCCTCCCCCACGCGTCCACATGTTCGAAGACCGGGTCCCGTCGGCGGCCGCCGTCCACCCCTGCAGGGGAAGCCCACGCCTCGTCCGGCAACCGTGCGACGAACAAACCCCCTTGCGGCAGCGCGAGGCCCCGTACCTCCTCGAACCGGTGCACACGCCCGGACAGCGCCGGCGTGTCGGCCAACGCCCGAGCAATCGTCTCGGACAGGGTGAAAATTCGTGCTCGCTCCGGCATAGACGGACCGTACGGCACACCCCGGCCGGTCCTCACATGAATTTCCGCCCCCTCGACCACGCTTCCACCACCGCCGACAGGGCCGAGGCAGCTCAAAGGTCCGGGGCGTCCTTCCGCGCCGCAAGGCGCATGAGCTGTCGTGCCCCTGCGGGGCGCGACCACGGGCCCGGTGCCCGGCGGTGCCGGCCGCAGCGAAGCGAGGACCGGGCACGGCGGAAACGCGGCCACCGTCGACCGGCTGACTTTCGACGGCGCCATCATCCAGACCGGCACCGAGTCCTACCGCCTGGCCCACACCAAGGCACAGGTTGAACGCGCCGCGGTCGGCTGACCAGAGCGGAGCAACGGGCTCTCACTTCCCTGACCTTGACGTGCTGGACAGGGCCCGCTGGACCTCAGCCGCGGGGAAGGGAGCGTGCTTGCTCTGAGTCAGCAGTCGATGATGGAAGCCGTCCAGGACGATTGCGTGCGGAGCGTGACGGTCGATGATCGCGCCGATGTCGAACGGAACGTGGGCGGGGCGACGGCCATCGACCCATGCACGCAGAAAGGCCCCGTGTTCGGTACCACCACGCACGCCGTCCGGCAGGTGGTGGCGAAGCAGGTGGTTCGGCGCGTAGGAGGGTCGTACACGAGGTGATCAGCGAGGAAATCGCACTCCTCCGCCGAGAGTTCGAAGCCGCGGCTCAACGCGAGCCCGAAGTCCGCAAAGTCCACCGGCTGGCCGTCGGCGAGCAGATTGGCGAAGTGCGCGTGGAAGTGGACCAGTCCGCGCGCGCTCATGAACTCTGTTCCCCGCAGCAGCGCATTCTCCGCTCACCCGGCCCGACGCCGCATCAGCCCACCAAGGGGAGGAGAGAATTGATGTCCGACGAACAGACGACGGCATTCCACCGGATCAAGATCCGTGTCGCCGCGCTGATCTTCGACGGCGACGACGTGGCACTCATCCGCAGAACGAACGACCGCGGCGTGGACCACTACTCACTGCCCCGCGGCAACGTCGAACCCAACGAGTGGCTGTGATCAGCACGTGTCGCTACAGCTCGTAGTCCTGGGCCAGCTCCTCCCAGTGAATGCTGCGAAGAGCAAGATCAGCGTCCTCGCCCGACGGCACATCCGGGACGGGCTGGAACCAGGCGACGGTGAGGGCGGAATGGTGCAGTACCGGGTCGAGCTCAGGAGCGAGTGTTGTCGAGCGGAAGACGCCAATGCAAGCCACGGAAGGCAGCACCTCAACAGGGCCGAAGGGGCCGGCGGTCTGGTCCGGGTACTCGCGATAGGGCGGAACGAGATGGACCGGCGCGAAGGAAAACGCGCGTTCGGCCTCCCGCTGGAGGCCAGTGACCTTCATGTCGTTGATGCGCTTGCACGGGTAGCCCTCCAGCATCCCCCCATAGGTCGAAGACATCCGCAGCTCGGTGAGCTCGATCGAACGACCAGACGAGAGGACTATGTGGCTCAGCGACATGCCGACACCCTATGCGCACGATTGACTTCCGATACACGCCCGTACGCCCATTGCGGCGCGCAGCGCGGGCTCTCCCCCGGGCCGGCGCGGAATGGGCCGGCCCGCCCCGAGGCGCGAAGCGGCCGGCCAAAGCTCGCCCGCGCCGGGCAGGAGACCGGTGATCCGCGTCCGGACCGTCCTGGCGTCCACGCCGACGAAGCGGCCCGGCGGGAGGCCCAGCCCTCCCGACCCCTGCAGCAACAGTTGGCCCGCGGGCGCCCCGGGGCGCCCGCGGGGCGGACGGCGCCCTGGGAGGTGGGAAGTGCCTGCTGTGGTCGGGCTCCTGGCTAGTCGGCGATGATGCCGCGGGCGCGGAGGGTGTCCTGCAACTCCGCGCCCAGGAACTCCGAGCCGACTACGCGGCGGAGGTTCGGGAGCAGTTCCAGGTCATCGAGTGAGGCGATGTCGTACAGGTCGTCCTCGCCGTCCCAGATCGGCGAGCACTCGGTGTACACCTCGTTTCCGCCGTCCATGACCAGCTCTTCGACGGTGGCCAGGAGTTCGTCGCCGATCTCCAGCGACTCGAAGTGGCTGCGGGCCTCCGGCACCACCTTGTACGCCAGCCCGTGCCGGTAGGCGTAGTCCCAGGGATCGTCGCCGAGTCCCTTCTCCCGCAGGAGGTCGGCGAGGTGGAACCGAGGCGTCAGCCTCTCGTCGGTGTACATCAGCTGCTCGACGACGACGAGCTTGAAGTTGAAGTCCTTGAAGTCGGCCATGGGGGCAACCTAGATCACAGCACTGACACGAGCGGCGCCGCGATCCGCTCATGGCCTGCCCGTACTCCCAGTACTCCAGCCGAAGATCGTGATTTTGCGTAGTGGGTGTGACTCAGTGGTGGACGGGCGCTCCGGTTGGCGGGTCATGCGCTCAGCGCACGGGGTGAGGGGGCAGAGACGGTGGCCGCCGGCCCCGCCCGGGCGGGCCTGTGGTTCGAGTTCTGGTGGGCCGAGGGAATGGTTGACCGATGCAGCCCTCTCCTCGCTGTTCCTCGATGTCATCATTGCGGGTGTGAGCTCCCCCGACGCGACACCCAACGCCGACCTGGTGCATGACCGTTGGCGTGCCCGGGAGGCGCCCCACGGCGACTTCATCATGTTCTCCGACGGATCCCTGTCGGTAATGGAACTCGTGCGGTTCTCCCCCGCAGGTCGGCTCCATGACATGCGGGCCGAGGACTGGCAGTGGTGGGAGGTCCTACGGGCCACCGCGTGGACCCCCGGCAAATGGATGGACGTCGATACGACGTTTGCCTCATGCACCTACGCCGGAAGCCGTGCCCTGGCAGGTGAATCATCGGACCACGGCAGTATCGGCTGGGTTGCCCTGACTCGGGACGATGACCACAACACCTTGGAATGGATCGCGGTCTCCTGCTCGTCCAATCCGTTCACCGAAGTCACCTTGGACGCAACCACGGTGACCGCCACCAGCACCCTGGGCCGCATCTGGACCTTCCCTAGAGTCACCCCCCAATTGGTGAAGATCACTGGGGATCCGACCTGTCCCTGACCCTCGCCATCTCGGACAGTCGGTAGCATCGAGAAGGGGAGCCGCAGCCGGTCGACCACCTCCTTCTGGTAGAAGGTGTCCTGGCTGGACAGGCCGAACACGCGGGCCACGCGCCGGCGGTGAGGTCGTCATGGTGATTGCGGAAGTCGCATGCCTGGCTGGTGCACCCGCGCGCTCCGGGGATGTTGTCCCAGCCTTCGGGCAGGTCTGCGTCGGGGCGGCCGGTGAGCGGGTAGCAGTAGACGATCGACCGGCCCCCGCCCAGGGCATGCAATGCGATGGTGTCGTCCGCGGTGCTGGGCAGCTCGATGTCCGGCACCCGCCGACCCGGGACATGAGCGGCCGCGCCGTCGTCCTCGGGGACAGGCAGGTCCTGCGGGGAGGCGGGTCAGTGGCTCATGGTGCTCCCTTCAGCACCGGGCCGGTCGGCGCGGCTGTGGCGGCGGCATGGTGCAGATGCCGGATCAGCACCGCCCGACGGGCGGTGAGCTCCTCGATCCGCAGGGCCAGGTCGTCAATGGCCTCGCGGTAGCCGGCCAGCGAGGACGGACAGTCGTCCGCGTGCTCCCGGCCGTCGGCCAGGCATTCGAGGAGCGGACGTGTCCGCTCGGCCGGAATCCCCAATCGGTTCAACTCCCGGGCCTCGCGCACCATCCGCGCTTCGTGCTCGGAGTACTCGCGGTAGCCGTTGGCGAGCCGAGCAGGAGTGATCAACCCCAACGACTCGTATAGCGAACCGTCTTCGTCGTCACACCCGCGCGTCGAGCGACTTCACTGATCATCATGGTGCGATCAACCTGAACCTTGCCCCCAGGGGCAACGTCAAGCCACATCTGGCACCACCACGTCACGACGCCGAAGGAAGGCCGCTCCCGCCCACCCCTTCGTCAACCACCCGACCGACCGGGCAAGCAGAGCGACCTCGGGGAACTCCACGAAGCCCCATCAGGTGACGGCGCTCGGTACGCCGGCTGTGGTGGAGATCCGCAGAGACCGGTCTACCGTTGCGCTTGTAACCCGGGCGGACCTGGGCCGGGTGACGGTCAAGCCTTCGCCCGGACTCCGCGCCCGCAAGCGTGTGGGGGACGCCGACGCCGGGCCAGCAGCTCCTCCGTGACCGTCACACATGCACGCCCCAACCCTGAAACCCCTCACTCAGTTGAACGCCGGAGCGAGTGGGGCGACGGGCGGCACCGGCCGATCTCGTCATCACCAGAACGGCATATCGCGCGGCAGCGATCGGGGGCTGCCTCGTTCGGCCCAGACTGCGGCCGTGTTCACGGTGTCCCGGCCGGCGACAGGGCAGCGTGGGGAACGGAGTCCGCCCGGGAGTCCTTCGCACGTCGACCGGGCGGACCGCTCTTCGTGGTCCTCACACAGTGCGCAGGACGGCGGCCACCTTGTCGAGGACGGCCGCGTCCGGCCACGACAGCGGCACGCCAATATCGGCGGCAATTCTCGGGCTGGAGGCCTGCATGGACGCCACAGCGGTACTCGCATGGGCACCGGGGCTACGACCTACCCGACCGGGCGTCTGGAACAGGGAGAGGTGCCACTCTCGCAGGGCCGGCAGCGTGCTCATCAGGGGTGCAGCTCTGCCCAGCGGGTGGCGCCGCCTGCGTGTGTAACCGTGCCGTGGCGAATCGCCATGGCGGCCACGATCTGCATGCCACGACCATGTTCCCCTTGCTCGTCGACTCTGGGCGGTGGATCGGGTTGCGGGCCGCCGTCAGTGACTTCGATTCGCAGGACTTGTCGCTGGATGCAGCGCACTCGCAGAGCAGTCGGTGGCAGGGCGTGGAGTACCGCATTGGTGACGAGCTCGGAGATGATGAGGAGAGCGTCGTCGCGTGCCGCAGGCGACAGTTTCAGGTCGGTAAGGAATTCCTTCGCAAGGCGTCGCAGCCGGCTGACGTCCCGGGCACCGGCACTCACCAGTGCGAGGTGGGGGTCGCGCGGGTCGCCTGCCGCGTTCCCGTGACTTTCGCAGAAGAGCTGGTCGGTCCTTGTGGCCCCGCAATCCGGGTTCAGTGCGTGCAGTTCGACCGGCCCTACTGGTTCAGGGGGTGCTTGAGCAGTCATCACAACCTCGGGTTTCCGCGGATGCGACGAGCGGTCGTCGCGGCCGCCGAGCGATGGCCCATAAACTGGTAATTACCAGATATGACCAGTTTGGGCCGCGGTGGCGGGGTTGTCAATTTCGATTTCGCGGAAATCGGCCCGAATCTTGTGCGTAATTCGTGGCGGAGCGGGCACGTCGCTGCCGATCCTGTTGCGCCTTGCGGCAGCACCGTGGGTGGACTTCCCGGGAAGGACCGTTGCGGTGTCCCGGGCTGCGTATGCCGAGTCACCGTGGTGAGCGCCTGTTCCTGGCCCTGAACGCCCGA
This sequence comes from Streptomyces sp. NBC_00390, assembly GCF_036057275.1. Lineage (NCBI taxonomy): Bacteria > Bacillati > Actinomycetota > Actinomycetes > Kitasatosporales > Streptomycetaceae > Streptomyces > Streptomyces sp. NBC_00390. The sequence goes on along the minus strand of NZ_CP107945.1, from coordinate 8,431,939 downwards.
GAGTGCCATTCCTGGACCTCTTGCAGGGGGGCGCCGTCCAGTTCCCAGGGCCAGGAGGCGGCGACCGCTGCGGTTGCCTCGAAGACCGGCCATGCTTCCTGCAGGCGTGCGGCTTTCGCCAGCACGTAGGCGAGAAGGTTCAGGTCGAGAAGGGCTGTTGCATGCCTGAGAAAGCCGGGCTGTATCCAGCTGGCCAGGGCATCGTCGACGAGGGCGCGTTCGTGGGGCTGGTCCCAGTGTCGGCGTGCGGCGAGTGCCGTGATGCCTCCTGCTGACAGAGCCCTTCGGTACCGGCTCAGGCCGGCAGTGAGGCCTACGGCTGCTACGGGAGAGCCCGCGGGAGCGGAGACAGCCACTGAGTCCGTGAACTGAACGGTCAGAACATGGGACCCGCACTCCTCCGGGGAGACGTATTGCAGCATCTGCCAGTGAGCTTCCCGGTTCCATGGATCGCGCGATTTCACGGCGTTCCATATGGGCTGCACTTGGGCCCCGGGCGCCCGCACCAGCCGGTAGTAGCTCAGCATGGCCACCCATGGGGCAGGGTCCTCAGGTGCCAGTTCAGCGGCATCCCTGCACAGGGCGATCGTGGTGCTGAGATCGCCGGTGGGGCCGCCTGAACGGGCCTGGGCGATGCCGGCGAGGGCCTGCAGGAGCATGGCGTCGGCACTGGCGGGATTCCAGGTGCGCCAGTGGCCGGCCAGGACGTGCGCTTCGGGGAGGTTGCTGAAAACGAGCAGGCGGTGCATCCGCCGGTCCCAGTCCTTCCCCGGGTCGCGCAGTGCTTGCTCTATCGGATAGGTGAGGGCGCCGCGGTCGTTGCATTCGGCCAAGTTGTTGCCCTGGGCCGCTATCTGGGCTCCCAGATGTGTCAGGGCGCGGGCGAGGGGCTCGTCGTCGAGCTCGGGCTGCAGCCTCCGGGGAGGTCGGTGGCTGCGTTTTCGGGGCCACACGGGTGACGTGCTCCTTTCATGCGGGGCAGGCGTACAGCTGCGATGTCGGCACTGCCGGAACCGGCGGTCGCACCGGGCGGGACCGGCCGCGGGCCGGGCTCAGCATGTGCTCCGTAGGAATGAGCGTGCGCCTGCAGCCTCGGCGGCCCGTAGAGCCGCGCCGAGGAGTCCCGCGTCCGCGCCCAGCGGCGAGATGTCGACCGCGGGGGCGGTGCGCCAGGCGAGTCCGCTCTGCAGGGAGTGCCGGACGGGCTCCGCGAGCGCATCTCCGGCAGCGGTCATGCCGCCGGCCAGGACGATGCGCTGCGGGTCCAGCAGGACTGTCGCGGTGACGAGCGCTCTTCCCAGAGCGTCGGTTCCCTCGGCCCAGAGCCGTGCGGCCTCGGGATCGGTGTCCCTTTGTGCGGTGATGTCGGCGGCGTTGTCGGCGGTGCCTCCGGTGCGGCGGTAGCGGCGGACCAGGGCGCCGGCTGCTGCGTACGCCTCTACGCAACCGTGTTGACCGCAGGCGCAGAGCTCACCGTCGGGGTGGACAGGGATGTGGCCGAATTCGCCGGCGAAGCCGTGGGCACCCTCCACGAGTCGTCCGTTGCTGACGATCCCTGCGGCGATGCCGGTGCCGAGTACGACGACGAGCAGGTCCTGTACGTCGGCGCCGAGTCCGAGCCGCTGCTCGGCGAGGCAGGCTGCCCGCACATCGTGTTCGAGTGTGACGGGGATACGGAGCTTGTCTGCGACCGCCGCGGCAAGGGAGGTGTCGCGCAGTCCCAGATTCGCGGCGTACCGGACGACGCCGGCGCGGGCGTCGATGAGCCCTGGGGCGCACAGGCCGACGGCTGCGGTACGGGCACGCACGAGAGCAGTGGCCGCCCGCACGACCGCCGCGACCACCGCTTGAGGCCCTTGGCTGGACGGGGTGGCCAGCCGGAGGGTCTCCTCGGTCACCCCTTGCGCGTCGAACCGCGCGGCTTTGATGGTGGTGCCGCCGAGATCGACGGCGACCACATCGGCGGGGCGGCTCATCAGTACCCCTGGCCGGCGGGCTTGCAGCGGGCGACCTCACGGTAGTAGGGCTGTTGTTCCAGTCGGGCTGCGGCGAGCTCGTCCACGACCACCGTGACATGCGGATGCAATTGAAGGACGGAAGCGGGGCACATCGCGCTGACGGGTCCTTCGACGGCGGCGGCCACCGCGTGGGACTTGTGCGGGCCGGTGGCGATCAGTACGAGGTGGGATGCCGCGCCGATCGTGGCCAGCCCCTGGGTGATGACATGCCTTGGCACCTCGTCGATTCCGCCGAAGAAGCGTGCGTTGTCGCGGCGGGTGGCGTCGGTGAGGGTCTTGATCCGGGTGCATGAGACGAGCGAGGAGCCCGGCTCGTTGAATCCGATATGGCCGTTGACGCCGATCCCGAGGATCTGCACGCCGACCGGGCCCGCTGCCGTGAGGGCGCGCTCGAAGCGGCGGGCCTCCTGGCGCGGGTCCGATGCCGTTCCCTGGGGGGCGTGGACCCGGGCGGGATCGAGGTCGACGTGGTCGGCCAGTTCGCGGCGGATCACCTCGAGGAAGGACTGCGGGTGGGCGGGTCGGAGCCCTATGTACTCGTCGAGCAGGAAGGCGTCGACGCCGGCGAAGCTGAGGGCCTCGTGGCGGTGGCGGCGGACCAGGTCGCGGTAGATGCCCAGGGGTGAGGAACCCGTGGCCAGCCCCAGGGTCCTGGTACCTGCGACGATCGCGCGGTGGATGATGCCGGCGACGGTGCGGCCTGCGTCTTCGGCGTCGGGGCGGATCACCACCTCCACGTCAGGCCTCCTGCCGTTCGCTCGCTGCGCCGAGGAAGGTGCCACTCATCCGCCGTGCTGTGCGGGGTTCCCCGGCGCTGAGCGCGCCCGTGGCCAGCTCTTTGCACTCGTGCAACGTGAGCCGGGCGAGCGCATCGCGCACGGCGGCAACAGCCGGGGCGGCCATGGAGAGGCTGCTCACGCCCAGCCCGGCCAGGACGGGGGCGAGGAGCGGGTCGGCGGCCGCTTCACCGCAGACACCGACGGGGCGGCCGAGTGCCCTTGCGGCGCTGCACACCTGGGAGATGAGGGTGAGAAGGGCCGGCTGCCAGGGGTCCAGAAGGTGGGCGAGGGTGTGAGCCGTGCGGTCTGCGGCGAGGGTGTACTGGGCCAGGTCGTTTGTGCCGATACTGGCGAAGTCGACGTGCCGCAGAACCTCGTGCGCGAGAAGGGCTGCCGACGGTACTTCGATCATGATGCCGACGGTCTGTACTCCGTGGCCGCGGGCCAGGTCGGCGAACTGTGCGGCTTCCTGCGCGGTGGAGACCATGGGTGCCATGACCTTCATCTGCACGCCGGTCCTTTGCTGTGCCGCCACGAGTGCCTTGAGCTGGGTTTCGAGGATGCCGGGCTCGATCGTCGAGGTGCGCAGGCCCCGGACGCCCAGGGCGGGGTTGTCCTCGGCAGGAAGCCGCAGGAAGGGCAGGGGCTTGTCGGAGCCGGCGTCCAGGGTGCGGACGGTCACGACGCGGCCCGTGAAGGCCGTGAAGACCTGGGTGTAGGCGTGGATCTGCTCGTCGACGGTGGGCGCCTCGCGGCGGTCCAGGAAGAGGAATTCGGTACGGAACAGGCCCACGCCTTCGTTGTCGGCCCTGGCTGCCCGGGAGGCATCGCGGGGCGTGCCGATGTTGGCGAGGAGCGCGATGGCGTGCTGGTCCGCGGTGCGTCCGGGGCCGTGTGTACGAGGTTGCTGTCGGGAGCGCGCGTGTTCCAGGGCTTGCTGCCGGCGTTCGGACGAGGGGTGTGCTTCGACGGTACCGGCTTCGCCGTCGAGGATGACGGGAGTGCCGTCGGACAGAGTGGCGGCTTCGCAGCAGCCCACGACGGCGGGTAGTCCCAGGCTGCGGGCGAGGATGGCTGTGTGACTGGTCGGGCCTCCCCTTTCGGTGAGCAGCCCCACCGCTTCGCTGTCGGCCAGGCCCGCGGTGTCGGCCGGGGAGAGGTCTTCGGCGGCCAGGATGAAGGGGTGGCCCGGTCGTGGGATGCCGGGCATGGGCACACCCAGCAGGAGCGCGACGGCGCGGTTGCGTATGTCGCGGAGGTCGGTGGCTCGTTCGGCCATGTAGCCGCCGAGGCTCTCCAGTTGACTGCAGTAGCCGTCGACGGCGAGGGAGAGGCTGTGCGCGGTGGGCAGGCCCTGGCCGATGTGGTCGGCGGCGGCCTGGACCAGGGCGGGGTCGCCGGCCATGGCGGCGCCGGCCTCCAGGATGGCGCCGGTCGTTCCGCTCGCCTCGATCGCGGCCAGCTGTTCGGCGACCTGGGCCAAGGCTTGCCGCACACGCTGCACTTCGTGCTCGGGGTCGTCGCCCGGGGTCCCGCAGGGGTCGGTGATGACCGGCGGCGTCATACGGATCAAAGGTGCCGACGCCAGTCCCGTGCTGACGCCGTAGCCGGTCATCGTGGTGGAGGCGCTCACGCGTCGAGCTCCTTGCTCAGCAGGGCTGCCAGCTCTTCCAGTACAGCCTCCGCGCCGTCACCCTCTGCGGTCAGGGTGACCTGGTCGCCGTAAGCTGCGCCGAGCGTCATGACGCCCAGCATGCTGTCGGCGGCCACCGGGGGCTTGCCGTCGACAGCCACGGTCACGCGGACCGTTTTGTGGGCGGCGGCCTGGACGAAGGTAGCGGCGGGGCGGGCGTGCAGGCCGCTGCGTGAGCCGAGGATGACGACGCGCTGTGCCATGGACGGTTCCTTTCGACGGGTGGTTCGGGGACGTGGCGGTCAGATTGCGGGTTCGGGACGGCGCTCCTCGGCTGCGTCCGGGTTTTCTTCCTCACGGCCTGGGGTGCGCAGGTTCCAGCGGCGGATGACGAAACGGAACAGGACGTAGTAGAGGGCGGCGTAGGCCAGGCCGATCGGGATGAGCAGCAGGGGGTTCGTGGCCTTGCCCCAGTTGAGGACGTAGTCGATGAGTCCGGAGGAGAAGGTGAATCCGTGGTGGATGTCGAGGGCGTTGACCAGGGCGAGGGAGGTGCCGGTCAGCACGGCGTGCACGAGGTAGAGGGGCCAGGCGACAAAGAGGAAGGCGAACTCGATCGGCTCGGTGATGCCGGTGAGGAAGCTGGTGAGTCCGGCCGAGAGCATGATGCCGCCGACGGCTTTGCGGTGCTCGGGGCGGGCTTCGCGCCAGATGGCCAGGGCTGCGGCCGGGAGGGCGAACATCATGATCGGGAAGAAGCCGGTCATGAAGATGCCGGCTTCGGGGTCGCCTGCGAAGAAGCGGTTCAGGTCGCCGTGTGCACCGTTGTAGTCGCCGATGATGAACCACACGACGGAGTTGAGGATGTGGTGCAGTCCAAGGGGGATGAGCAGCTTGTTCGCGGTTCCGTAGATGCCGCCGCCGACGATGCTGTTCTCGTCGACGGCCTCGCCGACGGCGGTGAGGCCGTTGTTGAACAACGGGTAGACCAGGCTCATCAGGACGCCGACGACGAGTGCGGTCACCGCGGTGAGGATGGGGACGAGTCTGCGTCCGCTGAAGAAGCCCAGATAGGGCGGGAGTGCGGTGCGATAGAAGCGCTGCCACAGCATCGCCGAGAGCAGCCCGATGACGATGCCGCCCAGGACCCCGAAGTTGACCAGCGCCTGCTCCCCGGCCAGGTCCTTCTGACCTTCCAGGACGACCGGAGACATGGCCTTGAAAACGCCTTCCAGCACGAGATATCCCACCACCGCGGCCAGGGCGGTGGAGCCGTCGGCCTTCTTCGCGAATCCGATGGCGATGCCGACGGCGAAGATCAGCGGCAGATGTGTGAAGAGCGCTCCACCGGCGGCGGAGATGACGTGTGCGGTGTCCTGCAGTGCGGGGAAGCGGCCCAGGACGTCGTCCTGCCCCAGCCGGAGCAGCAGGCCTGCTGCGGGGAGCGTGGCGATCGGCAGCATCAGGCTGCGGCCGAGTTTCTGCAGGCCTGCCAGGCCCGGGCGGCGGCCGATGGATGGGGATGTGCTGGTGCTCATGACGACCTCAAAGGTGTGCAGGAGGGGGCAGGAGAGCAAAGACGAGCCGGGCGGGGACACAGCCCGGGGACGGCTTCAAGAGAAGCCAGTGGACAGGACCGGTACTATCTGGTCATGACCAGTTGGCCCTCAATATGGTCCCGCCGTCACGCAGGTGTCAATGCCTATGGCGTCAGACATGGGAAAACCCTCACCTGCAGGCCGCCACCAACCCCCCGGGCGACCATCCCGCCCCGGCGAAAGGACGCGTGAGGCATACTGGTCATAACCAGTGGGGTCGCAGACACACCCCCGGATCGAGATTGGGGCCGCAGTGACCGCACAGCAGATTGCCGCCAAGGGCATGGTGCCCAAACATGCACAGCTCCGCGCGATCCTGGTCGACATGTGCACCAACCAGCTCTCCCCGGGCGACGCGCTGCCCAGCGAGCGCCAGCTGTGCCTCGACCACGGAGTCAGCCGCGTGACGGTACGCGAGGCGCTCGGCCAGCTCGTGGCCGACGGCCTGGCGGTCCGCGTCCACGGGCGCGGGACGTTCGTGGCCGAGCGGGCGCACCGTTCGGAACTCCGCCTGGCCTCGTTCCACGAGGACATGCGCCGCCTGGGCCTGGAGCCGGGCACCGTGGTGCTGTCCATCAACCAGGACGCCCCGCCACCCGCCACCGCCACCGCGCTGCAGATGAACGAGAAGCAGCAGGCATGGCATGTGCGCCGCCTGCGGCTGGCCGACGGGACCCCCATCTGCGTCGAGGACGCGTGGTACAGCGCCGACCTCCTACCGGAGCTGGACAGCGTGGACTTCACGATCTCGGTCTACGACACTCTCGCCTCGCGCTTCGGTCATCCCATCGACCGTGCGGAGCAGACGGTCGGGGCCGGGCCGGCCTCCTCGGAGACCGCCGCACTGCTGGGCATCCGCCCAGGCGCCTCCGTCATGATCTTCGACCGCATCGCCTACAGCGGGGACCAGCCCATCGAGCACGCCTACTCGTGGTTCCGCGCCGACCGCTACCAGCTGCACATGACCCTGACCGACCAGTGACGGAGCCGCCCCCGGGAAACCGAGGGCGGAGGTTGCAGAATTGACATGCACATGGCATTCAGTCATTGCACGCCGGCGCGGGAGTGAGGTATCTTGTGGTCATGACTGGTAATAACCAGTAGCACTGAGTCGCAACGTGATCCATTCGGAGGGGCACCCATGTCCAAAGCGCAGCTGATCGTCGAGGGGCTCGGCGGGGCCGGCAACATCGCCGATATCGAGGCCTGCATCACCAGGCTCCGCACCGAGGTGAACGACACGGGCGCCGTCGACGTCGATGCCCTCAAAAAGGCAGGAGCTCTCGGGGTGCTCGTTTCGGCCGGCGTCGTGCAGGTCGTCGTCGGCGCCGAGGCGGACGCTCTGGCCGAGGACATCAAGGAGATCCTGTGAGCCTCGCCGTATACGCCCCGCTGACCGGTGATCTTGCAGCACTCGGCAAGGTGCCCGACCCGGCCTTCGCAGCTCAGATGCTCGGCTCAGGACTGGCGATCGAACCTTCCCAGGAGCCCGGGCCCCTCGATGTCGCGGCACCCGTCGCCGGCGTAGTGGCCAAAGTGCACCCGCATGCGTTCGTGATCAAAACCCGCTGCGGCACAGGTGTTCTGGTGCACGTGGGCATCGACACCGTTCGACTGAACGGAGAAGGCTTCCGCACGCATGCGACCGAAGGAGAGCAGGTCGAGGTAGGCCATGCCATGCTCACCTTCGACCCCGCCGTGGTCCGAGCACATGGCCTGTCCGCGATATGCCCTGTCGTCGTGCTCGACAGCCGGCCCGGCTCGTCGCAGCCGCCCGCCGTCACCGGCCCGATCCGCGCAGGCGCACTCTTGTTCAGTTGGACCGCGTCGTGACGGGCGTGCGCAGCGGCCTGCGAAAAGGGCTCGCCGGCACGGCCTGCAAGGCAGTCCTGATGGATCTGGACGGGACGTTGGTGCTCAGCGAGGACGTGCACCGGCGTGCCTGGCAGGCATTCTTCGACGCATGGGCAGTGAAGATCACCGAAGCCGAGTACGAGCAGCACTACATGGGGCGACGCCCCGCTGACGTCATCACGGGCGTGCCAGGACCTTGGACGGGGACAGACTCGGTCGCCGCGCTGGCCACCATGACAGCCTTCACACTGGATCACGCCGACAGCGTTCAGGTGGTGCCCGGCGCCACAGAGCTCATCCGGCAGCTGCGCACGAAATACCTCCTGTCCGTGGTCACCAGCGCCGGAGCCCAGTGGGCCCGGCGCATCCTCGAAAACGTCCTCGACGTGCGCGGCCTGGTCGACGTCGTCGTCACCTCCGAGGACATCACCTGCGGCAAGCCGTCGCCGGAGGGCTACCTGAGGGCCTGCGCTGCCCTGCGGGTCCGGCCTGAACAGTGCCTCGCCTTCGAGGACTCGCCCTCGGGGGTCCGCTCGCTTGTAGCTGCCGGAGTACGGGACATCGTCGGTGTCACAACGACCGCCACCGCGGCCGACCTCACCCACGCCGGAGCGCGCTGGACCGTTGCCGATCTCACCCCCCGCAGCATGCAGCACATACGCGGCTCCATCAGTACGAGGACAGGGGCCCCGGCAAGCAGTGACACGGAGGCCGAAGCGTGAACAGACTCGACGTGGCCGTGATCGGTGCCGGCTTCATCGCACGCACCCACCTGCCCGCCTGGATCGCCCTCGGGGCACGGGTGCGCATCTTCTCGACCGACGGCCAAGCCGCCCAGCTCGCCGAAGAGTTCGCAGCCACCGAGGCTTCCACTTTGGACGAGGCACTGGAGTGGGCCACGGTCGTCGACATCTGCACTCCCACCACCACCCACCGCGACATCGCTCTGGCCGCCTTCGAGGCGGGAGCGGACGTACTGTGCGAGAAACCCCTGGCGCTCGCCCCAGCTGACGCCCTGGAGATGGCGTATGCCGCACAAAAGGCAGGCCGTCAGCTGTACCCCGGACACGTCGTCCGGTTCTTCCCCGCCTACGTACGGCTCCGCCACGCCCTCAACTCCGGTGCGCTGGGCCGTGTCGCGATGGCCCGCTTCACCCGCACCGGCCGCTATCCGACATGGAGCCCCTGGTTCGCCGACCCCACACTCTCCGGAGGCATCGTCACCGACCAGATGCTCCACGACATGGACATCGCCAGGTGGCTGTTCGGAGAGGTGGTCAGCATCCACGCCACCCAGCGCGGACACCTCAACGCCCAGGCGCCCGAGAGCCCCGTGGCCACCGGCAGCGCCACCCTCACCCACGCATCCGGCGCCATCACCCAGGTTCTGGGCGTATGGGGCCCACCTGCCACACCCTTCCGCTACACCTTCCATGTCGCCGGCTCCAACGGCACCCTCACCCACGACTCCCTCGCCCACCCGTCACTGCGCCTGGTCGGGCAGCAAGGCACCGAAGCCGACGGGGTACCCACCGGCGACTTCGGTGAAGACCCGTTCACCACCCAGATACGCGAGTTCGCAGCCGCCTTCAAGGGCGGGCCCGCCCCAAGGGTCGACGCATCGGACGGAGTGGCGGCCGTCCGACTCGCCGCAGCCGCCCGCCAGTCCGTAGCAACCGGCCTGGCCGTTGCAGTCGAAGGCTCGTGTCAGCAAGAGCCCCTGGAAGGAAACCGCCCATGAAGGTCGCCGTCCTGTCCTTCGCCCACGTCCACGCCGCAACCTACATCGAGCTGCTGCGCGACCGCACAGACATCGAACTCGTCACCACCGACCCCGATGCCCCGCCCGGCGACCCGGCCCGCGGCAAGACCCTGGCCGATCAACTCGCCGTCACCTACCGGGCAGGATATGAAGAGGTCTTCGCAGAGCGCCCCCAGGCGGTCATCGTCACCAGCGAGAACGCCCGGCACCGGCAACTCGTCGAACAGGCCGCCGCCGCCGGCGCACACATCCTGTGCGAAAAGCCCCTGGCCACCACGGAAGAAGACGCACGAGCCATGATCGACGCCTGCGAGCAGGCCGGCGTCAGCCTCATGACCGCCTACCCCGTGCGCTTCCACCCGGCCTTCACAGCCCTGCGGCACACCCTCACCGACGGCACCCTCGGCCGGCTCCTCAGTGTCCACGGCGTCAACAACTCCAGCCCCCCGAGCCTGGAACGGCCCTGGTTCGCCGACCCGGCCCTCGCGGGTGGCGGCGCCATCATGGACCACACCGTCCACATCGCAGACCTCCTCGACGTCCTCCTCGACGGCGAACAGCCCACCCAGGTCTACGCCGTCGCCAACACCCACCTCACCCCTGACGGCGCCGACGAACCGGCTGTGGAATCAGCCGGTCTGCTCACCCTCACCTACGCCCGCGGACTCGTCGCCACCATCGACTGCAGCTGGAGCCACCCGTCCTCACACCCCACCTGGGGCGGCCTCACCCTCACCTGCATCGGCGAACGCGCCCTGGCCGAATTCGACGCCTTCCCACCACTGCTCACCGGCTACGACACCACCCAAGCCACCACCCGCTGGGAACCCGCCGCCACCGACCTCAACGCCGCCATGCTCGACAGCTTCCTCACCGCCGCCCGCACCGGCCAAAGAGCCCACCCCGACGGACACACCGGACTACGCACTCTTCGAAACGTCCTGGCCGCCTACGAATCGCTCCGCACCGGCCAACCCACCACCCTCACACCATCCTGACCGGTCCACGAAGGACCGCCACCCCCACCGTCCAGGCCGGCAGCGCATGTCCCCACATGCTGGCGCGCCGGCCACTACAACCACCCTCGCAAACCAGCAGTCACCACGCCCACAGGACGGGGAAGCTCTGGGACGGCACGGTCCGGATGTGGGACCTCGCCACCCGCCGGCAGACAGGCGAACCCCTGAACGGTCACACGGACGCGGTGGGAGCGGTGGCAACAGGCGTGGTGGACGGCCGGCCCATCGCCGTCACCGGCAGCTTCGACGCGACGGTCCAGGTGTGGGACCTAACCACCGGCCGGCAGGCAGGCCGTGAGCTGGTGTTCCCCTCGGCGGTGCAGGCGATGGCGGTGGCCTCGGATGGGCGGCTTGTGGTCGGCTTCGGCTGGGAGGTCGCTGTTCTGTCCTCCCGCTGACCTCACGACAAGTCCCCCCGCGACATCGCGAACCAGATCAAGGACGAGAGACTGGATCGCGCGTCACCGGCCTGTCCGGCGGTGAGAACAAAGACCAGGGGCCGGCAATGGGGATCGGACGCGAGATGGATCTTCGTCGTCGGTCCGCCGCGGGACCGGCCGATGGCGTGGTCGTCCGGCTCACCGGCCGGAGCCCCCTTTCCTTCAAGCCGGTCACCGCCTCGAGCAGGCGGCAGCCGCCGACACCATGCATGAGTACGAGACATAGCCGGATCCTTCTGTTTGGTCACCTGCGCTCAGACACCTCCTGGCGGCCGGCCATGAACAACCGCAGTGGGAAGGAGATACAGCGTGTGGAAAACAGTCGGGTTCGCCATCGGCGCCGTCCTCTTGGCGGCCGTGGTGGTGTCTATTCTCGTTCTGATTGACCTCATACGTGAGCGGATCGTCGACAACGCGGCATGGCAGGGGGCCGGAACGAGGCGGCCGGCTGCCCCCGACGAGCCGGAGCGGCCGGAGTGAAGACCGCGTCCCCCGACGGAGCTCTCCGGGGCGTACCGTCCGTGCCCCGTGACGGCTGTGTCCCGGGTACGTGACATCAGGTTGTGCGGAGCTGCGTCGCGACCGGGCCGCTGCTACGTTCCCGGTCCGGGGTGCGGCCGGTGTGCGGCCGCCTGTGAACAGGGGGAAGTCCAGATGCACGCCGATCGTTTCAGACCCGCCGTCATCGCTCTCGCAGCCGTCGCACTGGCCGCGGTGCTCACCGGATGCCAGGAGGACGGTTCCGCTGCCGGCGCCGAAACACCGAGCGTCGGCACCACGGCCGTCGCGACGCCCGGCGGTAGCACCCCTGCCGGGAAGCCGGGCACCAAGCCGACCGGCACGCCTGCCGGTAAGCCGGGCACCAAGCCGACCGGCACGCCCGCCGGATCGGCCGCGCCCAGCGAGCCCGCCACCAAGTGCGCCAGCGAGCCGCCGGCCCCGGACGACTACGACCCGGACGAGATCGCCCTCTACCGTATCGAGGAACTCGACGGCAGCACCGGGAAGGTGAACCTCGTCCTGCAGCACGGGGCTTGGGGATGCCCTGAGAAGGACACGGACGGCGCGCCCTTCGTCGTGAGCGGGGAGGAGAGCCGCTGGGCCCTCGACCAGGCCGCCTACGTCACCGCCACCACGCCCATCGTCCACAGCACCGAGAACCAGCGGATCGGCGTGCAGGAGTTGATCGACTGGATCGACGCGCATCCCGACTCCGGCCTGGTGTTCAAGTACGAGACCGGTGACGACGGCGCCATCCACCGCCTGGAACAGGTCTTCACCCCGTAGGAGACGGTGCACGACACCGACGGAGACCGGGACTGCTGCACGGACGGTTGCCTCGATACCCATTAAGAGCCCCGGTACGGCAAGGAGGGAACGTCTGAGGGGCGCCGGCAGATCAGACGGCCCCGTCCGGCAGTTGGCCATTGAGCCAGCGGCGGTGACGATGTGTTCCCGCACCTCAGGTGCCCACAGGACCAGGTCGTGCACCCCTCGTCCTGAGCACGCACGGTTGTGTGGCCCGCGAGCCCTGGCGCGGGGCGAGGCGGGCGATGTCGTCGGCGGCACACCTTCCACGGGATCCCGTCGACAACCCGCCTCCGGTCCGGGACGGGACGACCCGCCGGGGTGGGGCAGGAGACGGCTCGATCACCGCTCACCCCTGTTCAGTCCCGCAGGACGACGCGCAACGAAGAGGGCAGCGGCCGACCGACGTTGCGGACACGGCCTATGACGGACTGGGCGCAGGCCTGTCCGCCGTTCCGGCGTCGCTCGTCGCGCCGTTCGTCCCGGAGGGCCCCGCGCCCCGCGACCGCACGGCCTGTCTGACGTTCCAGGCCCCGACGAGGAGACAGACCAGACCCGTGGCGCCCGGTATCAGCCAGACGCCGTTCTCGTTCTTGACGGCCCCGGCCGCCGAAGGTCCGTCAACGGTGACGGCCACCGGCTCCGTCGGCTTCTCGTCGAAGGTGGTGTCGACCTCCACCTCCGCGATCCGGAAGGAACCGTCCTCGGCCTCGAACGGACCGGAGCACGTCAGACCGTCGTCGTCACCGTCGGTGTCGTAGATCTCGCAGTGCTCGGCCCGGAAATGACCGGGCGTTCCCGTCAGCTGTGTCTCCAACCGCAGCAGGCTGCCGCCCAGCAGGAACATCCCGCCGCCCAAAGCCACGACAGTGGTGAGAATCCGTCCCGGTTTCATTCGTCCCATCCCCCCCGCTCCCCATGCACCACGCATGTGGTCGGCGGGCAGCGTAGCGCCTCACCTTCGGGGGCCGGAGGCCGGGGCCGTCGGCGACCCAGGTGGCTCGCCGACCGCAGACCGCCGTCGTGTGCGGGGGCATCAGGGGCTCGGGACGGAGGACCCGCCCGAGGCGATCCAGTGACACTCGTGGACGACAACCGGGTCGCTACCGCTCGGTCCCGAAACGGCAGGCATGCCGCGAGCGCCGGGCGGAGCTGGGGCTGTCCGCAGACGACGACAAAGACCGCGCCAAGGCACAGATGCTCACCGGCGCGGCCGTCTTCATCCTCGTACACCGGTTGCGCGCCACACGCACAACGTCGTCACGGAACTCTTGGGGATACGGGACAGGCACAGCAACATCCTTCCAGGCCGCCCCAAGGGCAAGCCAGATCAAGATGTCACCAGACCGTGCAGCAGTCCCATTCCATTTTGCGGCCCAGTCCGTGGGCTTCGCTGTTACCGGGCAGTGCCCGCTTTACTGTGAGCGGCTGAGTGGTCGTTGCTCCAGGACAGGCCGCCGATGTCGAGGCGGGCTTGGGCTCGGGTTACGGCTACGTAGGCGAGGCGTGCTTCGGTGTCTTCGATGGGTCCTGGGACGGGGCGGCCGTCGGCGTCTCGTTCGTCGGTGTCCTTGGGTGGGGTGAAGGGCCTGCGGGGTCGGTGTCCGCGTATGCCTGGAGTTCGCCCCAGGTGGGGAACAGGATGAGTTCGGGGTGCCAGGTGCGGCGTCCTTCTTGGAGGTCACGGCCGGCAGCACGACGCAACAAGGCGCGCAGGACGGCATCGGTCAACTCGTCGGTCAGGCGACGACCACCCGGCCGGCGTACCGGCGTACCGCCGCGCCGGGCCGACGCGCACCCAGCAGCCAGTCACGCCACCAACACCGTCGACCCGACAATCGGCCGCCAACCAAGCCCCCTGTGACCGACCATGCAACCCGGGCTCGATCCGTTTCCACGGACATCGGAGATCAGCGGTTCTGCCCCGGGTGGCCGGACATTTCTGCCGCATCGCGTTCCGCAAGCCTCTTCAGCGTCAGCAGCTGCTTGCGCATCATGACGACATCACCCCAGGCCAGTAGCCGGCGCTGCATCCTGTGAACCGGTCCGGGCCGTTTCTCGACATCGACGGCAACGACCAACCGGCAACCCCGCGGCGCCGCTTCGAGGAGATAGGTGACGGCCATCTGCCCGTATCGCCGTGCGGGCTCCTCCGGCAGTACCCCTGTGATGTGCCGACCGGCCTCGAACCGGGCGATACGGAACGGCATGAAGGGCTGACCGGCCTCGAGGGGAACCACGTGGTCGGGCAGCCGGTCCGGACTCCTGTTCCCCCGGAAGTCGATCCAGTCGTAACTGTAGGGCGCCTGGCGCAGCTGCTCGACCCAGCGGAAGACAAGCTCCGGCGATGCGGCCACGTGCACGGCCCGCGTCCAGCGCTCGTGCGGACCGTCCATGAACTCGTCACAGGGGTAACGCGCGTGCCGCTCTTCAGGGGAGGCGCCCCACACCATTCCGGTCAACTCCATGTCCCCGAGCGTACGCTGCCCCTGACCGCCACCCCTCAGGGGGCAGGGGAATCGACACAACCCCGGCCCGAAGCCCCTCGCAGGACCAAAGAGCATTTCGTCCCGGCGCGAGTGTCACGGGGGGTGGTGTTCCTGGCCGGAGCGTTGCCGGGGGCGGCCGCCGCCACGGCGGCTTTCGACCACGGGGACAGGCAGAAGGTGCGGCACTCCGCCCGAGCACGGTCCCCGGCGTCGTCATCACCACCGCAACGAGTGCCACGCTCCCGATCCTGCAACGGGAAACTGCCTACCTCCAGAGGTGGTTCCGGGCCGTGGCCGGCCCCCGTGGTCCGCTCCGGTCGGGCGATAGGGCACCTCAACACGCACAAGGCGCGGCAGGCAGTCGCCCACCCGAGGAGCCTCAGTGATGGCCGGCCCGGGAACAGGCTTGGTGGCGGCGATTCCCGGGACATCAGGCAAGCGGCTCACGCAACTTGTGGATCTCGGGGCGGGCCAGGTCCACGAGGTCGTCTCTCAGCATCGTGTTGAAAGCCCGACGAGCGGCCAGCGCTTGCTCATCGACTTCCAGGCCGCCCCGCAGCTGACGCACGTAGGTCTGCCGCACCAGGTGCTCCGCCGGAAGGTAGGCGTCCTTCAACCACCGGTACAGGTCGTCCGAGGCCAAGAGCAGCAACCGCCGATACGCTTCGTCGCGATCAGCTTCGGACCAGCGCGCTGCCTGCTCTTCGAGGTTCGCCCGGATCAGGTCTTGGGCGCGAGGGCAGACGGGTGGGCCGCAGCGTGGGCGTGACGAGCTCATGTGGGGCCTGGCGTGCGCTCTTCATCGGCCCCTGGCTGGTCGGTCCCGAACGCCCGGGTGCCTGCGCCGTCACTCCCGCCGTGCCCGGCCTCCACAAGGAAGGTCGCCCGCGACGGCGGCCCAGCCTGTTGAATGGCAGGCCGAACCTTCAAGGCACGCGGTGACGGAGGAGTCATGGGCGAGACCGAGAACACTCGACTGATGCAGCACATCTTCGCCGGGCTGGCGGAAGGGAACGGCCGCCCCCTCGCCGAGAGCCTCGCCGACGACTTCCGCTGGACGATCATCGGTACGACGAAATGGTCTGGGACCTATGAGGGTAAACAGGCCGTCCTCAACGAACTCTTTCGGCCGCTGCTCGCCCAGTTCGCGGACACATACACGAACACCCCACAACGTTTCATCGCCGCCGGCGATTGCGTGGTCGTGGAGTGTAGAGGTCGCGCCACAACCACGGAAGGGGAGCCCTATCACAATACGTACTGCTGGGTTTGCCACATCAAAGAGGGAAAGCTGCAGTCACTGACCGAGTACTGCGATACCGACCTGATAGCAAGAACACTTGGGGAACCGGGCGAGGCCAAGCCCCGATAGCCACGGCGGCCGAGTGGGGAGCCGGCTTTCACCGGCTCCCCACCCCGAGCAGTTACTTCACGCCAGAAAAGCGCTCACATTACTGGCGCAGAGCACTCATTCCCGGCTTGCGCCATTCCCCCGGCGCGCGGCCGACCGTTACGAAATACCCGAAATGCCCTCAGCTTGAGTGCTGGTGCCACGGCGTCGGCGAGCCATGTCAGTCGAGCATCCTCAACATCGAGACCCTCCCGCGCCATGTCGCACCAGTCCCCCTGTTCGAGCAGGGCGAGGTGTGACAACCGGATCTGCTCCCAACACACCTTGAGGCCGGGCTCGTCGGATCGGACAGGAGTGTCCTTGGTCAGGTACTGGGCGATCGTCGCCGCGGCGACGCAGCGCTCGGCTGTCGGCCCAGGATGCCCGAGCTCGCGGACGTGCGCCTCCAGCACCGTGATCGCGTCCGGGTAGCGGCGGAGAGAAGTACCCATGCCTTCGCAGTACGTCATCGCGTGGAGAAGTCGGGTCGTGCGGTCGACCAGTTCTGCATCGGCGATCGGAACACCACCGCGTCGGCGGGGCGGACTGCCTCAGGACGGGAGCAGCGCAGCAGTCTTGGGAGTGTCCCGGGTGGGTCCGAATCAGGTTCCGGCGTCGTCATGTCCCATGGCGCGGACGTATGCGCCGGGACGGCCGCGTGCCGGTCGTCGCTGCCGGCCCGCGTCAGGCCGTGTCGTACGGGACGACCGCCGCCGAGTCGTCGTCGGCGGGCGAGATGTCCAGGCGGCCGCGGGCGAAGTGGAAGGCGAACTCGACGGCGCTGCCTTCGAGTACCAGCGTAGTGACGGGCTCCTCGGCGTACGGCGGCGTGTCCGGGCCGATGCGGTAGGCGGTGCGGATCACCTCGTCGTCGGGGTCCGTGCTGTCCACGGTGGCGAAGCCCGAGGTCTTCGAGTCCCAGGTGCCGCTGATCCGCAGCCCGTAGCGGATCTCCAGCAGGCCCGGCCCGGGGCAGCTCCAGCGGAAGCGGCCGATGCTGAGGACCGAGGTGATGCTGTCGAAGCGGCTCCACCCCCGCCCGTCGGGGAGGAAGTCCAGCTCGCTGGTCTCCATGGCCCCCACGTCGAAGGGGCTGCTGCACCAGTGGCCGAACAGACGCTCGTCGATCATGTGTGTCACACGCCGATTGTCCCCCGCTCACAGCGCGTACTCCGCAGCCTCGACGAGGACGGGCCCGACGCAGTCCATCAGGCACCGGCAGACCTCGCGGGCGGCGTCCTTGACGACGAACAGGATCACGGGGGGGAGAGAGAACCGCCACCGGCAGAGTCTCCGACTCCCTGAGACGCAACACCCCCGCGCCGGCAGGGAGCACCAAGCCGCGTCGGCGCCGGGGAGGGCTGGGCGGCACGGGGTCTCGCGCAGCGGCGCACGCGGACTCGGGGCCTCCGCGAACGGACCGGCGTCCTGCCTGGACCAGCTCGGGAACCGTTCCCCCGGATCCTGCGTGACCTCTTGACGTGTCGTCGGCTGGTGATGGGGGACCCGAATGAAAGCTCGGACGATGGTGAGCGTGGCGGTATCGGCCTGTGTGGCGCTGGTGGCGTGCGCGTGCGGTCCGGAGAAATCGAAGGAGGACACGGACGCGAAGCCTTCGCAGCCGTCCGCGTCCACGCACGCCGAAGAGCCGTCGGCCACGCCGTCCGTGTCCGCTCGGACCGAGAAGCCGTCGGCCCAGCCGACCGGCGACCAGCCCGCACCCAGGACGAAGGAGGGCGCGATCCAGCGGTACGAGCAGTACCTCCACGCCCTGGGCCGTGAGGACATCGACACGGTCTGCGAAGTGGCCGGGCCCGCCGCGAAGAAGGCACAGGACCAGGGGGCCGGCCCGTGCACGTCGACGTACACCGTCGTCTTCCAGATGATCTCGCCCGCGCAGAAGAAGGCCCTGCAAACCGCGACGGTCGACCCGCAGCGCATCGTCGTGCGCACGCCCGACAAGATCGAGATGCCCGTCGAAGCGGTCAGGGCCTCCGCAACCTTCTCCGAGAGCGACCTCGGCAGCTACACCCTGGAATACCTCAAGAACGATTGGTACATCACCGACTGAACCCGACGCGCCGTACGCGGAGCCGCCCGACGTTCCCCGCGCACGCAACCCGGTGGCCGGTCGTCCGGCCACCGGCGAGCCCAGTGGTCGCCGATTACCGTTCCCCGAACACCCTCCTACCGAGTGAGCCTTCCACCGAGCCCGTGCACCACACGAGTTGCACCGTCATGGACGTTCTGACCGCTCGCCCTGGCGACCACATCGCAGGGGAAGAACGGCAGCGGAGGCAACTCAGGGGATTCGACGGTCGGCGACAGCCAGCAGATCGCCACCGTGCCCCTCACTGACGCCACCAGCGCGGTTACCTCGGCCAAGGGCGTCGACCTACCCGGCGTCAGGCAACTCCTCCGGTGGCTTTGGCGGCTCCGGACCTGTCTGCCGAGCCGCCCACCGCGCATTCTCATCCCGCAGCGTCGTCAACCACGGCCACAGATCCGGCAGCGACCGAGCCGGGCACGCCAACCGATGCTCGATCCGACACGGTTGCGACGGATCCGGCGGGCAAACCCCGTACACCGTCACTCGGCCATCCGCCAAGGCGATCCACCGGTGCTCTGCAGGCACCGTGTGCGCCAGCGGCACCATGTCCGGCTCCAACAACACCCAATCCTGCTCCAGCGTCGCCACCCGATCCGCCAGCATCCCGCAGAACGGGCAACGCGACCGACCGCCCCCTAATCGCCGCGGGCCCTCGTTGAAATCCCCCATACCGTAAGGGTCGGCGGCGTGACGGCACATGCGTAGAGCACGAACCAGTCGGGACGAAGGGGGAGCCGGCGTCAGACGAGACCGGAGACAACACGGCAGGTGACATCAGCAACCACCGACAGGCATCGCACGGCCGAAACACGACGACACTGCCCACTCGGGGGCCAGGATCGGCCCGTGTCACCCCCACACCGACGGAGTCCGCTGCCCCGCCTGCTCCACCAGTAGTGACGCACGGGCCCTGAAGCCGCGACACTGGTCAGGGACGCCCGACGGGCTGTGCAGGTGATGTTCCGGTGCAGCGCAGGCTTTCCGCCGTGACAGGCGCGCCTTCGGCGACATTGCGGTCGTAGGTGACGGTCTTGATCACGACGGGTTGCGAACCTACGGCGACGTCGAACGCGGCGTTGCGGTCGTTCACGACCCGTAGGCGCGAGCCCGGCAGTGCGGCGGCAAGGGTGGACGCGTCCGCTTCCCGGCCAACGGGGTAACTGATGACCGGGGGGCCAGCGGGGCGGACGGGCGGGGCGGAAGCCGAAGTGTCCGTCACAACGAAGCCGCTGCGCCGCAGACCCTCGGCGAGAGTGGCATCGTCCACGCGCACGTGGATGGCGGCAGGATTGGTGAGGGCGGGTGTTTCCGGGACGGGCTGGATCCGCGGATCGCCGGTGATCGGGCGGTCTGCGCGCAGAGCTTCCCACAGCGCGCGGGAGCGGGCTTCATGCCAGACGAGTGTGGAGCCCACGCCGGGTACGCGGTGGTCGAAGTCGGCGATCGGGACAGTACTGAACTCGGTCCGGTCCGCCGACAGCCTGCCCAGCGCCCAGCCGATGCGCACGAGGTCGTCCAGTCCGGTCCGGTCGTCGGTGCGAACGGACTTCAGCAACTCCTGCACCGTGCGTACCGTGTTGACCGGGTCGGCGAAGGCCCCTTCGCTGCTGAGCTGCGCAAGCATGCCGGACACCATGCGCTGCTGGCGTCGGACACGACCGAGGTCCCCCGCCCGGTTGATGTGGCGGGCCCGGACGTAGCGCAGGGTCGCGTTTCCGTCGGTGCGGTGGGTGCCGGCGGAGATGTCGAGACCTGAGTTCTCGTCCTTGAGCGGCTTATCGGTGCACACGGTCGCCCCGCCGAGGTTGTCGACGGCTTGCTCGAAGCCGGTGAACCCGGTCTCGAGGTAGTGGTCGATGCGAAGGCCAGTCGCCTTTTCGACGGTGCGTACGGTCAGCGGACCCCGGCCGATCTTGTAGGCGCCATTGATCTTGCCGCGGCTGGCAGGGCCGACGGCGTCACCCGGCACGGCGTACTCGACGTACGAGTCACGCGGGATGGAGACGATACTGGCGCGCCGCTGGTCCTCGGACAGGTGAACCAGCATCATCACGTCCGTGCAGTCGCATCCTTCGCCTCCCACATGAAGCCGTCGCTTCTCGGCAGCCGACAGACCGGTGCGGCTGTCGACCCCGACGACCAGGATGTTCGTACCGCGACCGCTGGTGCGGCCCGACGGTTGACTCTCGGCCGAGACAGTCTGGCTGCCCAGGTACGAGCCGGAGGTGAGGGTGACGATCAGGGTGAGCCCCAGGACAAGACGACGCATCACGAACCTCTGGATAGGAACGGATCTGATCATTTCCGACGCTATCCGGCTCTGATGTCCCTGGTGGCGTTACGCGCCGGTCGTGGACGTGCCTTCCTCCCTTGGGCGGCAGGGAAGCACTCCCCGAACGGCACCTGGGCGGGTGATCCTTTGCGCGGCAGTGGTGCTGGCGGGACAGGCCGGCGGGGCGCCGTTCTCGTACACGGTGACACGGACCTCGGGGCCCTGCTTGGTCAGGGGCGCGGCCCGTGTGCCCCGGGACGGCCGGCGCAGCACCTCGGGACGGGTCAGCTGTTCAGCCCGCGCTCTGGATGACGTATCCCCAGGTGCCGCAGCGGCCCGCGCGTACCAGCGGCCGACTGGCCGCCCAGATGCTGGGCGTCGACTCCTTGGCCGGCTCATGGGTGCGCTCGCGGACCGTCTGCTGCACAACTCCCCGACGCAGAAGGAGATCGTGAGAATCGATGCCCGATACGAAGACCAGATCGGGCTGTTCGGGCACGTGACCCCCTCCAATCTGACCGGGCGAGGCATGGTGCGGCCGCGCCCCCGTCCCGTCCAGTTCCCGGGGGCGCCGCACAGCCCAGCAGCGTGACGATGGAAGTCGTCCGGCACGCGGTCGCCGAAGAGGAACACCTGTATCCGGCAGTGCGCGACCAGGGTGGGGCAGCCCCGAGGCCGGGATGGAACAGATGCCTCCAATGGGGGCATCTTGACAGGCGCATCGGTAGGTTCTATGCCGGTAGTGGAGGAGGTTAGTTCCATCTCAGCAGGTGAGGGCGCTGCGCGGTGAGGCCCGGCGGGCCCCGCCTCTCCCTTCCGGGCGCTCGGTCCAGGGTTCGGGACCTGCTGTGGAAGTGGACCGCAGGCTGAGGAGTGGACCATGACACGTGCAGTGGGGATCGACCTCGGTACAACGAACTCCGTCGTCAGCGTTCTGGAGGCCGGCGAGCCCACCGTCATCACCAACACCGAGGGTGCACGGACCACCCCGTCGGTGGTCGGTTTCGCGAAGAGCGGGGACGTGCTGGTCGGTGAGGTTGCCAAACGGCAGGCCGTGACGAACATCGACCGCACGGCGCGGTCGGTCAAGCGGCACATGGGCGAGGCGGAGTGGCGTTTCCCGGACAGCGGCGCCATCGACGGCAAGCACTACGCCGCGCAGGAGATCTCCGCGCGGGTGCTGCAGAAGCTGAAGCGCGACGCCGAGTCCTACCTGGGCGAGGACGTGACGGACGCGGTGATCACCGTCCCGGCGTACTTCAACGACTCGCAGCGCACCGCGACCAAGGAAGCCGGGAAGATCGCAGGTCTGAACGTCCTGCGCATCGTCAACGAGCCGACGGCCGCGGCGCTCGCGTACGGACTGGACAAGGAGAACGAACAGACGATCCTCGTGTTCGACCTCGGCGGCGGCACCTTCGACGTGTCGCTGCTGGAGATCGGCGAGGGCGTGGTCGAGGTGAAGGCCACCAACGGCGACACGCACCTGGGCGGGGACGACTGGGACCAGCGCGTCGTCGACCACATGGTGAAGCAGTTCAAGAACGCGTACGGCGTCGACCTGTCCAAGGACAAGATGGCCACGCAGAGGCTGAGCGAGGCCGCGGAGAAGGCGAAGGTCGAGCTGTCGTCCTCGACCGAGACGACGATCAACCTGCCGTACATCACGGCCTCCGCCGAGGGCCCGCTGCACCTGGACGAGAAGCTCACTCGCGCCCAGTTCCAGCAGCTGACCGCGGACCTGCTCGAGCGCTGCAAGCACCCGTTCCACAACGCGATCAATGACGCGGGCATCAAGCTCTCCGGCATCGACCATGTGATCCTGGTCGGCGGTTCCACCCGTATGCCCGCGGTGACCGAGCTGGTCAAGGAGCTGACCGGCAAGGATCCGCACAGAGGTGTGAACCCGGACGAGGTCGTCGCCATCGGCGCCGCGCTGCAGGCCGGTGTCCTCAAGGGTGAGGTCAAGGACGTCCTGCTCCTCGACGTGACCCCGCTGTCCCTGGGTATCGAGACCAAGGGCGGCATCATGACCAAGCTCATCGAGCGCAACACCACGATCCCGACCAAGCGGTCCGAGATCTTCACGACGGCCGAGGACAACCAGCCGTCCGTGCAGATCCAGGTCTACCAGGGCGAGCGTGAGATCGCGGCGTACAACAAGAAGCTCGGGATGTTCGAGCTGACCGGTCTGCCGCCGGCCCCGCGCGGGGTCCCGCAGATCGAGGTCGCCTTCGACATCGACGCCAATGGCATCATGCACGTGACCGCGAAGGACCTGGGCACGGGCAAGGAGCAGAAGATGACCGTCACCGGCGGCTCCTCGCTGCCGAAGGACGAGGTCGACCGGATGCGCCAGGAGGCCGAGCGCCATGCCGAGGAGGACCGCCGCAGGCGTGAGGCCGCCGAGACCCGCAACCAGGGCGAGCAGCTCGTCTACCAGACCGAGAAGTTCCTCAAGGACAACGAGGACAAGGTCCCGGGCGATGTGAAGACCGAGGTCCAGAGCGCCGTCGGCGAGCTGAAGGAGAAGCTCAAGGGCGAGGACACGGCCGAGATCCGCACCGCCACCGAGAAGCTCGCGGCCGTCTCGCAGAAGCTCGGCCAGGCCATGTATGCCAAGGCGCAGACCCAGCAGACCGCGGGCGGTTCCGCTGACGCCGGTACGACGAAACGAGAGTCCACGGACAGCGCCGACGACGTGGTGGACGCCGAGATCGTGGACGACGACAAACAGGAGGGAGGCACGGGATGAACCGCCTGACTGATGTCCGCAGCCGGGCCGATTCCCCGCTGATGATCGCCCCGGCCGAGCCGGTCGGTCGGACCGGCCCGGCCGCCGTCACGCCCTCCGCCTTCGCGCAGGCGACCGCACAGCCGCCGGCTGAACCCGGGCTCCGGACGGAACTTCAGGAACGCACGGCTGACCTGCAACGTCTCAAGGCCGAGTACGACAACTACCGCAAGCGGGTACGCCGTGACCGTCTTGCGGTCCGTGAGATCGCAGTTGCCAATGTGCTCCGCCGGCTGTTGCCGGTCCTCGACTCCCTCGCCGAAGCGGAACCGGGCGAGGCAGGCGGCTTCCAGCGCGTGGCCCAATCGCTGCGGACAGAACTCGCGGGCCTGGGTTTGCACCCCGTCGGCTCGGTGGGCGACCCCTTCGACCCGGTTGTGCACGAGGCCGTCTCATACGACGTGTCCGACCGGTTCGAGCGGCCCACGTGCACCGTGATCGTGCGCCCGGGCTACCGGGTCGGCGGCCACCTGCTGCGTCCGGCGCAGGTGATTGTCGGCGAACGGCCGACTGATGAGGGAGGCATCCACTGACCTCGCAGCACACTGGGGCCGGCATCGCAGCGGACCGGAGCCCGACAGGAGTGCCATGACGACGCGCCCGAGATCTGCCACGACATCCGCCTGGGTGGTCGAACGCCCGGCTCCGATCGCCTCGGGTCCGCTGCGGCTGGTGCGGCGGACCACGCCCGAGCCCGGCCTGCACGAGCTGCTGCTGACCGTCCGTGCGTGCGGTGTGTGCCGCACGGACCTGCATCTCGCCGAGGGGGACCTGGCACCGCGCACACCACGCTGCACGCCTGGCCATGAGGTGGTCGGCGAGGTGCTCGCCGCCGGGCCGGACGTCGAGGGCCTGCGCATCGGTGACCGGGTGGGAGCCGCCTGGCTGGCGCGCACGTGCGGCCATTGCCGCCACTGCCGTACGGCACGGGAGAACCTGTGCCGCGACTCCCGCTACACCGGCTGGGACATCCACGGCGGATTCGCCGAACACATGCTCGTGGACGCCAGATTCGCCTACCGCCTCCCGGAAGGGTGGGACGACGAGGACGCCGCTCCACTGCTGTGCGCAGGCATCATCGGCTATCGGGCGCTTCAGCGGGCCGACGTGCCGCCGGGTGGTCGGCTCGGCATCTACGGGTTCGGAGCCTCTGCGCACCTGACCGCCCAACTGGCGATCGCCCGGGGTGCCGAGGTCCATGTCGTCACCCGCTCGTCGCAGGCACAGCGGCTGGCGCTGGAGCTCGGCGCGGCGTCCGCATCGGCCGGTGTGCCCCCGCAGCCGCTCGACTCGGCGATCCTGTTCGCACCGGCCGGGAGCCTGGTGCCGGCGGCACTCGATGCCCTGGACCGGGGCGGGACTCTGGCGATCGCCGGGATCCACCTGAGTGCAATACCCCCACTCGACTACGACCGGCACCTGTTCCAGGAACGGACGGTACGCAGCGTCACCGCCAACACCCGTGAGGACGGGCGCGCTTACCTCGCGGAGGCGGCCCGACTACGGCCCGCCGTACGGGTCTTGCGCTACGGGATGCAGCGGGCCGACCAGGCCCTGACGGATCTGGCGGGCGGACGGATCAACGGGGTGGCTGTGCTCATCATGCAGTGACTGCGTCGTGGTGCGGTGAGGGATGCCCGGCTATTCGTGGCAGACCTGTTTCTGCGCAGCCTCATGTCGATCGACAGACTCTCGCGGGCGCCGCCGGTGCACTCGGAAGCTGGTTGCCCGCCCGGCGTCACATCGATTTCTCGAGCCGTCGTCGGGCGGCGCGGATCGAGCAGGGGTGCTGGAGTACGTTTCCCCACGGGTCGGCGTCCAGGCGCCCGGCAATCGAGTCGGTGGTGAAGCTTCGGGCATCGATGCCCGGATCCTTGACCTCGGACCAGGCGAGGGGAGCCGCGACCGGGGCACCCCGGCGTGCGCGGACCGCGTAGGGCGCAACTGCGGTCTGAGCGTATGCGTTCCCGGTGCCCGGTCCGTGCGCCGACTTGCCACAGTGTTGACTCATGCTGGTGCGCGAGGTTGCGCCGGGTCACGCTGAGATTCGGTGCCGGGGGAGCCGGGGCGTGAGCGGTGGGCCTGACGGTCCCAGTCAGCAGGCGCCGGGCCGCGCAAACACTGTGATGCGGGCCTGGCCCACCTCACGCCTCCCCTCGCACTCCTCGAAGTAGCTGTGCAGCACCGCACGCTTCATCTCCTCACCCGACGCCGTGTCCAGCGGCTGCCCGGCCAGGTCGCGCACCACCACGATCCGGCGGCTCGCCAGCATCCGAGCCCGGATCTCCGCAGGTCGCGCCTCCCTGCCGAACAGCGTGTCCGAAGCGCGCGGAGCGCCGTCCAGCGACAGGTCCGTCAGCTCCCGGAAGGCGGCCGGCTCGACCAGCGTCCATACCCGCCGCCGTGCGGGCGTGAACAGCAGCCCGTCGCCGGGGTCGGCCGTGTCCCGTATGGCGTGGGCGACCGCCCTCACATCGTTCTTGCGGCTGTCCGGCGAGCGCAGAAACGGGCCGTGGGCGACGAGAGTGAGCATTGCTGCCGCGGCCGCGGACAGCGCCAGCGCCCTGCTCCAGTACTGGTCGAGAACAGCGCCCAGAAGGAGGGCGAGGCCGATGACGTACGGCAGTACATAGCGGTCCACGAACAACGGATGCACGAACGAGACCGCCATCAGCAGCCCCATGGGCAGGATCAGCAGCGGCAATGCGACGGACCGAACGGCCTGCCCGGACGGCGTCCGGGCGCACGCCCACCCCAGCAGCGCCAGCGCACCGAACACCGCAAGCTGCCCGGCGCCGGGCCGACCGATCCATTCCACCTGCCCCGCCTGCGTGGTGCTGAAGGCGGCGAGCGGCGCGAGCCCGACGGCCACAGCCCCTGCCGCAACAGTCCAGCCCCGGGCGCGTGTCTTGCCCAGCCCGAGTCCCACGCGGCGACCTGAGCGCGCCGTCCCCCGCCGGTCCGGGACCACCTCCGCGCAGGGCCATCGGCCGAGCACCGTGACCCCGTGCGCGAGCAGGGCCAGCACCGCGAATTCGTGCAGCAGGCACGCCACCAGCATCACCGCCCCGTAGACCGCCCAGCGCCGTTCCAGCAGCAGCCATGTCCCGCAGGTGACCAGCCCGCACACCAGCGCGTACGACCGGCCTTCCTGGGCGAACCGCTGCACCGTCGGCAGCAGAGGCAGCAGCAGACCAGCAAGCAGTCCCGCGCGCGGTCCCGCAAGGCGGGCGCCGATCAGCGTCACACCGGCGGCCGTCACCGTCATCCCCACGGCGGACGGCAGACGCAGCGCCACCAACCCGCCCTCCCACACGGTGAACAGGGCATGCATCAGCAGGTAGTACAGGCCGTGCACGGCATCGACGGAGCCGAGCGTGCGCCAGATCTCGGGCACGGTGCGGTGCGCGATCTCATAGGTGACCGCCTCGTCGCCCCACAGCGTGCCATCGCGCCGTATCCCCCACAGCCCGAGGGCCAGTGTCAGCGCTACGGGCCCGAGGATGAGCAGGACCGGCGACAGGCGCGATGCGGTGCGTGCAGGGGGCGATTCAACAACCGTGTCGATCATGGAGCGAGTCCACCGGCCGGCGCATTGATGGGCAGGCCCCTCGCCCCGCACCAATCAATTACTCTCCGGGCCAGGGGAACGGAGACATCAAATGGGACGCCGTGAAAAGCCGTTGGACCCGGCCGCCGGGCCGGTGCAGCGCTTCGCACACGAACTGCGCCAGCTACGTCGCGCGTCGGGCAGCCCCACGTACCGGGATATGGCCAGGCACAGCGACTACTCCGCGCCCACCCTGTCCGGCGCCGCCGCCGGCGAGCGCCTGCCGTCGCTGCCCGTGTCCCTCGCCTATGTGAAAGCCTGCGGCGCCGGCCCGGACGGCTGGGAGAAACGCTGGCGGGCCGCATCGGCCGAGCTGGCCGAACAGCCCATGGCCCCCGACGACGCCCTCGCGGCTCCGCCCTATCCGGGCCTCGCCCGGTACGGCCCCGAGGACCACGCTCACTTCTTCGGGCGCGACGAACTCGTCGCCGACCTCTTGGAGCTCACCTCCCGCCGCCCGTTCGCGGCGGTCGTCGGCGCGTCCGGCAGCGGCAAGTCGTCCCTGCTGCGGGCGGGGCTGGTGCCTGCGCTGCGGGACGAGTCAGCGGCCTGTCCCGTGCCCCGGCCATCGGTGATCCGCATCCTCACGCCCGGCCCACGCCCCGCCCGTACGCACAAGGATCTGCTGACCGAGGGGGTACTGGTCGTGGTCGACCAGTTCGAGGAGGTCTTCACTCTCTGCCGTGACACTGCCGAACGCGACGAGTTCATCGGTTTGTTGCTGCACTCGGGGGCACGTGTGGTCATCGCCGTACGCGCGGACTTCTACGGGCACTGCGCCGAACATCCCGGCCTGGCCTCGGCGCTGAAGGACGCGGCGCTGCTCGTCGGCCCCATGAACGCGGCACAGCTGCGGGAAGCCGTGGTCGGACCCGCGTCGGCACAGCGGCTGATCGTGGAGCGTGCGCTCACCGCCCGTGTCGTCGCCGACGTCGCGGACGAGCCGGGCGGGCTGCCGCTGATGTCCCACGCCCTGCTGGAGGTGTGGCGCAGACGGCGCGGCCGGACGCTGACGGAGTCGGCGTACGACGCGATCGGCGGTGTGCAGGGTGCCATCGCCCACACTGCGGAGAAGATCTACGCCGGCCTGAGCGAGCCGGAAGCGCGGGCGGCCAGGGCGCTGCTGCTCCGGCTGATCTCCCCCGGCGACGGCACCCCGGACACCCGCCGGCCCGCCGAGCACGCGGAGCTGGTCGCCTCGGCGCGCGCCGGCCGGGTGCTGGAGCGGCTGGTACGGGCCCGCCTGCTGACCGCCGACGACGGCGCCGTAAACCTTGCCCACGAGGCACTGATCACGGCCTGGCCCCGGCTGCGTACCTGGGTCGACGAGGACCGCGATCGGCTGCACCTGCACCGCAGGCT
Organism: Streptomyces sp. NBC_00390; assembly: GCF_036057275.1. Lineage (NCBI taxonomy): Bacteria > Bacillati > Actinomycetota > Actinomycetes > Kitasatosporales > Streptomycetaceae > Streptomyces > Streptomyces sp. NBC_00390. The sequence continues at coordinate 8,403,501 of NZ_CP107945.1, read as the reverse complement.
CACCGAGGCGGCCCGCGTCTGGGAGGACCTGAACCGCGACACGGGCGCGCTGTACCGGGGTATGCAACTCGAGGCGGCACGCGAGGTGTTCAAAGACGGTACGGACGATGGTCTGACCTCCTGCGAGCAGGACTTTCTCGATGCGTCCTTCGCCGCACACGTTCAGGCTCAGCACGCCGCCGCCGGCACCACCCGGCGGCTGCGGACTCTGGCCGTCGCCCTCTCCGTGCTGCTCTGCCTCGCCGCTGTCGCCGGACTGACCGCCTGGCAGCAGGGCCGGGTGAGTGACCGGCGGGCGACCGAGGCCGAGGCGAGGCGGATCGCAGGCGTCGCGGACACACTGCGCTCTTCCGAACCGCGGACCGCGATGCAGCTCGCCCTCGCCGGGTGGCGCGTCGCCGATCTGCCCGAGACGCGGGCCGCTCTGTTCGGGGCTGCGGCGCAGCGGGAGCTGGACAGCTTCACGGCGCCGCCTCTGGTCGCGTTCGAGGAGGACAAGAACGACTCCTGGCGCCGTCTCGACCGCACCGGCAGAACGCTGACGAAGACCGGGCCGGAACGGGTGGAGCGCTGGGATCTGGTCACGCGTCGCCGCCTGTCGCCGTATCCGGGGCTGGGACGGCTGGCCACGGCTGTGCAGGACATCAGCCCCGACGGACGTACGGTCGCCGTCGGAACCGGGGACGGTGTACGGCTGTGGGACCTGGCCAAGGGGCGGCTGACGGGGAGCCCGATCGCCGACGGCGACGCCATGGAGGGCATCTTCGGGCCGAGCGGCCGCACGTTCGTCGTGCGGCGCCGCACGGGAGCCGACAACGGCTTCGCCGGCCTACAGGTCTGGGACGCAGCCCGGGCGCGGCTGCTGCTGAACATCCCCCTGTCGCGGTACGGCGCCCGCCACGCCGCGGTCGGACCGGACGACCGGCTGTTCGCGTATTGCCCCGCAACCGGCCCTCTCCAGGTGTGGGACATACGGGAGCACCGCAGGCTGCCCGTCGACTGGCCGGGCAGCGCCGAGAGGGACCTCTGCACCGATTCCACCTGGGCGTTCACGCCGGACGGCCGGGGGATCTATTACCCGGCGGAGTCCGGCATCCGCAGCTGGGACGTGCGCACGGGCCGGGAGCGGCCCCCGATACCGGTGCCGTCCGCGTGGGAGGTGACGTTCAGCGACGACGGCATGTTTGTGGCGACCGCATCGCAATCCGCCGTACAGCTGTGGCGGACCGACGACCTGTCGGCGCCAGTCCTGAACCATCCGGTGACCGGCGTGGGCCTGTCCAACCTGCGGCTGGATCTTGCGGTCGGCGTGCTCCGCTACCAGGAGGGCTCCGACCCTGCGGCAGTCCTGCGGACGCTGTCCCTGGACGGAGTTGTGCCCCGACAATGGCAGCAACAGCCGTACGCTGCAGCTCGGTTCGCCCCGGGCGGCGCCATGCTCGCCACGGTGACAGGGCGCCGCATCCAGATCCGGGACGGCGGCAGTGGTGAGCTCAGGAGCACGCTGCCAGAGTCGGTGTGCGAAGACTGTCCGCCACTGGTGTCGTTCAGCGCCGACGGCAGGGCCTTCGCCCATCTCACCGGCCGCGACCGGGAGACCGCCACAGCAACGGTGCGGCGGCTGAACTCCTGGGGCCGCGCGGTGACTGTCGGGAAAGGCGTCAACGGCATCGTGTTCGGACCGGACGGCCGGTCCATGGTCCTCACCCAGTCCGTCACCGAAACCGACCGGTGGACGCTCGACGGGGAGAGTCGTACCGCGGTACGCAGGGCTCCCGACGGCGATGCCCTCGCCATGTCCCCCGACGGCCATGTCCTCACCACCGACCGGCAGTTGATCCATGTGCCCTCCGGCCGGTCCAGGCGCGTCATGACCGCAGAGAGCCTGGGCGTGACGGCCGTGTTCAGTGCGGACGGTCGGTTCCTCGCGATGGGCGACATGGACGGCCGGGTCACTCTCTGGGACGGCAAGGGGCAGCGGCGCCTCGCCGTACTCGTGGCCGGCTCGAGCAACAGAGGCGACCTGCACCGGCCTCCTCCCGCACTCGCCTTCTCGGCGGACGGCACCACGGTCGCGGTCGGCGGCGCGGACGGTTCACTGCGCCTGTGGCAAACCGGGGCGCCCGCCGGACCCTCCGCACCGCTCACCTCGGTGGACGGCCCGGTGCTGGCCGTGGCCTTCGCCGAGCACGACACCCGGCTGCGCATCACGACGCGGCATGTCACGGTCCATTCGTACGGCCTGGAGCCGCGGCGGACCGCTGAAGCGGTGTGCCGCCGGACGGGCAGTGGGCTGTCCCGGGCAGCCTGGGAAAGGTACCTCCCCGCCGTCCCGTACCGCGCTACCTGCTGACTGGCTGCCCCGAACGCGCCTGGAGTCCACGGAACTGCAGCTCAGGAGTCTCATCGCATGCAGTCGAAGCCGAGAATGCACAATGACACAGTGTCGGTGTCCGCCACAGACGGCGGTGGAGGCATGTACGCCTCAGTCACACCACCGAATGCGTCTACCACCTCACCGCGGGCGCCTCACCGGCACCGCCTACGACCTCGACCGAGAGGGGCTACCGCATCGGCGCCGAGTGGACCGCCCGGGTCACCGACGTGCGGCGCTGGTTCGTTTTCTCCGCCAGCAAGCTCAATCGCCAGAACGACAGCGAGCACGATCGGCGGCGGTGGCGTTCGACTCGGGTGTTCTGGCCCGTCCGCCGCACGGCGAAGTACCGGTGTGCGCACTGGACTTCGGCACTACTGTCAACGGCTGGGGACCGGTCAAGCAAAACGCCAGCAACGGCAGATGGCACCCCGACGCCTGAGGCTCAGGGTCACTGACAGCGGCGACGGATGGGGGCACGAGCAGGCCGATCGGGCGGCGGCCACGGTGCACTGCGAGGAGCGATGACTCGTCGGCCGCTGTCTGTGACGCGCTGTGTGCGCCTTCTCGTCAGACGCGCGGCAGCCGGGTGGAGAGGCGCTGCTCCAGCCGGCCAGGTCCTGGAGGGCACTGGGGCGCGCAGTCGGGGCAGACGTACACCGCCCTGGCGGGACCGGAGGGGGACTCGATGATGCGCACGAGGACCGGCGCCTCGGTGCTGCGCTCGCAACGGCAGCAGTTGAGTGCAAGCGGGCGGGACAGCGTGGTCGCGGCCAGCGCCGAGTGCAACCGCTCGGTGCTCGTCCAGTACCCCTCTCGCGTCGCCAGAACGTGCCAGTGGAGCCCCGGCCCGGACGTGCGATGCTGAGGCGGAATCGCCACATGGCAGTTCTGTCCGAGCACTTGGACCTGCGGCAACTGCCAGTGGTCGGCGCTCCCTTTCCGGATCAGCCAGTAGAGGATGCTGCCGTAGTCGTCCTTGATCACAGCCCTCGCATCGCCTCCGAGGTACTCGAGGGCACGGACTCCGAGGCTGAGCGGCACGCGTACGGCGTCCCACCACTGCCCTGCGGGCAGTGCCTGTACCTCCCGGTCACACCGTTGCACCCATTGCGGGACTCTGTTGATCATCATGGGTCCTCACCGGTCTCTCCTGTCGGATGCCCATGACAGTAGGACCGTACGAGAAGGGTCACTTGTGTGCACGCGTAGGGAAGTTGTCGTCGCACGCAGCATGCGGGAGGCGTTCTCGCTCCGCGCTGCTACCACGACGTAGCGTGATGCCACCGGAGTTGTATCGGAGTTCGAACCAGGGAGTCTCAAATGGCAGCCCAGCACCCTGCGGTGATAGACCCGACCGGTCGCGACATCCATGGCGAAGCCACCCGCATACGTGAGCTGGGCCCGGTGACACGTGTGGAGCTCCCCGGCGGGGTGGAGGCGTGGGCAGTCAGCAGTCCCGGCCTGCTGAAAGGACTGCTCACCGATCCGCGGGTCTCCAAGGACCCCCGCCGGCACTGGCCCGCCTGGATCAATGGGGAGATCTCCCCGGAGTGGCCGCTGTTCACCTGGGTCGCGGTCCGGAACATGTTCACCGCGTACGGCGGCGAGCACAAGCGGCTGCGGACGCTGGTCGCCAGGGCGTTCACCGCGCGCCGGACCACCGCCATGCGGCCGCGCATCGAAGAGATCACCGCAGGTCTGCTGGACCGCCTCGCTGCGGACGGGCGGCAGCGAGGTGTGGTGGACCTGCGGGAGCAATTCGCCTATCCGCTGCCGATCAACGTGATCAGTGAGCTCTTCGGCCTCCCCGAGGAAAGCGGGGAAGAACTGCGGCACCTCGTCGACAGCATCTTCCACACCTCCGCGGATCCTACGGAGGTCACCGCCACCTATTCACGGCTCTACGCCGTCCTGGGCGACCTCGTCGCCGCAAAGCGAAAGGCGCCCGCCGATGACCTGACCACCGAGCTGATTGCCGCACGTGACGACGAGAGCAACACCCGGCTGAGCGAGCAGGAACTCCTCGACACGCTGGTGCTCATGATCAGCGCCGGTCACGAAACCACCGTCAATCTCATCGACAACGCCATCCACGCCATGCTCACCCACCCGGAACAACTCGCGCAGGTACGTGCCGGCCGTGCCTCGTGGGACGACGTGATCGAGGAGACACTGCGCTTCGACGCCCCGGTCGCCAGTCTGCCCCTGCGGTACGCCGTGGAGGACATCGCGCTGGACGGGATGGTGATCCGCAAGGGCGAAGCGATCCTGGCCGCGTACGCCGCCGCCGGCCGTTGTCCCGAGCGGTACGGGAAGGACGCCGACCGCTTCCGCGTCAGCCGCGCGGACAAGGAGCATCTCGCCTTCGGCCACGGGGTGCACTTCTGCCTCGGCGCTCCCCTGGGCCGTCTGGAGGCGTCCATCGCGCTCCCGGCACTCTTCGAGCGGTTCCCCGGTCTCGCCCTTGCCGTGCCGCAGGAGGATTTGGAGCCTGTGGACTCCTTCATCTCCAACGGTCACCGCGCCCTGCCCGTACGCCTCTTCTGACTGCTCCACGGGCCGCGTCGCGGCACCGGTTGCCAGCTGCGGAGAATCCTGCGGGGTCCTGGGACTTCGGCAGGCCCCTCGATCCCCGGGCGGCTGGGGGCAGGAACCGTCCGGCAGGGCGTGGCATGGCGCGCATGGTGGAAGGGGCCGGGCTGTCGGGCCCGGTTCGTCGAGGTGGCCCGCCGGCTCCCTGCCCGGAAGCGGCCGAGCAGCTTCCCGAATGTCACTTGCGGTTAGCAGGCCGGCCGCCTGGCGTATTGCCCCCACACGCAAGGAAATTGCTGCAAAGCGCAGAGCCGGCAACGACGCACAAACATGTGCGGTTCACGAAGTCTGCGGAGATCAGGAGCCCTGTATTACACTCCGCACTCAGGCAACTACCGGAATTTCCGGCTTAGTTGAGGATTCGCACATCGCTGACGTCAGGAAGCGGACACAGCGGAGGGGGTCTGGGTGCCCGGGGGAACGTACAGCGTGGAGTCGTTGTCGACCGGGGAAGTGGAGCCTCGTGAGCGCGCCGAGTTCTGGCGCGAGCACATCGCGTCCTATCAGTCCAGGATGGACTACAGATACGCACGTACGGACAACTTCCGTGGGGAGACGGTTCGCCAGCACACGGAGACCTATCAGCTCGTCCGCTTCCGGTCGGACGAGATCGAGTACACCCGGACGGCACGTCAGGTCCGGCAGGACCCGGACGAGGACTACCGGTTCCTGCTTCCGCTCAGCGGAGCGATCGTGCTGCGGCAGGATGACCAGGAGGCACGGATGACGCCGGGGACCGGGACTCTGGTCACCTTCGGATCACCCTTCGAGTGCATCCAGGAGCAGGCGAGCGATGCGTTCATCCTCACGATCCCCGCCCGCGAGGTGGACGGCCCGCTGAACCGGAAGTCGCCGCTGGCCGTCGGGCTGGATCTGAGCAAGGGCCTGGGCAACGTACTGAGCGCCATGCTGAACAGCCTGTTCAAGGAGCGCGACAGCCTCACCGACCCCCAGTTCAACGCTGTGTCCGACCGTATCGTCGAGCTGCTGTGCATGCTCGCGATCGGTGATGACCGCCCGGACGCGCCGGAGCATCTGGTCGAGGTGGAAGCCATGGTGCGCCGCTTCGTACGCGGACACGCGGCCGATCCGGAGCTGACCGGGGCGTCGATGGCACAGGCGCTGGGCTGGTCACTACGGCAGGTGCAGCTGGCACTGCAGCGGGTGGGGACCACCCCCCGGGACCTGATCAGGGAGGAGCGGCTGCGGCTCGTGCGGGACCGGCTGCAGTGCCCCGGGTTCGAGCACATGACGATCACGGATCTGGCGTACGCGTCGGGCTTCTCCTCCGCGAGCGTGCTCAGCACCGCGTTCCGGCAGCGCTTCGGGGTAAGTCCCCGGGAGATGCGGTACCGCAGCCGCTTACCTGTTGACCGCTCCGCGGACCCGGACCAAGGCTGACGGGCGTCTGTCAGCCCTGCCTTCATGCGCGTACAGCCGGAAGATCACCCGACCAGGACCTCCGTTCGACCCACATCCCCCTAGCTGCCGACCACCAGGTGGACCGGGCGGTCGCGCAGCGAGTGGAAGGGCGAGGGCCCCAGCCGACGACCGCTTCCGGCGCGGCGTACTCGACCGCCCCGGGGTACGCACCTTGATCATCCACACGAGACGAACGACATCGACGCCCCCGAGATGGGCGACCGCATGGGATCAGCACCCCGCGTGACCGCACGTCAGCTCATCGAGGTCCACGAGAAGCCGACCGTGCGGCCCACGCGCGCGGCATCAAGACCGTCGGGGATACCATCCTGCCCCTCCGCCGTGGACCTGGATGCCCTCCGAGGCGGTGAAGCGGGGTGTTCGCCGGGACGCCGGATGTGTCGGGGGCCGGACGCCGAGGGGGCGGTGTCAGGTCGTGTACTGGTATGCCGGGTAGGTCAGATACCCCGCATCGCCGCCCTGGTAGTACGTGGCCTCGTCGACGGGAGCGAGCGGCACTCCGGTGCGCAGCCTCTCGACCAGGTCGGGGTTGGAGATGAAGGCGCGGCCGAAGCTGATGAGCTCGGCCCCCAGGTCGAGCCAGTGGTCGGCCTCGTCCCGGCCGGTGTGCTTCGGTCCCATCGGGAGCACAGGGTTCATGATCAGGGTGCCCTGCCATGCGCGGCGCAGGCCGGCCAGCACCTCCTCCTCGGCGGTGGCTTCGAGGTGGATGTAGGCCAGTCCGAGGCGGGACAGTTCGGTCAGTAGCGCGGTGTAGAGCTCGGGGACGTCGGTCTCCTCGACTCCCCAGAAGGTTACGCCTGGGGACAGGCGGATTCCCGTCCTGGCCGCGCCGACGGCCTCGGCGGTTGCGGACACCGCCTCGACGGCGAAGCGGATCCGGTTGCTCACCGAGCCTCCATAGCGGTCGGTGCGCAGGTTGGCGTTGGACGAGAGGAACTGCGAGATGAGATAGCCGTTGGCGCCGTGCAGCTCCACGCCGTCGAAGCCGGCGTCGATGGCGCGGCGGGCGGCCTGGGCGTACGACTCGGCGTGCTCGGACACCTCGGCGGTGTCCAGAGCGCGCGGGATCGGCGCCGGCTGGAGCCCGGTCGGGGTGAACACCTTCCACCCTTCGGCCGCGACTGCCGAGGGACCGACCGGCTGAATACCGGTGGTGTCGGGGTGCGAAACGCGTCCGCCGTGCATGATCTGGGCGAAGATCCGTCCTCCGTTGGCGTGCACCGCATCAGTGACCGGGCGCCACGAGGAGACCTGCTCGTCGGTGTGCAGTCCCGGCGTGCCGGGGTTGGATTGCCCGACCACGCTCGGCTGCACCCCCTCGCTGACGATCAGTCCAGCCGTGGCCCGCTGCGCGTAGTAGGTCGCCATCGACGGCGTCGCCAGACCGCCCGCGGCGGCCCGGACCCGTGTCATCGGGGCCATCACCACCCGGTTGGGCAGCGACAGGTCCCCCAGCGGGTACTTGGTGAACAAGGTCGTCATGTCATGGCTCCTTCGTGATCGGCGCCGGACAACCGGGCGCGGCGGCTACGCTAGAACCTGACACTGACGTCAGAGGCAAGGGTTGTGCCTCAGCTCACAGCACAGAGGGAGACGGCGTGCGCATCGGGGAGCTGGCCTCACGGGCCGGAGTCAGCGTCCGGTCCCTGCGCTACTACGAGGAGCAGGGACTGCTCACCAGCACCCGCAGCCCCAGCGGACAGCGGCACTACACGGAACACGAGGTCGAGCGGGTCATGTTCATCCAGCGGCTGTTCGCCGCAGGACTGTCCAGCCGCACCATCACCGAACTGCTGCCGTGCGTCGATTCTCCCAGCGAGGAGAACTCCGACGCCGCGCTGGAACGCATGGCGCAGGAGCGCGACCGGCTGTCCGAGCGTATCGCCGACCTTGTACGCACCCGTGACGCCCTCGCCAGGCTGATGACCATGGCGCGGGAACATCGGGAGCGCGTGCGGTCGGCGGTCGCCGACTGATGTCTGCGGCGCGGCAGCGAAGTCCTCGGTGTCGAGCATGAGATGGAGGCCGCTGGGCAGGTCGCAGGCGGCGTGGGTGGGCATGAGTTCGTCGATTTGGAAGGTGAGGCCGAGCCGGCCGTAGATGGCGCGGGCGGCACCCATGTCGGCGACGACGACGCCAAGGGCGCTCATCCGGGGCCGGGGGGATCCACTGCCGGTCCACCCGCCACAGTCGAGGCGCGGAGGCACGGAAGGGGTTCCGTGGCCGCAAGGCTTGGAAATTAACTAAGCGACTGCTTAGTATCTAGTCGGGGCCTGCCCGTGCCGCCCCTCCCCCCTTAGGAGTCCACCGTGAGCTCTCTGTTCTCCCTCTCCGGCAAAACCGCCCTTGTGACCGGCGGTTCCCGCGGCATCGGCCTGATGATCGCCCGGGGCCTGGTCGAAGCGGGAGCCAAGGTCTACGTCAGCTCCCGCAAGGCGGAAGCCTGCGAGGAGGCCGTGCGCGGGCTTTCCGGTCCCGGCCAGGCGGTCGCGCTGCCCGCCGACCTGTCGCGCGAGGAGGAGTGCCACCGACTCGCCGAAGACATCGGCGAGCGGGAGGAGCGGCTGCACATCCTGGTGAACAACGCCGGCGCCACCTGGGGCGCGCCCCTGGACGAGTTCCCGGTCAGCGGCTGGGACAAGGTGATGGACCTCAACCTGCGCAGCCCCTTCCTGCTCACCCAAGCCCTCCTGCCGAAGCTGCGCGCCGGCGGGTCGACGGAGGACCCTGCGCGGATCATCAACGTCGGATCCATCGACGGCCTGCACGTCAGCCCGGTCTCGGCCTACTCCTACGCGGCCAGCAAGGCGGGCCTGCACCACCTGACCCGCGTGCTGGCCAAGGAGCTCGGGCCGCAGGGCATCACGGTGAACGCCATCGCGCCCGGCCCCTTCGAGTCGAAGATGATGGCCGCGACCCTGGACGCCATGGGCGAGGCGATCGCGGAGGCGGCTCCGCTGCGCCGGATCGGGCGGCCGGACGACATGGCGGGCGTCGCCGTCTATCTGGCCAGCCGTGCGGGCGCCTACGTCACCGGCGCCGTCATCCCCGTCGACGGCGGCCTCGGCACCACGGTCTGACCGGTCGGCGACAGCTCCCCTCCCCCGCACAAGCAACCCGAACCCGAGAAGAAGAGGACCATGGCCTCCCTCCTGCTCTCCCGCCGAGACCTCGACTTCCTGCTGCACGAGTGGCTCGACGTTGAATCCCTGACCGCCCGCCCCCGCTTCGCCGACCACTCACGCGAAACCTTCGATGCCGTACTGGACCTCAGCGAGACGATCGCCGCCCGGCACTTCGCCCCGCACAACAAGAAGAACGACACCCAGGAGCCGCACTTCGACGGCGAGCGGGTGCACATCATCCCCGAAGTCGAAGAGGCCCTGAAGGTCTTCGCCGGGGCCGGGCTGATCGGCGGGGGCATGGACCACGAGGTGGGCGGCATGCAGTTGCCCAGCGTGGTGGCCAACGCCTGCTTCGCCTGGTTCCAGGCAGCCAACGTGGGAACGGCCGCCTACCCCTTCCTCACCATCGGCAACGCAAACCTGCTGCTGGCCCACGGCACCCCCGGACAGATCGACACCTATGTCCGCCCGATGGTCGAGGGCCGCTTCTCCGGGACCATGTGTCTGTCGGAGCCACAGGCGGGCTCCTCGCTGGCTGATGTGCGCACCCGCGCGGAACAGGCCGACGACGGCACCTACCGCCTGTTCGGTAACAAGATGTGGATCTCGGGTGGCGACCACGAACTGACAGAGAACATCGTCCACCTGGTCCTGGCCAGGATCCCCGGCGGCCCGCCCGGAGTGAAGGGACTCTCGCTCTTCATCGTCCCCAAGGTCCTGGTGGGCTCCGACGGGACGCTCGGCGAGCGCAACGATGTCGCCCTGGCCGGCCTCAATCACAAGATGGGGTATCGAGGGACGACCAACACGCTGCTGAACTTCGGTGAGGGCGCCTTCCGGCCCGGCGGGGCCCCCGGTGCCGTCGGCTTCGTGGTCGGGGAGCCCCACCACGGACTGTCCTACATGTTCCACATGATGAACGAGGCCCGCATCGGTGTCGGACTCGGTGCCACAGCACTCGGTTACACCGGCTACCTCCACGCCCTGGACTACGCGCGCACCCGGCCCCAGGGGCGCCCGCTCATGGCCAGGGACGCCACCACCCCCCAGATCCCGATCGTCGGGCATCCCGATGTCCGGCGCATGCTCCTCGCCCAGAAGTCGTACGTCGAAGGCGCGCTGGCCCTCATCCTGTACTGCGGGCGGCTGCTGGACGACGAGCGCACCGCCACGACGGCCGACGAGCGGGCCAGGGCCGGGCTTCTGCTGGACATGCTCACCCCGATCGCCAAGAGCTGGCCCTCCCAGTGGTGCCTGGAGGCCAACAACCTTGCCATCCAGGTCCACGGCGGCTACGGCTACACCCGCGAGTACAACGTCGAACAGTTCTACCGGGACAACCGCCTCAACCCCATCCACGAGGGGACACACGGCGTCCACGGCCTCGACCTGCTGGGCCGAAAGGTCGTCATGGACGGCGGCGCGGGGCTCCGCCTGCTCATCGAGACCGTCTCCATGACGACCGCCCGCGCGGCCGCCGCGGAGAAGCAGGTAGCCGGCTTCGGACGGCAGCTGGACGCCTCCGTCGCCCGCGTCGCCGCCGTGACGCAGCGCCTGTGGGAGGCCGGGGACGCCGAGACCGCCCTCGCCAACGCCTCGGTCTACCTGGAGGCCGTGGGACACGTCGTGGTTGCCTGGATGTGGCTGGAGCAGATGCTGGCCGCCGCCGGACGCAGCGGCGCCTTCTACGAGGGCAAGCGCCGGGCGGGTCAGTACTTCTTCCGGTACGAACTGCCCAGGACGGAGGCGCAGTTCGCACTGCTGGAAAGCCTCGACCGCACCACCCTCGACATGCCCGCGGACTGCTTCTGAGCTTGCCCTACCTTCCAAGCGTGGGTCCGATCCGGTCATTCGTAAGACCGGCGACCCCAGGGGTTCTGGGTACGGCTGTGAGCTTGTCGCCGTTGGATGCTCAAGGAACTCGGCCGCCCGGAGCCCCGCGACGACTCGACCGCTCACTGGGACACGCGAATCGATCGCTGTGTAGGACAACGTCGGCGAGGTCGTCTGCGGGACCGTGTGCGACGACGAGCTGGCGAAGGTGACCCGTGCCCCCGGATCTGGGCCGGAATGGACATCGGCAAGCCGGGCCGATCACGGCGATAGCAGAAGAAGTCCATGACCACAGACTCTTCCCCGACATAGGGCACCATCTCAACCGGCGTTGGCGACGATGACCACGCGTGGCCGTTGTCTTCTCGGCTGTTGCCCTTTCGCCGGTGCAGCCCTCGGTCTCAGCGATGCGCGAGAAAGGGGAAGCGCGTTACCCCTCCATCCAAGTCCTGGTTCCCTGGCAACTCTCAGGCGTCAGGGATAGCCTGACGACATGAACGAAGAACACGACGAGCGTCCGCGCCCGCGGGCGCTCGCACCGCTCGACGAGGCGTACGTCGCCCACGCGGACGCCCTCAGCCGCCTCGCTGCCGACGCATTGCGTGACGTCCCGCTGGAGCTGCGCTCCCGCGACCGTGAGCACGGCGGCTTTCTGCGCGCTGCCCTGCACCTGCGCCACCTGTCAGATGCCCTGGTGGAGAAGGCCGTCGTCGTCGAGAAGGAACGCGGCGCCAGCTGGAGCGACATCGGCACAGCCGCAGGAATGACCAAGCAGTCCGCACACGAGAAGTGGGGCACCCTGATCGCGGACTGGACAGTGACCAACCAACGCCGCCACCCCACCAAGCTCGGCGCCGCCCACATCGCCCGCAGCATCGACGCGTGGTACGCCGAGATGCACCCGGACGAAGAGCACGCCGTCACCGCGGGGCTCACCTCGACCAAGCCCATGAGCAAAGTCGCCGAGGCCCGGTCCGCCGCCGCCCACCGAGTCGCTGCCCGGCTGCTGTACGCCCGGCTGGAAGAGCTGCAGAAGGAGAACACCCAGGCGTTCAACGCCGCATTCGCAGCCGCGGGAACCGACGGCCATGCCGCCGCCCGCCGGCGCTGGGCGAACACACACACGGCTCAGGCCGAGGTCTATGACCAACTGGCCGTCGCTGAGCCCACGATCGCCGACAAGCACCGTGCAGGCGCCGAGAAGCAGCGGGAGCTGGCTGCCTCTGTCCCCACCCCTGGACCGAGCAGGTCCACCGACGAGCAGACCGGCCAGTGAATGCCTGCTTTCGGATGCCGGGATTTGGAGGGTGCGGGAACCGCGGAGGGAAGCGGCTCGCAGTTCTTGAACTGCTCCGCACCTGATGGTCGCGGGTGGGAACCAAGGTGCCGTCCAAGACGAGCACGGTGTCCTTGCCGAACCGCCTACGTTGCTGGAGAGCGAGCGACGGCCCGAGGTGGTCAATGATGCGGTCGGCTGCTGACTCGGACACGCCGAACAGGGGCGCCAGTTGGCGCAGGGGCAGGTTCGTGCGCCAGTAGGCGGCGACCAGCAGCACTCGATCCTCCGGTGGCAGGCTCCAGGGCCGGCCCTTGCGCACTGGGGCCACGCCCTTCGCGCGGCAGCGCGGTGATGAGTTTGCTGAACTGGCGTGGGCTCGGCCCGTTGAACGGGACTGTCCAGGACGGCTCCGAAGCCGTGATCACACCAGTCACTGCGAGATGGTTGCACGGGCCTCACAAGTGGCTGGCCTGCGGTGTTCAGGAGGGGTCTCGCTGCGGTTCCACAGACTTGAGCAGGCACTCGCGGTCGTCTGCGCCAATCAGTCCATCCGGAAGGGTCTCGTCCTCCAGCAACGCGCGCAGCGCGGAGGCGTGTGCGGCGAACGCGGCCCTGCACCATTCGCGTTCCGGGTGATCGCAGTCGTCGCCGAGTAGCAGCACCTGGCGTTCGTTGTCCGCGTCGACAGGTTGAGACAGCTCTGCGGCAATGACCAGGAGGTCGACCAGGCCGGGGCGCATCGCGATGTCAGGGGCGTCTGCCAGGCGATCAGGACGGGCAAGGCAGCCGACATCGCCACGCTCGCGTGAAAGACGCTGTCCATCAAGCCCGACACCCACGATGCCCGCGAACCCAACGCGAAGCTCCGGGCCGACGGGCTCTGGTGAAGCACCGTCACGGCCAGGACCGCCACGACCAGTGGCTGCGCCGCACTCAGCGTGGCGGCCACCCCGCCGGGGAGCCGTGCGGCGGCGACGAACAGCGGCGGGAAGAACAGGCGACCACCGCCGCTAGCCGAACGGCCCTGCTGCCACAGGAGCCAGGCAGTGCGGCGGTGACGGGCTGCGGCATGGCAGGCATGCCGGCCGAGATGGCAGCGCGGCGGTGGCCAGTGCGGTGATGCGCCGTGTGAGTGAGGCTGTTTCCCGCTTCGCCCTTCGTGCGGAGGGGGCTGGGCACATGATGGTTGTGGATGAGTGCGGCGGCCTGCTGGTGGCTGCGGGACGTGATCCTGTCCTCGCAGCCGTATCACCTGTGCAGTAGCGGTCGGCATGTTGGGGGGAGCATGGAATACGCGGGAAGCATCGGTGAATTGACGGCGGGGCAGGAGACCGTTCTTGGTGAGGTGAGGAAGCACTGGGCAGCGGTCGGCGGGGCCACCGGGCCGGGCGACACAGCGGCTGCGCAGGAGGGGGTCCGGGCGGCTTACCGCGCCGTAGGACTGTCACCGCCGCGGTTCATCGTCTGGCTCGAATCCCCTTGGGCCGGTGTGATCGGGCAGGCGATCCTCCCCACCGTCATCGCCCAGGTCACCGGAGGTCTGCCTGCCCGGGTGCGTGCCCGGTTCCGTCGCCGGCTGCGCGGGCAGCTGCCTGCCGACGCCCGAGGTCTGATCTGGCCCGGGATCGACTCCCGGATCGAGGCGCAGGTGACCGATGCGGTCAAGGAGCGGGTGGACGAGGCGGTGCTTGCGCCGGAGCTGTGGCAGAGCGGTTGGCGGCGGCTGACACACCAGCACATGCAGAGCCAGGTGAACGCGCAGCGCCTCGGAGCCTTCGAGGAACTGATCCAGAACGGCGATCCGCCGGCCCGGCTCGACCTGGAGGTGCTGCCGCGCGTCCACGCCGAACTGACTGCTCAGGTGGCCGCCCAGGCAGGCGTGTGCGGCACTGCCAGGGAGGTTGCGGTCAGGCTGCCCCGGCGCTGGTGGCGCGGGACCCCCCTGGCCCACTGGAGCGTGGCGCCCCATGCGCGGGCTGACGCCATGGAACGCATCGGCGTGACCGGCATGGCCGCCGTGCACGGTGAGCAGCAGGTCGCACAGCACGCCGGATGGTGGTGGGCCTTCCGCGACTACGCGATCCTCACCCCCCGTCCCGATGCCTTCCGGCGGGATGCACAAGGGCGGCCCCACTGCCCCGACGGACCGGCGGCGGTATGGCCCGACGGCTGGGCTGTCCATGTCTGGCACGGCACGAGGGTCCCCGCTTCCCTGATCCGGGGCGACTGGGACACCGACCGGATCCTGCGGGAGCCCAATACCGAGGTGCGCCGCTGCGCGATCGAGAGAATGGGCTGGCCGGAATTCATCACCGCGGCAGGCCTTCGGCAGGTCGGGGACAGCGCGCCCGACCCGGGCAACCCGGGACAACGGCTCACCCTGTACGACCTTCCCACCGCGATCTACAACGTCCCCGTACGCGTCCTGCTGTGCACCAACGGCACACCCGAGCGCGACGGCACTCGCCGCTCCTACGGGCTCACCGTGCCCGCCCAAACCCCAGACCCTGTCAGCGCGGCAGCCGGCCTCCTCGGTCTGACCCGCGAGCAGTACCTCACTCTGTCCCGTGCCACCTGAAACGGAGAGTCCATGGCCAAGCAGCAGCCCACGCTCCAAGACGTCACCGCACTCGCCGGCGTCGACGTCCTCGAACACCTCGACCGGCAGGCGGCCATCCCTGTGTCCTCGGGCCTCCAGCGCCAGGGTGACGTCGGACTCATCCCGGTCGGCCTCATCGGTTTCGACCCGCCGCAGGGCGGCCAGCCGGTCCCCGCCACCGGAATCGCCCTGGTGACCTCAGGCGAAGGTGGCCACGTCCACCTCCTCGTGGCCGACGGCCCGGTCACCTGGACACCGATCGACACCGACGGCGCCGACGTCGGCTGCTTCACCGTCCACGAAGGTGCCACGGCCTACGTACTGCATCCCGAACACGGAGCCATGGGCCATGCCTCCGGCACCTACCTCGTGCGCCGCCAGACCGAACAGGCCCACGACAAGCGGCTCGTCATCGATTGACCGTGAGCCGCCCCGCGCTCGTCGTGGTGCCAGTGGCAGTACCGTCCCGCTTCCACAGCCCCCGAGGAGTGATCCCGTACTTCGAGCCCTTCCGACGGGCACCCTTGGCGAGTGCTGAACGGTGCAGTCCAGGTCTTCGTCGTCATGACCGTAGCTGTCCGGCACCGAACTGCGCTGGAGGGTGCCGAAGCTGATCGCCGAGCGCGCGGAGCTGGCCGCAGTTGACGCTATCTGCACCTGCGGGGCGAACACGGCCCGGCAAGGGGGCTGCTGGAACAGGCCCTCGATGTGGAGTCGTCGCGGGCGGAACCAGACCGGCTGGCGAGCGCCATGGTGCTCGCCGCGCTCGGCCGCGTCTACTACCACCAGGCAGAACTGGCGGATGCGCGCCGGGTTACCGAGCAGGCCATCGCGGCGGCGGTCGGCGAACTCGGCGAGCAGGACCACTTCGTGGGCAGGCTGCGACTCCATCTGAGCCGCGTTCTCAGGGAGTTGACCGCATTCGAGGAGGCCGAGCAGCTCGCCGTGAGGTACTGGAGCACGTGCTGCAGTCGGACGGCGAGCGGCATCCGGATACAACGGCGCGACCGTCGACCGGGCGCTCCTTGCGCCAACCCCATTCCGAGCCAAATCGAATTCAGCGCGTTCGGCAACAAGAGCTTCAGCTTCTCCCACAGCCTGGAGAACCCCGCCGGCAACGTCCGAACCGACATATAGCATCGGCGCAGAACTGCCTTGGAGGACTTGCGTGACCCGCACGACGCCACCGCGCCCTGTCGACGTCGAGGGGGTCTTCCCCGCACTCGCCGCCCACCGGCGGACCGCGACACGGCTGCACCCTCGCCCTGGTACGCCGAAGGCGGAGGAGAGTTCGGTCGCCGGGCCGCTGCTGTGGCCGGCCGACGAACCGTGGCCGGTCTGCACCGCGGTCCACCCCAAGGGCACCGGCCGCCTCCTGTCCGACGTGCACCTGCGGCGGCGCATCCAGGACGAGGCGCGAGGACGGGACTACACCGACGAGGAGCAGCTGCTCCTGGAGGGCATGACGTCCGGACTCCACGTCCCGGATCTGGGCGACGCCGCCCCGTTGCCGCTTCTGGCCGTGGCCCAGCTCTGCACACGCGACGTGCCGGACCTCGTCGGGCCCGACGGATGCGACCTGCTCCAGGTGTTCTGGTGCCCCTTCGAGGTACACGGCCCGGACCGCACGATCGACGTGGTCCTCAAGTGGCGGCGTGCAGAGGATGTCGGCACCGTACTGACGCCGCAGCCCGAACCGCCGGTTGCCGGCCGCGAGGAGTGCGTCCCGACCACGTGCGTCCTCCACCCGGAGCAGGTCGTGGAGCACGAGTACCTCGGCCTGCTGGGTGAGGACCTCCAGGAGGAGATCGCCGAGTGGGAAGAGGGCCTCCTCGACGAGGAAGACGCTGAGGACGCCTACGACTCCTCAGCACCGGCGAGCTATGCCACCTACGAGGAGTACGAAGCGGCCATGGCCGCCGCCCGCGCCGAGGAACTGGACGAGATCGACTACATGAGCGACCTCTCCATCGCTCCCGGCTGGAAAGTCGGCGGCTACGCCTCCTGGCACCTGACCGACCCCGCCCCCGTCGACTGCCCCCGGTGCGGGACCCCGATGCCGCCGCTGCTCACCGTCGACAAATGGGAGTGCGACGGCGGCTCACGGAGCTGGCTGCCTGTCGAGGAGGGCGCCGACGATGACCCGGGAGTCATCGATCCCGTCGGTGTCCATCTCGGCCGCGGCCAGATGCGCGTCCACACCTGCCCGACCGACCCAACCCACCCGCACCGTCTCAGTTTCCAGTGAGCCCCCATCAGGCCGCATGGCAGCAAACGGACGCTTGACCCCGGCCAGAAAGAGGTGGAAGGGCCCGACAGCCGCCGTCCCCGCCGAAGGTGCTCAGCCGACGTCCCGACGGCCCTGCCCACAGGCACTGTCCCGGACTCGCCCCGGGTGGGGGTCCATTACGCCCCCTCATCCGCAGGCGCCAATGTGCCCGGAAGAGATCATGCCGATGGAGGCAGGCCTGTCGTGGCATCAGTGAGAGCAGTGCCGATTTGGTCGGCGTTGTGCCCCTTGGCTTCGCGTAGATCGGCGCCGCGCAGGTCCGTGTCTTGCAGCCGAGCGTCGGCGAGCACGGCGCCACAGAAGGTTGCCTCTCGCAGATTGGCTCTGCTGAGAACGGCCCTCGTGAGAACTGAGTTGGTCAGGTCAGCCCCAGGGAGCCAAGCGTTCTCCAGGTTGACGTCTCGCAGATCAGCTTGACTGAGGTCGCAGCCGGCCAGGCGGGCGCGACTGAGGCGGGCGTTGGTGAGATCCGCGCCTCGAAGGATCGTGCGGCGGAGGTCCAGCCTGGTGGGCTCTGCCCGTGCTGGGCGTCTGCCCAGCACCGTAAGGGCAGCTTGGATCTCCTCGGCGAGGGGCTGGGGGTCCGGTGTGCCGCCCTCCGGTCGGTGCGCGTGCTGCCTTATGAATCCGGCGAGCACCGCGACAACCGTCGTATGGTCCTTCTCCGAGTCCCGCATGATCCGTTCAAGGCTGTAGATGCCGCCGAGGCGCTGGGTTGGGTGGTCAGCACTCAGCAGCTTGATGGCTTCAACGTATCGGTCCGTTACTTGACCTTCGCGAGCGAGTTCGGCCTGCTCTTGATCTCTCGCGCGCGTGTGCTGAAACGAGTGGTGCGTGTAGTACAGGCCCAGGCAGGCTATGACTCCAGCCCCGATTGCGACCAGGGTGGTCCTGAAGCCGGTGACGATCACACCGTCGGCCGGTTGGAGATCACGTGTGCGCAAGTGGCTGCCGTCGATCATCCATGGGCCGCGCCACATCAGGAGCATGTAGCCAGCCGCGACGATGACGAGGGCGGCTATCTGGAGGGTGCGCTTCATGCGGCGAATCATGTCCACGCACGCCGGAGCCAAAGCGTGGCCGAAGCCACGGTGCTCTGCGGGGGTAGTCACGCAGTTGGTCACACACAACGACGCAGGGCCGGTTACCACGGAAGGAAACCGGCCCTGACCTCCTACTACAGCATCGGGGTGGCGGGATTTGAACCCACGGCCCCTTCATCCCGAATAGTGTGCGGAAAGATCGCTGGTCAGGAGCACTTGACTCCTGCGCAGTGACCTGCGCCGAGTTTTGTAGCGGCCGATCTTGCATCACACGCCGTGCGCGCGCAGTCCGTCGGCGTCGGTGAAGCGTAACTGGGTGCCGGGATGGGGTCGTTCCTTGCGTACGCGCGGCCCTGCTGCATCTGTGCGGCGTACGCGGCTGAGCCGATTCGGGCAACCGCTCAGGCGTTCAGGGGGTTTTCGCGTCTTCGCTGAGGTGACCACCGCAGAATCCTCCGCGAAAGCCGCAGACGCCACAGACGCCACACAGTCCGCAGAGACCACAGGCACAGCATCGCCCGCAGACGCCACTGGCCTCGAGAAGCCGCCCGTCAGACTGCCCATCCGGGAGACCTGGCGGGCGTTGTACGCGCATTTTCGCCCGCACCGCTGGGTCGTCGCTCTCGGCGCCACCCTGACCCTTGTCGGCACGGTCACCGGTCTTGCCCAGCCGCTCGCCGCCAAGACACTGGTCGACCGGCTCGGCGACGATCAGTCCATCACCGGGATACTGGCGCTGCTCACCGCGCTGGTGGTGTTCGGCACCGCGATCGAGGCCGTCGGCGCGTACATCCTGGAGCGCACCGCCGAGTCCGTGGTGCTGGCCGCCCGCCGCAGCCTGATCGGGCGGCTGCTGCGGCTGCGGCTGCCGGAGGTGGAGCGGACCCAGCCCGGCGATCTGATGTCCCGGGTCACCTCCGACACCACTCTGCTGCGTGCGGTGACCACCCAATCGATCGTCTCGGCGGCGACCGGCGGGCTCGCCTTCGTCGCCACGATCGTGATGATGGGCCTGATGGACCCGGTGCTGCTCGGTGTGACGCTCGGCGTGATCGTGTTGGTCGGCGGCTGTGTCGGGCTGCTGATGCCGAAGATCGCGCAGGCGACGCAGCGCTCGCAGGAGGCGGTCGGCGAGATCTCCACCGTGCTGGAGAGGGCCTTCGGGGCCTTCCGTACGGTCAAGGCATCGGGGGCCGAGGAGCGCGAGACGGCGATCGTGTCGAGGGCGGCGCGGGAGGCGTGGCGGCACGGCATACGGTCCGCGAAGTGGCAGTCGGCGGCCTGGTCGTCGGTGGGCCTGGCCGTGCAGGTGTCGTTCCTGGCGGTGCTGGGGATCGGCGGGGCGCGGGTCGCCTCCGGCGCGATCTCCGTATCCACGCTGGTGGCCTTTCTGCTCTTCCTCTTCTATCTCATCGACCCGGTGTCGAGGCTCGTGGAGGCGGCCTCGCAGTACCAGGTGGGCTCGGCGGCGATCGCGCGGATCGTGGAAGCGGAGCGGCTGGAAACGGAGACGCTGACGACGCTGCGGGGGGAGGCGGGCACGGGTCCGGCGTCGGTGGTTTTCGAGGACGTCACCTTCCGCTACCGCGACGATCTTCCGTACGTCCATCACGGAGTCTCCTTCGAGGTTCTCGGCGCCGGGATGACGGCCTTCGTCGGCCCGTCCGGGGCCGGCAAAACGACCGTCTTCGGGCTGATCGAGCGGTTCTACGAGGCGAGTGGCGGACGGATCCTCGTCGACGGCAAGGACGTACGGGACTGGCCGCTGGCCGATCTGCGCGCCGCGATCGGCTATGTCGAGCAGGACGCTCCGGTGCTGGCGGGGACAGTGCGGGAGAACCTGGTGTTTGCCGCGCCGGACGCGAGCGAGGAACAGCTCCGGGACGTGCTCGTACGCGCCAGGCTCGACGCGGTCGTGGAGCGGCTGCCGGACGGCCTGGAGACGGTGGTCGGGCACCGCGGCTCCAAACTCTCGGGCGGCGAGCGGCAGCGGGTCGCGATCGCCCGTGCGCTGCTGCGGCGGCCACGGCTGCTCCTCCTGGACGAGGCGACCTCGCAACTGGACGCGGTCAATGAGATGGCGCTGCGCGATGTGGTCGCGGAGGTGGCCCGGGATGTGACGGTGCTGGTGGTGGCGCACCGGCTGTCGACGGTGACGCTGGCGGACCAGATCGTGGTCATGGACGCGGGGAAGGTACGGGCGGTGGGCACGCACGGCGAGCTGGTGGCAGCGGATCCGCTGTATGGGGAGCTGGCGGCGACTCAGTTCCTGGCGTCGGCCCCCTGATCGGATGCCCAACGCAGGCCAGGCCCTTGGGAACACGGCTTGAAGGCGGGGACGCCCGGGACCCGCGGTCCCGGACGCCCAGGAGCCGGCCCGGGCGGACCCGGTGCGTGCCCGCTACCCCCTGCGAAACCGCAAGTCGGCGACATTGCGCACGAACCGGCGGACCGGTCCCTTGTCACGGGTCTCCAGATAGCGCTCGTCGCCACTGGCCTTTCAGCGTCCCCTGGTTGCCGAAGCCGCGTGCCCTTGGTTCGACGGGAGGGCCTGCTGCACAGTGCGCGGCCGCAGGGCCTGCTGCCCGGGCTGGTGTGCCCGGCCCAGCGGGAGCAGAATCGGGCGGGTGGACGCGGGGGTAGCAGCAATCCTGGGCTCGACGGTCGGCGTCGCGGGGACAACGGTCGCGGCGGTTGTGGCAGCGTGGTCTACTCGCTGGCAGGTGCGGTCACAGGCTCACTTCGATCACCATCGATGGCGCCGGGAGGTTCGCCAGGCCGCGTACAGCACGCTTATCAGCGAGGCGGTAGCGGCCGAAGAAGGCTTCCAGAAGGCTTGGAGCGCATTGGGCGACGGCGGTCACGCTCCGAACCTCGACGAGGCGATGGAACAAGTGAGGGTGGCCGAGAACCTGGTGAGAGCTGCTCGGCGTGCCGCCTCCACCGTGGCGGTGGAGGGGCCCGCCGCGGTCGTAGAGGCCGCCGACACTCTGATGACAGCTCTTGGCGCGGCTCTGTCGGATCTCTACTTCTGGCACGCGGACCGCCTACGGGAAATCGAAACCGACACGTGGAAAGACAGGCACGCGACGCATGTGCTGGCAGCCAGGGCGCGGTTGAAAGAGTTCTCCGGGGCAGCGCGAGAGGCTCTCGACGACGAAACCCATTTGTCGGTCAACTGACGCGCGGTCATTGGTTCTCGTTCTGAACTGCCTGCTTCAAACCAGGCACTATCTGTTCGATCGTGGTGTAGCCGGACCCGTCAGTGAAAACCAGTCCCTTGTCCTCCTCCATCGGCTTGACCCCGTACACCTCGTACACCGTCTCGCCGTCCAAAGATACGGCGAAGTCCAGGTCCTCCACCCGGGCGAATTCGTATCGGGATGTTTCGTAAGTGAGGAATCGGGCCCGCCTGACGACCAGTCGGGCGAGCAGACGGGCCCGGATGAGGCGGCCGGTCCTCGGTTCGGACGCCGCGAATTCGCCGCGGAAGGCCAACAGGACACCAGGCGTCACCCACTCGCCCTGGTACGTGGCCCTTGAGCGGAACTGCAGGCACCGCCTCGGCGCTCGGAGGTCGACTGACAACCGCAGTGGGTACTTTTCGGGGCTGAAGCCGCATAGTTTCCCCTGGATCAGGAACGGCCCGGTCAGATCCAGCGACTGGCGAGCAGCGCCAGACCCAGAAGCAGCAGGATGACGGCGGTAAGCGCTGTGGGAACCGTCGCTGCCCGCCACCGGGCTTTTGGGATGCCGGCGACGACCTCCGGACGCAGCTTTGGAAGTGCCTCGGCCCGCATCGCGGGGTCGCCGACCATGCCGCCTTCGACGAGTACGGCAAGTGGCCCGGGTCCCGGGGGCAGCGTGGTGATGTCCTCCGCGGAGGAGACCAGGTTGAGCAGATGTGCCTGCCCGTCCTCGTCGGACAGCAGCGAGGACAGCCGAGCCAGGAAGGCCGCGTTGGCGCCCGGTGCCGTCCGGCCGGCGATCCAGCGCTCCCCCAGAAGGGCGGGGACGCCGCTGTGCTGTGCAGGCGGGGCGGGGTTCAGGGATGCCAGCGCGGTGGCGAGCCGGGCGGTGAGCTCCTTGCGCTCGGTGGTGAGTTCCGAGGGGCGGGCGGCCAGCAGGCGGTCCACCTCAGTGCTGGAACAGATACCGTCCAGGACATCGGCCAGCACCCCGCGGCCCTCCGGGTGACCGGCGACGTCGTCCAGCCAGCGGGACGCGAGCGCCAGCACCGCGGGCCGGTCCTGCCCGGCCCCCACCGTGCCCCTCGGGCCGGGGGAGCCTTCGAGGACCAGGGTGTAATAGATAAGGGTGCCCACGGAGTCGGTTCGGGTGGAGGGCACCCCGCTGATCAGTATTCGCCAGCGGCCGTTCGACGTGACGGCGAGCAGGCAGGGCCGCTCGGTGGCGGTGTACTCCGAGTATGCGTCCCACCAGCGGCTTTCTGGTGCGGGGCCGAGGAAGCCGTAGTCCAGCCTGCGCGGGGCACCCCGGGTACGAAGATAAATCTGCACGGCAGTCCCTTCGGCGGTCAGCTCAGATGGTGCAGACGGGGTCCGCTCTCCCGCCCGGCCAGGGCGGTGAGCACGTCGAAAAGCGACTGGGTGGTGCGCTGCGACTCGGCGAACAGCCTCTCGTCGCTGTCGGCGGCGCGCTTGCGACGGTCGCGTTCGCCGTTGAAGTTCAGCCACAGGTCGCGGAAAAAGCCCTCCCTCAACTCCGCGTAGCTTCGGGAGTGCAGGGCAACCGTCTGCCTTGTGGCCGTCGTCCGCTCGCTCTGCGCCCGCGCGGTGTCGACCAGTTGCCGGCACAGCAGGGCGATGAGGTCGTCCAGTCCCTTCCGGACGATCTGGCCCGGTGGCCGGACCCGGTACTTGGGCACGAGGATCTCGCCGCCGGGAGATGCCTGGGCGTGGAGCCAGCGGGCCGAGACCAGCTCCACACAGCCGAAGGTGTCGATCGGGAGGTAGCGGACCGCCGCGTGCGGGGCGGCGTCCCGGACCGTCTTGAGCACATCGCTGAACTGGTCGACCACCTTCTCCCGGAGCGCGCCCGCGTGATCCTGGAGACTGCCGCTGTCCGACAGATACGTCTCGCACTTGACCGGGCAGAACACGATCATGGCGGGCTCACCCGCCAGCTCCCGCCGGTTCTTCGCCCATCTGAGGACGGCCTGGTTGATCTGGAATACGGAGAGGTGAGAGGCGAGCAAATGCGCGTGGTCGTCACCGGCGTCCATGAGCAGCACCGAGTCGATCGGGAGGATGAGCACGGAGCTGTCGGCGAGGAACGCTTCGCATTCGTACCACTTCTGCTCGTCCTCGGTGCCTTCGCCGGCTCCCTCCAGCCATGCGCCCGGATAGTCGAGGATGTTGAACCGGATCTGCAGGCCTTGTCCCCGCGCTTCCAGCAGCAGCCGGAACCAGGAGGGATCGCTGGTACTGGGCACCAGGCCCGGCTGGAACACCCGGGCCTTGAGCGCTCCGGAGACCAGGTTGTAGGTGGAGGCCAGCCGGTGAGCGGTAGGCCGGTCCGCGGTGAGCAGGTGTACTGAGGAGTCCTGTGCCAGCAGCTGCTGGCCCTCGGTGAGCAGGCTGGCGATCAGCGTGCTCTTGCCCACGCGGCTGGGGGCAAGCAGGCCGATTTTGTAATCGAAGACCGGGCGGTCGTCCGTCACAGCTGCTCCTCCTCGATGACGCTCGAGATGTCCTGTGCAACGCGGACCACGCGTGCGAAGCGGCTGTTGGCCTCGTCGATCCCCTGAAACTCCTCCGGCCACAGGTCGTTGCGGTACGAACGGACGAACCGCCGGAATTCCGGAACCGAGGTGCCGGATCGGATCAGGGTGTCCTCGAACTGCTCCACCAGCGCGTAAATCACGGCCGCCGGAACCGCGGCTTCCTGCGACAGCGACTTCTGGATCCGGAACGCAGCCTGCTCGGCGAGACCGCTGAACAGCTCGTGCAGGTCCTCGGCGCCCTCCTCGGTCAGAGGGACCGCCACCTGCTGCATCTGCTCGCCGGTGTCCGGGTGGGTGACCTGGAGATTCAGCGGGGCGAGGTCGGGGCGTACCCGGGGGTAGAGCAGGGTGCGGTACTCCAGCCGTACGTCCAGCAGGCTGTTGACTGCGGAGGCCAGGCCCGGGCAGGGCTGGGAGGAACGGGCGAACAGTTCGGCCAGCTCGGCGAGGACATCGCGTCCGGGCCGGGCGACGGGAGAGACGGTGGTGCCGTCGGAGCCGGAGGCACTGTCCGCATGCCTGCCCTCGTCCGGTTTGAAGAGCGCCCCGCACTCGGCCTCGAGTACCGAGGCTGTACGGTCCCAGGCAGCGGTGAGCCGTGCCGTGAAGAAGTCGTCCAGCGCCGCGAACCGGCGGCTGATCTCGACCCGGATCCTGCTGAATTCCGGCCCTGCGAACGCCGCCGCATGGCCTTCGGTGATCATGCAGGTCAGCGCCTCCTCCCGCCATGCGTCAGCGCCCTTGCCGAAGCCGTCCTGGATCCATTCGAGTACGCCCTCGTAAGCCTTCTCAACGGCCTCGCTGAAGCCCGGATCCACCATTGAGCCGTGCGCCTCCGCCGCCAGCTCGGCAACCAGCCCGCGCAGCCGCCTGGCGATCGCGCTGCGCAGCTGCGCGGCCTTGGCGTCGTTGACTTCCTCCGGCACTCCGGCCCGCCGTGCCACCTGGTCGAGCGCCCGGCGCAGATCGGTGAGCTGCAGGCGGGTACGGTCACGCACGGCCGAGGCTTGGGTCCGGGTGCCGGCGAGCACCTCGGTGTCCATGACCGGAAGCCCCTCCGCCATTCGCTTCAGCAGGGGGCTGAGCAGCTCCCTGCCGACCCGCTCCGGGTCGCGCACGTCGGTCTCGAAGACGGTGAAGAAGCGGTCCGGTTCGCCCCCGTTGACATTGCGCAGCAGGTCGCCGCGGAGGTTCTCTGCGAGATGAGGCTTGTCCGGATCGACGTTGTGCACCAGGTAGGTGAATTCTCCGGTGCTACGCACGAACCCTCGTACCTCGTCGAGAAGGCTGAGTCCGGCGGTGTCCGTCTCGTCGAAGAACGAGGAGGTGTCGGAGGACCGCTTGACCACCAGCACCGCGTCAACCTCGTTGCGCAGACCCGCCACATGCCGCCGGTCGGCGTCAGCGGCCACCTCGCCCAGGCCCGGCAGGTCCACGATGCCGATCCTGGCCACGTGCTCGTGCGGGAAGGCGCACTCGATGCGGGCCTCGCGCACGGCGGCATAGGCCCGCCCCACCCGCCCGGCCGCCTTGGTGATCTCTTCATGGGTCGGATAGGCCACGAACGGCCGTACCTCCTCCAGCGGCACCGTCTTGACCCCCCCGGTCAGCAGCGGCTTGTACGACTCCAGGGCACTGTGAAGTTCACGCAGCCGGGTCAGCAGCACCCGGTCCCGGGTGTCCGGCAGAGCTTCCGGGTAGACCCAACGGCCGAATTCGGCGACCGTGCGCGGCGCGGGGGAGAGATCGAGCGCCACGTGCAACGGGGAGATCACCTCGGCGAGGAAACTCTCCGGAGTGTGCATCTCCAACTCGGCCCGCCGCACCGCAGGTGAGTGGAAGATCCGGCTGCGGACCGCGGTGACCGGGATGCCGTGACCGGTCGGGATCTGGTTGTCGTCGAGGCCTGAGATCGACTGCAGCAGGGTGCTTTTGCCCATGCGCGCCGCGCCGCTCACACCGATGTTGACTGTTGTCCGGGTGAAGCGGGAGGCGATCACTCGGAATGAGTCCGCTGCTTCCGCCACAGCCAGCCGGATCTCTGGCAGTTGAGGAAGTGTCAGGGCCGCTGCCAGATCGGCGTCCATGGTCGTGTGCACCCGCAGATCGGCGAGTGCGCCCTCCAGCTCGTCCAGGCGCTCGCCGAGCGTGCGCCAGCGCGTACTCTCACGTTCCACCTCGGGTAACTGCTGCAGCCGGGCTCGCAGTAAAGCGTCAATCACCGTCGATATTTCTGACATGTACCCCCCAATCGCACAGTGGCATTATTCGTCCCCATGCACACGGGTTCGGTACTGCCACTCCCCATCTGGCAGGCAACGTACCGGTGCGAACATGCCTCCGTCCGGCGTTCCCCGATTACCGCACGAAACAGAACAACTACACCCGGTCCAGCATCCACGCCCAGCGCTGTGGAACGGCGGGCTTCAGCCGCCCTCGCGCCCAGCCGGCCTCCTACTCGGGAGCGCCGGCAGCCAGGGAACCACCAACGTCACCATCTGCGCCGTCAGTATCTGCGTCTGCCCCGAACGCACCCGCAGACGGTCCACCCGGGACACTCCCCCGGGCGGGCCGTCCCGCACCGAGGGCAGCGCGATCCTGGGCATAGCGACAGTGACCAAACCGGGGTCCTGTGCCTACATCGCGATCCGGGTCCGTCGTCGGCGCCGTGACCGACGACGGACCGGCGCGAATCTCGTCAGGAAGTGATGCAGACGTTGCCCGCCGACGGGTTGAGCATGCCGATGACGTTGACGGAGTTACCGCACACGTTGACCGGGACATGGACCGGCACCTGAACGACATTGCCCGACAGCACTCCCGGCGAGCTCACCGCCACGCCATAGGCCCATGAGCCGGCCGACGCACTGCCGGTTGATTCCCCGTTGGCGCAGACGTTGCCCACTGACGGGTTGAGCATGCCGATGGCGTTGACGGAATTACCGCACACGTTGACCGGGACATGGACCGGCACCTGAACGACATTGCCCGACAGCACTCCCGGCGAGCTCACCGCCACGCCTTCGGCGCCGGCGTCGGCCGCCGCGGACGAGGCACCGCCGATCACTGCCACCCCGACGGCCAGCGCCACCCCTGCGCTATTGATGAGACGGAACATCGCTACCTCCACAGTGCCTGATCCGCCGACCGCGGCTCTCACGTTCGGCTACAGCCCGCAGTTGGGCTGTCACCACTATTTCGGCATGACAACAAAAGAGGATTGCACCAGAAACCGGAATTCCCCTGATCGGACCATCGATGGATGCCGTGCCTGAAGCCGGGTTGCGACAACACTGGAATCCCGGTTCATGGGCAGCTGGCAGGCCCAGGCCGACGGGCGGGGACCGGTCACCATCACGCTGTCCCGTTCGAATCAGCGACGTCACTTTGAGTAGCAAGAATGTCGGCAACTGATGCGAATGCGGCAATACGGAAGAGGCAGGTGGACGACGGATGCGTGGGACACGACGCGCGGCGCGGGTGCTCGGAGCGTGCGCGGCGGCGCTGACGCTGGCGCTGACGGCGCCGGGCACTGCGCAGGCGGCCAACGGCGTGCTGATCGTCGACGGGGCGCTGCACACCGACCCATCGGGTTGCCACCCGCTCGGGGATTTCGCGCCCTCGGAGGTCGCCAACCGCACGGACGAAGTGGCCTTCGTATGGTCGGGGCCCTTCTGCAACGGGCACGTGACGGGCGCCATCCTGCCGGGTCAGTTCGTGCGACCGGCCCCCGGCATGAGCCTGTTCATCGCCTGACGACGCGGCGCCGCCCCCCGGACCGCCGTGCGCCGGGAGGGGGCCGCTCCGTGACGGGCCTACGCGGTTGCGGGAGACGGTGTGGCCGACCCCGCGCCGTAGCCGACCGGGATACTTCCTGAGCCACGCAATGGACTCCCGGATGCCGACGGTCGACTCGGCCTGCTCGGTCCGTCCCTGCGTCTCCTCCCGAGCAACGAGGATGTCGTCGGCGAAGTCGTCGACCATGCGCGATTCGTCCCCTCCCCGCAGTGACGAGAGCTGTTCCGGGCAAGTTGCCGCCGTTGTGGCGATATGCGATATGTGGTGAGAAGCCTTTCACCGCTCGCCGGGGAAGCCTGCTGGCCGTCCTGGAAGAGGGAGCGCCATGACAGGAGCGAACGAGGGCGCCGGGCGTGTGATCGCCGGGCGCTACCGGCTCCTACGTCGGCTCGGCGCTGGCGGCATGGGACGGGTGTGGTTGGCCTACGACCAGGAACTCGCGTGCGAGGTTGCTCTCAAGGAGATCATCCTGCCGACCGTCGTCCCGGAACGCGTGGTCGGCACCCGGATCGCGAGGGCCCGCGGTGAAGCGCGGCACGCTGCCCGACTGCGCAACAACCCCCATGTCGTGACCGTGCACGACATCGTGGAGGACGACAGTCTGCCGTGGATCGTCATGGACTTCGTCCCCGACGCCATGGACCTGGAGTCGGTGGTGCGCGAGCAGGGGCCGCTGCCACCAGGCGACGTCGCCCGGATCGGGCTCGCCGTGCTCGACGCCCTGCTGGAGGGCCACCGGCTCGGCGTCCTGCACCGGGACGTCAAGCCGGCCAACATCCTGCTGACCCAGCCCGGCCCGCAGTTCTCCAGCCCTGCGGAGGGCAGCGGCGGCCACGTGCTGCTGACCGACTACGGCATCGCGCTGGAGCCGAGCTCCGGAGAGGCCCGGCTGACCGCCAGCAGGGAGATCCTCGGGACCCCACGCTTCATGCCCCCGGAACGGACCCGCAGCGTGGCGCCCACCCCGGCCGGCGACCTGTTCTCGCTCGGCGCCACCCTGTACTTCGCCCTCGAGGGGACCGGCCCCTTCGACCGCAACTCCGCCCTCACGACGTTGAGCGCTCTGTTGTTCGAGCCTCCCACGCCGCCGCGCCGGGCGGGGGAGCTGACCCCGGTCCTTCTCGGGCTGCTGGCCAAGGACCCCGAGGAGAGGATGGGCGGCGACGAGGTCGCCCAGCGGCTCACGTCCATCGTCGGCCAGCCACTGCCCCCACTCCCTCCTTCGCGCCAACCGGCCCTTCCGCCAGTGGTGCCGTCGAGCGAGCGACCCACCGCCTCGGAGCCGCCGCAGACTCGGGAAACGACCCCACCGACCGAAGACGTGCCACACTCCGAGGCTGAGAAGCCGTCCGGCCCACCGCTGGGCCCCCTGCCGACGTCAGTGGGCGAGGCACCGCCGCGGCCCGCCCTGCGGCCCGGACGCCGACGAGTCGGGCTCATCGTGGGGGCGGTGCTGGTGGCGCTGGCCGCACTGGGTAGCGGCATCTACCTGGCACAGCGCGGCCCTCCGGGCGCGGAAACGCCCGCACCGACGTCCGTGGTCTCGATCAAGGTCGGGGACTCCCCGCAGGGGATGGCCGTTTCCCCGGACGGGCGCCGGGGCTACGTCGCCAACTTCAACTCGGGCTCGGTGTCGGTCATCGACACCGCGACGAACCGCACGGTGGGCAGCCCCATCCCCGTCGGCGCCACCCCCGAGGGAATCGACGTCACTCCGGACGGCCGACGGATCTACGTGTCGAACAGCTCCTCGGGTTCGGTGTCCGTCATCGACACCACGAGTAACCGCACAGTGGGCAGCCCTATCCCCGTCGGCGCCACCCCCGAGGGAGTCGACATCACTCCGAACGGGCGCCGCGTCTATGTGGCCAACGGAGGCTCGGGATCCGTGTCCGTGATCGACACCGCCACCAACCGCACCGTGGGCAGCCCCATCCCCGTCGCCCCCTTCCCGGAAGGAGTGGCGATCACCCCCGATGGCCGCCGCGTCTACGTCACCAGCCTGGGCTCCGACTCCGTGTCCGTGATCGACACCGCCACCAACCGCACGGTGGGCAGCCCCATCCCCGTCGGCCGCTCCCCGGAGGGGGTGGCGGTTTCGCCCGACGGCCGCCGCGTCTACGTGACGAACGCAGGCTCCGTGTCCGTGATCGACACCGCGACGAACCGCACGGTGGGCAGCCCCATCCCCGTCGGCTCCCGCCCGGTCGGGACGGCTGTGTCGCCCGACGGCCGCCAGGTCTACGTGGCCAACAGGAACTCCGACTCGGTCTCGGTGATCGACACCGCGACGAATCGCACGGTGGGCAGCCCCATCCCCGTCGGCTCCCGCCCGGCCGGGGTGGCGGTCTCCCCGGACGGGCGTCAGGTCTACGTGGCCAACGGGAACTCGAGGTCGGCGTCGGTGATCATCCTTTAGGTGCACACGGTCATGGCGGGGTGCAGCCCGGCGGATCCCAAACGCGGTTGTGGTTCTCGTCGTAGTGGTACCCCGTACAGGGATCGTGCGGTGCCGCGCTCGACGACTCCGTGACGTCCTGCGTCGTCCGAGGTGCCGCTGCGGCGCCCGCCACTCCCATCGGTCCGGCGAGCAGCGCAGCAGCGCAGGACGCGCCGGCCAGAAGCCAGATGCTCTTCCGGGTGCATACCGACATGATGATCTCCCTTTGGGTGAATGGAGCCACATATCCCACCAGCGTGGGATTCAGACATAGCGGTGTCAAACGGCTGTCACGGACTTTTAGATCAAAGGCCCAGGTCAAAACAGTCGCGAGGTGGTGTCGGACGTCGGGCCCGACGGCGGGGTGCACCTGGGCGAGCGGGCGGGTGCCGGGGCGGTCCGGTGGTCCGCCGTCAGCGGGGCGTACGTGGCGTGGCCGCGTCACGCCACGTACGAACACGGCAGCGTCCGTGTCGGCGGTGAACTCGGCGGCCGTCATGATGTCCGCCGAGAGTTCGTCGGCGTCGACCCCGGCGGCCATCGCCCCGCCCGCACCGTCCTCCCCGCCGACGCGGGGGTGTTCCGACGAACGCCCCCGGTCCAGTGACCTCTCGCAGGACGAGGTCGGTCGTGGCCAAGCCATGCCCGCTCCGACCGGCGGGTTGCGCGGGCCTACTCGCGGGCGAGGCCGATCGCGATGAGGACGTGGGAGGGTTCGCCGCCTCCGGTGTTGCAGGCCGAGCCGGTGGAGGCGGCGATGCCGGGGAGGCGGTCGAGGAGGTCGGTGGCCTCGATGCCGGGAAGGGTGAGGCTGAGGTTCCCGGGCAGTCGCCGGTGTGGGTGGCCGTTGAGGCTGGCGCCGGGGATCGCTGCCAGGGCGGATCCCTGTCACGGGCAGCGTGTCGACCAGGTTCAGGATCCCGAGGTGACCGAGATCATTCTCGCGAGCAGCACTGTGGACTGGGGGGCTGGCATCGGCAACCCCGCTGCACTGCAGCGCCACTGGGACCGCCTGCTGCTCCCACTCGGTTGCACCCTGGCCAACGGCTGAGGCTCCGGCCCGGAAACCAAGCCCGAAGTCAACATCTTCGGAGTCCTAGCGATTCTTCGGAGCCGGTGTGAGGGCGGGAGAGCCCCCCTCACCTCGTCCACCTTCCCGACGGACGAGCCCACAACTGGTCCGCGATCTGCTGCTCGCCGCCATTTCAAGACCTGCCGACGCAACTCAAATGATCCCTGACCTGGGACCAGGGCGCTGAGATGAGGCGCCGTCACGAGTTCGCCACGGCGGCGGTGCAGTTGTGGCACGGGCTGACCTCGCGATGCGAACCATCGGCAGGACTCCGCCAGCCTGCCCGGCCAGCTCCTCAGGTGCCTGAAGGTCTGCCGCGGCCGGCGGGCTTGCTGTACTCCGCTGCTGAACTGCACGCCCAACGCCCCCGCCTTGGGGGCGCGGTGGAGCCAACTGGTCCTCTCGCTGCGAGCTATGGCCGTGGGGCTGCAGATAGTGGTTGGTGGTGAAAATGAACCCGTTGCCAGCCGATCATTGCCGTTGTCGCGGCCCCGGCGAGGCGGTCGGACTCGATCAGCGCGCGGAGACGGACTGGCGCACTACGCTGCCGGACTCGCGAACCATTCGGTGGTCACCAGCAGTTCGAATGGCTTTCGAAGTCCAACTCGGATGCGCGTGCGAGGACAGCTCCGCCAACGCACTGCTGATCCTCCGTGCCCGCGGCACGTGCGCGCTCTTGGCGAGCGACTGCCGCCGAGCTCAAGAAGTGATGCGATGACCCACCTCCCCACGTCACGCTCAGCCCCAGCTGCATGGTCCCCTCGCCCGCACTGCATGCGTTCGCAACGGGATCTGAAACACCGATGAGAAAACCGGACAGCGCCTCGTCCGGGCTTCACGACAGCGGGATGAGGGCACCTACCAGCACCACTGCCGACACGATCGTGAACCCAACGACCACGCCACGCAGCTGAGAATCGGGGGAAGGCTTGTCCCGCACTTCTTTGCGGGCCTTCGCGAGTGCTGACGGTGGGCGGTCAGCGCCTCTCCACCAGTGTCGAGTAGGCCCTCTCAAGGCCCCGGGCGTAGTCGGCCCCCAATTCGACGTAGACGTGCCCGCTGGCCGCACAGGCTTCACGCAGGGCAGTGCTTTGTTCCCTGACCCACGCGGCGATCTCCCGATAGGTGGTGTCATCGGCTCCGTCGAGCCAGTCCGGGGCGGCCCTCAAGTGTTCGGTGGTCAGCTCCGCGTTCCCAAGGAAGACGCAGCTCAGTGGCATCCCGAGACCAGCGGCGGCTGTGGCCGCCGCCGGCGTGACGATGTCGCCCTCGACCACATAGCCGTCCAGGGGATCAGAGTCGTCGAGGCTCTCCGCGGTGGCTCGGATGAACTCAACGAGGAAGGGCTGCGCCGGTACGGCCTTGTCCGGGTGCGTGCCGTGGCGCACGCCATGCTGAGGCGCGGCGCGCTGCAGCATCGAAACCAGAGCATCGGTCGGGCATCCCGGGATGCCGTCCCGTTCCAGCAGCATCCACGCGAGGGAGCTCTTGCCCACCCGTGGCGGGCCACCTATCAGGTAGATCACGTGCAGACCGTACCCCGGGCGGCAGTTCGGGTGATCTCGCGGTGGCAGAGTCGTGACCACACCTCCAGATCGGGCAGGTGAACGCGCCATGGGACGATCTCGGCCGTGGCTGGTGTGATCACGGCGTCGCAGCCGTCCTGGACAGCCCCGTTCACCGGGCTGAGCCCCGGCTGTTTCGGCAAGTTGGAAAATCCTCCGCCATTGCCGTTTGAGGGGCGATGGCGTACACCACGCCATGAGCGGCATCGCCCGACTGCACAACCTGGCCCTCGCCGAATAGGCGAACAGCCGTGCGGGCCAGCGGTGCTCGCGACCCTCAAAAGATCATGCGGGACAAGCCTTAGGCAGACAGGGGTTCCTTTCACGACCACGAGATGGTGAACGGACCGTCCGCTCCGGGTGGTTGCCGAGTGGCGTCATGGGGGATCGTGTTCGACTGTGGTGACTGCGCGGCTGTGGTGTGCAGTCGGATGTGCCTTCATTCGTCGGGTCAAGGTCCGTCTGCAACTGCAGTCCAGGATCCGTGACTCCATTGGCAAGGAAGACAGTTCGTCTGCAGTGGATCAGCAAATCCGCAGCGTCCTTAGCAATGACTACGAGCAGTAGCGGTCGGTTGTACGGCACTTCCGTCAGCCTGCGGGTCGCCGGTTCGACACGATGGTTCGGCGGTGGCGGCGAGCAGGGCGGTGTCGTCGTCGACCCGGTCGGGGGTGTTCAGCAGCTCCAGCGCCCGTTCGGTGATCTGCTGGGGGTCGGTGCGGGCGGCGGCGGGCAGCGCGCCGCAGGTCTGGCACAGGGCCGCCAAGCAGCCGTCGAGGGACAGCGCCCGGTTTTCCACCAGGCCGTCGGTGTACAGCAGCAGGCTGGTGCCGGGCGGGAACGCCACCTCGCGGTCGACCGGCGTGCTGCCCAGTCCCAGCGGCAGCGCAGGGGGCAGCTCCAGGTAGGCGGTGTCGGCGGCTACCAGCAGGGGCGGCAGGTGCCCGCTGGCGGCGTAGCGCAGGCTGTGGCGGTGTGGGTTGTAGACCGCGTACAGGCAGGTGGCGAAGCGTTCGGTGGCGAGCGACTGCAGGTAGGCGTCCAGCCTGGCCAGCACCTGGGCCGGGCCGGCGCCCTCCATCGCGAGGCTGTGCAGGGCGGAGCGGAGTTGGCCCATCACGATGGCGGCTTCCACGTCGTGGCCCATGACGTCGCCGATGGCCAGCCCCACGGCACCGTCGGGCAGTGCGAGCACGTCGTACCAGTCGCCGCCGACCTCGGCGCCGCGGTTGCTGGCCCGGTAGTGGGAGGCCAGGCGCACCCCGGGCACCTGGGGCAGGCGGTGGGGCAGCAGGGCGCGCTGCAGGGTCAGGGCGAGGCGGCGCTCGTTGTGGTACCGGGTGGCGTTGTCGTAGGCCAGGGCCAGGCGGTGGGCGAGGTTCTCCAGATACTTGTGTTCGACCGCGGAGTAGTCGGTGTGCCGGACCAGTACCAGGGCTCCCAGTGTCTGGTCGTGGGCGTGCAGCGGCAGGGCCAGCACGGCGGCGGGCGCCGGGTGCGGGCCGGCTGGTGCTGGGGAAGTGCCGTTGATCGCGTGGGTGGCGGCGAGGGCCAGGGCCTCGCGGGCAAGAAGGGGTGCGCCGGCGATGTATGCCGGGGGCGACTGCGCCGGGGCGGGTGAGCCGGCGGTGAGGTGGATGCTGATCTGGTCGGCGAAGTCGGGCAGCAGGATCTGGCCGGCAGTCTGCAGTATCTGGTCCGGGTCGAGGGTGGCGGACAGCCGCAGGCCCGCGTCGGACAGGGAGGCCAGCACGGCCAACTGGTTGCGGGTCTCGGTCAGGACCTGTTCGCGCAGCCGGGACAGCTCCAACCCGCTGCGGACGCGCGCCAGCAGCTGGCGCGCGGAGAAGGGTTTGGCCAGGTAGTCGTCGGCGCCGGCCTGCCGGCCCTGCACGGATTCCTCCTCGCCGGCGCGGGCGGTGAGCAAGACGATGGGCAGGCGGGCGGTGCGCGGGTCGGCGCGCAGCGCCCGGACCAGCTCGAAGCCGTCCATGCGGGGCATCATCACGTCGCTGAGCACCAGCTCCACCGGCTGCGCCAGGGCCATCTCCAGGGCGGCCCGGCCGTCGGCGGCGAGCAGCACGTCGTAGTCGGGCTGCAGAAGCTGGGTGAGGTGGGCGCGCATGTCGGCGTTGTCGTCGACGACCAGCAGGCGGGCCCGGTGGGGGCGGTCGGTTTCGTGCGGACCAGGGCCGTGGGCGGCATCGTGGCTCGCGGGGGCGTGCGGGGTGCGTGCCGCGGGGGTGGCCGCGGCCGGGCCGGGGTCGGCCGCCAGCCAGCCCAGCGCCTCGTCCACATAGGCCGCGGCGCGGCCGGGCCGGCCGCCTCCGCCTTCCCTGGCGGTTTCCCCGGAGGATCCGGCGTCGGCCGCGGGCGGGTCCGGGCGGGGCCGGTGGGCGGCGGCGAAGGGAAGGTCCACGGTGACGTTGGTGCCCTGGCCGAGCCGGCTGTCCACGCCGACGGTGCCGCCGTGCGCTTCCACCAGGTCCTTCACCAGCACCAGGCCGAGACCGCTGCCCTCGTGGGAGCGGGAGCGGGCGCCGCGAACCCGGTGGAAGCGCTCGAACAGGCGCGGCAGCTCGTCCGCGGGGATCCCGGTGCCGGTGTCGGTCACGGTCAGCCGGGCCCGGTCGCCGGCCACGTCCACCTGCACCCGGGCGCCGCCGGTGAAGGTGAACTTCAGGGCGTTGCTGAGCAGGTTGAGGATGATCTTCTCCCACATCTCCCGGTCCAGGGACACCGGCTCGGGCAGCGGCGGGCAGTCCACCTCCAGCGTCAGCCCGGCCGCCTCGAAGGCGGAGCGGAACACCCCGGCCAGCTCGGCCGTGGCACCGGCCAGGTCGACCGGCTCGAGGGCCGGGCACATCTGCCCGGTCTCGGCCCTGGCGACGTCCAGGAGGGTGTTGACCTGCTTCAGCAGGCGCAGGGCGCCGCGCTCGGCCAGTTCCAGCTGCTCGCGCCGCTCGGGCCGGTCCTCGTCGGCCAGAGCCTGCTGGAGCGGGCCCAGGAGCAGGGTGAGCGGGGTGCGGAACTCGTGGCTGACGTTGGCGAAGAACGTGGTCTTGGCCCGGTCCAGCTCGGCCAGCGCCTCCGCCCGCCGACGCTGCTCGTCGTGGGCGAGCGCGGCCGTCAGCGCCCCGGCCACGGCGGCGGCGAGCACCTCCAAGAAGTCCCGGTAGGACCCGGCCGGCGGAAAGCAGGGGTTGACGCCCACCACCAGGACGCCCTCGACCTGGCCCGCGCAGTCCAGCGGCAGGGCCAGCGCCTGCTCGACTGGGAGCCGGGTGGCCGCGGCGTGCTGCCCGGCAGTGTTGCCGCCGGTGAGCGCGGCGGCCGGCAGCATGGCAGGGGCACCGTCGGCGACCACCTGCGCCAGCCGGGCCGCGACCTCCGACCCGTCGGCCGCACTCAGCGAGACGGCCTCGGGCATCGGCCCGAGCCCGGCGGAGGCCGCCGGCCGCAGCACGCCCGGCTCGGTGGCCAGGTACAGGCCCAGGAACGGGATCTCCTCGGGATAGGAGCCCAGCACCTCCGCGACGACGCGGGCGACCTCGCCCGGGGTGGGCAGCCCGGCGGTGCGGGCGCCGGTCTCGCTCAGCAGCCGCAGCCGGCGCTCGCCCAGTACCCGGCCGGTGGTCTCGGTGATGATCTGCAGCACGCCGCCGGCGGTGCCGTCGTCCAGCAGCACGGGCTGGAAGGCGGAGTCGAAGTAGCACTGTTCCGGAAAGCCATGGCGCTCCATGATGAGCGGCTCGTCGGGGATCAGCAGGGGCTTGCGGGTGTCGGTCACATAATGGAAGTGGGAGCTCACGGGGTCGTCCCAGACCTCGGGGAACACATCCTTATAAGGCCTGCCGAGCGCCCAGGGGTGTTTGGCGCCGACAATGGGTGAGGAGCCCAGGTTGTACAGCGTGGCGTATTCGGCGCCCCAGTACAGAGCCATCCCGTGCTCAGAGGTGAGCATGAGGCGCAGGGAGTCCACCAGGGGCCCCGGCCAGGACTCGGGGGGCCCGAGCGGCGTCGCCGCCCAGTCGATCCCGGCCAGAAGCTCGCCGAACGCGCCGGCCTCGGCGAACATCCGAGCCGCCGCGGTGCGCGGGTCATCGGGCCGGGTCATCGAGAAATCTTCCTCCTGGCGCCTATGTGATCCGCCCGCGGCCGCCAAGGCTGCCGACGGCCACTCACTGTGGACCTTCCGGGCAGATCGGACGCCGGATCCGACGGTTCTGAACTACACTCATGCCGGAATTGCAAGATTAAAATATCTGAAAGGGTGATTTGATCAGCAGTTTACGCCTGCAGCCGCACGCCGACGGCGGCAGCGGCGACGGACCCGGTCGCGCAGGCCGAGCTTCGCGGCGTCCTGCCCCGGACCGCAGCGACCGCCTCATCGAAGACCTGTTCCATGTCGACCGTCCCGTTGCTGCGGACCCAGGTTTCCGTTGCGATGGCGGAACAGGCCAGGGCACAGGCGACGAGCGCGCGGGCCCGCACCTCGGCCAGGGCCTCCTCCGCGGCACCCAGCCTTCGGGCGATGTCCGGCACGAGCAGGTCCATCCACTGCTGCTGCTTGTCCAGCTGACGGCCCGGAGAGAGGGCGACGCGTGGAGCATGCTCGTGATCTTGAGGAAGTCCTCCGGGGAGTAGGGCAGGGACTCGACGAGTGCCTTGAGGGCCGCCGGGAGCGCTTCCCATGGGGCTCGTCCGCCGGGCGGGCTTCCAGTGCGGCCTGCAGGACCCTGCCGCATCAGCCGGGCGTTCATCGAGCCGTTGCGGGCCGCCGGCACCGGGGTGTTGATCAATGTCGCAAGCATGGCCGCCTACCTGCCCGTCCCCAACATGGCCGTCTACGCGGCAGCCAAGGCGTTCGTGCTGAGCTTCACCCAGGCCCTGTGGCAGGAGTCCCGCGGCACCGGGTTGCGGGTGCTCGCACTGTCTCCCGGCGCGACCAACACCGAGTTCTTCGACGTCATCGGCACCAACGCCGCGGACGGCAGCTCCAAACGCCAGTCTCCCGGGGAGGTCGTGGCAACGGCGCTGCGGGCCCTTGATCGCCGCACACCCCCGCCCAGCGGCGTCTCCGGCCGACTCAACCGCCTGATGGCAAGCCTGGACCGGGGATTGAGCAGGCGTCGTGCGGTCACACTCATGGGATCCATGACCGCCGCACACTAGGGTCGGGCTTTCGATCGGGTAACTCGGCGTGTTGCCATGCTCAGCGGGGGATTTGGCGACGACGACAACGCTTCGGTCCGTGGAGGACCATTCCACGTGCGGCACCTGCTGTGGTCGGGCGACGGCTCCAGAGCCTCGCCAAAGCCGGAGGTGGCATCGACGGAACATCAGCGCCGAATACGCCGCCACGCTGCCCACCAGCACGCCCCCGAGCCGCGAAGATCCCGCGCACGCATCGCCCCCGGCCCGTCAATGAGAGGCGTGCGGTCGGCGGTTCACCCCGCGCCGGTGCTGTCGGTACCGCCTGGGAGACTCCCATCATGGACACCACACCCGAACAGATGAGCTCCCGGACAGCGGCCGGATGGACCGTCGCCCTCGCGGCCCTCGGAGCAGTCGCCGGCTTCGTCTGGGACGGGCCGTTCCTCGCCGTCGCCTGCGCCCTGTCCCTGGGAGGCGGCGCCGCCCTGGGCACGCTCCTGTCCCGCCGTCAAATGATCGCAACCATTCGGGAAGGCCAGGGGAAGGCCGCCGCGCTCGGGTACGCCGACGGAATCGCGGACATGGTGGTGCTGGAGATATCCGCGTACAGGACCTCCGTCTTTCCGCTGTCCGGCCCCGATGCAGTAGACGCCACCGAGCGCAGGGCGCGCCGTAAGGCGGCCTACCGCCTCACGGCCGCCGACGGGCTTGCCCACCACATTCGTGAGGCCGCGGCCACCGCTCTCGAAGCAATCGACAACGCGCGTGACCGCGACGCCCAGTCCGCCATCGAGGACCTCATGAAGGCCGTCCAGGAGCAGCGCCGCGGCACGTGACCGCAGCCACCGCCGGCCCTCTTCGTGGCCTGCACCCCATGCAGGATGACCCGCCGTGTGCGGAAGCGGGGCAGTGGCCGGGATCGAGCCCGCGGTGTCCGCGACCAGCCGAGCCGACTGCAGCCCGAGGGCAAGTCCTCTTCAGTGTCGGCCCGGGCGCCATCAGAACGGTGGCAACGGCTCGATCCGCGCCCACTGCGGGTCAGTCAACGGCAGCTCCGGACCGACGACCTGCTGACTGGCGCAAGGGAACTGCGCAGTCGTGGTCAGCTGTCTTGAGGATCCAACTCGAACGTGAAATAGATGCTCAGGCAGTAGGGCTCGTCCTCGTCGTGAAAGAAATCCCATGACACGTCTACCAGGCGGATTCTTTGCTCCCGCACCCACTCATGGGCTTTCTTGAAGGCTTCCGCGGCAGTTGTGGCGGGGAACAGTTTCCTGGCCATGGGATGCACACCGGTCTCAGCGTCCGAGTCGTCGAAACCCTTTGGAACATCCAGGCAGAAGTTGGGATCCAACACCATGGAGTGCGTCCTTCCCAGTCGGTTCACCAGTACGAGTCGACAGAGGCCGGTCCTCTGAGCACGACGGCCAGTAAGACCGCCGCACACCCAGGAAGGGTTGCTTCTGCCGACCATGCGGCGAGGTGACGCAGTCAGTGACCGAGGCCGCCCCGATCGCCACCCCGTGCCCGCGCGCTCGTCAGGGGCAGGGGCGACCCGTCCCTGAGCCTTACGCGCCCACCGGGTGCGCTTTACTCACGGACACCCCGGGTTCGAGGGCCCGGCGGTCACCCGGCCCGGCCGTTTGCAGGGAGGCTGCCGGGCCGGTCGCCGCCTGTGTGCCCGGGCGGGGGGCGCTGCACCACCGGTACACGACCGTGCCGGTTCACGGCATGCCGGACACCGACCGGTAGGCGCGGCCGGTCGCCAGGCCGAGCCCGCTCCCGCGCATCCGGGGCGAGAACTCAACACGGTTTCCCTGCTGGTCGAGAAAGGTGATGACCGGCCCTCAGGCGTACCTGTCGGCAGCGTCGACGCGCAGGTCGTCGACCACGGCACCCTCCGTGCGGATGCCGTCCCGCCGCAGCCGCCGCACCACCACCGCATGCCGCAACGCGAAGCCCAGAAGCAGCACGACACCGCCCGCGCACGGCACCGCACACCTCAGGCCGTTCGGCATGGACCGCCTCTTTCGTCGCCCCGTCCGTGATCAGCCCTCGGCCACCGGTCCCCCTACGGGACTGCCGAGGACTCTGGCGGTGAAGATCGCCAGCTGCCTGCGCATCTCCCCGTGGGCCATGCTCTCGTCGGCCAGCTACTCGACGAGGTCGGCCCGGGTGGCAGCGAGCAGTGGATGGGCGGCGAAGTCGCTGTCGGTCAGACCAGGGATCTGCTCCAGCAGGTCGCGGAGCAGGGTGTGCCATCGCTTGTACTGATCCCCGGAGAGCAATGTACGGCCGGGCATCCTTCACGCTCCTGCGGGACCGGGATCCTCACCCGCTCATGAACGATGTTGCGCTACTGACGATGAGCCGGCCGACCGGCTCTGCGTATAGTGCTCTGACCGGGAAGGTTCGCCGGGGCAGTGGTCGCTTCGACAGTCTTGGAGCCAGCCGTGCATTCTCCTTTGGGTGTAGCTCGTCCTGAGTGACGGCATGCCCGATGCGAGTGGGCTGCGACGGCTGCTGGTCAGCAACGAAGTGTCAGTACTGTCTTCTAATATCCGCACCATGCGTAGGTTCTTCATGGCGGGTGGGCGGAAGCTGTCGTATCTGGACTTCGGGGGTCCGGGAAGGCCGCTTCTGGCCCTGCACGGGCATTACAACGAAGCTTCGGCGTTCGCGCCGTTGGCTGCGGCACTGACCCCACGGTGGAGAGTGATCGCGCTCGATCAACGCGGGCATGGAGAGTCCGACCGTGCTCGCAGTTACGAGCGGGACGAGTACGTGGCCGATGTGGCTGCCTTTCACCGGCATCTGGGAGTCGGCCCTGTGGCGGTGCTGGGCCACTCACTGGGCGGAGTGAACGCCTACCAGTTCGCGGCCCGGCACGCGGACAAGGTCAGCGCGTTGATCGTCGAGGACATCGGTGCGGTCGTGGACTGCGACTGGTCGTTCACCACACGCCTTCCCGGCGTCACGCCGTCCCGGGAAGCGCTGGTCGCGGCTCTGGGCACGACGGCGCCCTATCTGGAGTGTTCCTTCCGGCAGACAGCCCAGGGCTGGGGGTTCTCATTCGACATCGCTGACACCGTGGCGTCCCAGAAGGCTCTCAACGGTGATCACTGGAACGACTGGATATCGGTGTCCTGTCCCACGCTGCTGGTCCATGGAACGCGCAGCGACGAGTTGGCGGCCGATCACGCCAAAGACATGGTCGCCCGCTGTGCCGGCAGAGTCCGCCTTGCCGAGCTGACCGCCGGTCACGTCGTGCATCACGATGTTCCAGCGCAGTTCGCCGATGCGGTCACCGTCTTTCTCTCCGAACTCTGCTGAACCACAGTCCCTCAGGCTGTCAGGCGATACCTGTCCTGGTCATGGTCCTCATGGGTTCGGTGGTGTTCGCGGGCCAGGTGATAACGCCAGTACGCTGGGAAGTCGCCGTTGCTGATGAGTGCGCGCAGCTTGAGGACGGCTTCGGCGCCTGTCAGGCCCCAGCGGGCGCCGGTGATATCGAGGCAGTCGGCGATGAGGCTGATAGGCCGTCGGCAGCACCGACGCGTCCAGCCCGGGCCGTCACGCCGGCACGGTCTGCACCCCGATCACCGAACCAGCACCCGGCGCCGTGGCCTCATCCGCCTTGCCGGCCTTGTCGACCTCGGCAGCACCCGCACCCGCATCCGGGGTGGTCTCGGCGAGGACCTCGTCCACCGTCTCCCGCGTGATCTGCAGCCGCGTCAGCCGTTCCTCGGCCGCCGTGAGCAGCTGCTTCAACTCACGAAGGGCCACTGCGTCCGAACGTGCTGTACCGAATCGCGCGTGGTGTGAGGGTCTGACGCTCTCGGCTCGGTCGCTTGTCAGGCTGTGGCGGGGAGCGGGCGTCCGCCCCCGCGGATGCCCTTCTCGCTGCGGATGCGGGCGCGTTCGCGACGCTGCGCCGCGAGGACGTCGGGGTGGCGGGCGTTGGTGTTGCGCCAGCGCAGGTAGGCATGCAGGGCCCGGGTCTGCACGCGGTGGTTGCGGTGGTTGGAGTTGGCGATCGTGAACTGCCGCAGTGGCCCGAAATGGGCTTCGATTGGGTTGGCCCAGGAGGCGTAGGTCGGGGTGAAGCACAGCTCGACGCGGTTCTTCTTCGCCCAGCCACGGATCTTGTCGCCCTTGTGGGCGGACAGGTGGTCCAGGATGACGTAGATCGGGGCGCCGTCCGGACGCGCGGCCCGGATCGACCTCAGTGCGGCCAGGGTGTTCACCGCACCCTTCTTGCGGCGGTTGACGCCCCACAGCCGGTCGTCGCCGACGGAATAGCAGCCGTGGAAGTACCGCACCCCGTGGGTGCGGTGGTAGGTCGCGGGATGGCGCTCGGGTTGACCGATGGGAGCCCAGCCAGCCCCGGCGGTGGGGCGGATGCCGAGCGGCCCGAACTCGTCGAACGCGAACACGCGGTCCGGGAAGGGTTCCAGCGCCTCCTCGATGCGGCCCAGCTTGGCGTCGCGCTCGGGTCGGGCGACTCCTTCCAGGTCTTGGTGCGTTGGAAGGTGACGCCGCGGCGGGCGAGCAGGCACCGTAATGCCTCGCGGCCGACCCGGATCACTCGGCCGTGCACTTTCCGCAGGTAGGCGGCGAGTTTGCGGATGGACCAGCGGGTGAAGGGCCGGGCCGAGCTTGGTCGGGCGGGTAGTGGCCGTCTGGACGACGAAGTCCTCGTCGTCAGGACTGAGCAGGCGGGGACGGCCTCCCGCCCAGCGAGGGTCCAGGCAAGCCAGGCCGATCTCGTTGAACCGGTGGATCACGTCGCGGACGGTGTCCTCGTCGGCCTGGACCAGCTTCGCGATCACCGGGACCCTGTTTCCACCGGCCGAGGCCAGCAGCAT
This sequence comes from Streptomyces sp. NBC_00390, assembly GCF_036057275.1. Taxonomy (NCBI): domain Bacteria; kingdom Bacillati; phylum Actinomycetota; class Actinomycetes; order Kitasatosporales; family Streptomycetaceae; genus Streptomyces; species Streptomyces sp. NBC_00390. The sequence continues at coordinate 8,360,271 of NZ_CP107945.1, read as the reverse complement.
CATCGCGCGCCGGTACCGCACCGAGCTGGTGCTGCCCCGGCGCACGATCTGCTGCAGCTTCTGCCCTCCTGGTCGGTCAACCTGCGCACACGGACAGGCTCAGCCACCACACCCCCAACGGTCGGATCGGACGTCTGCGGACATCCAACCGCTGGAACCGCCGGCCCGGCGAACCTTCCCGGTCAGAGCAATAGACACGCCGAGAATCTCGTCGACCTGCACTCCTACGACATCGAGGAGCCCCTGCCCGAACAGACATAGCGACTCCTCCCAGGGGTGCCCGACGCTGCCGATCAGGAAGTCTTCCGTGAGGTAGACGTAGTAGTCGCTGAGGTCGACAGGACAGGCCCGGAGAGCAGCACGTGCGGCTGGTCGTGTGCCCACACGGGCCGGGAACGAAGTGGCCCCGCGCCCGCCGGATGGCGAGCGCGGGGCCGGAGGTACGGCACGAGACCGGGACAACGGGTACGCCTAGCTCAGCGTCTTCAGCGCCGCCCCGTCGTACGGCTTGAGCTCCTCGAGCCGGTCCCCCAGGACCTTTGCCGCCCACTGCGGATCCTGGAGGAGGGCGCGGCCGACGGCGACCAGATCGAACTCGTCGCGCTCCATGCGGTCGAGGAGGTTGTCGATGCTGCCGACCTCGGCGCCCTCGCCCGCGAACGCGCGGATGAAGTCGCCGTCGAGGCCGACCGAACCGACGGTGATGGTGGGCCTGCCGGTGAGCTTCTTGGTCCAGCCTGCCAGGTTCAGGTCCGAGCCTTCGAACTCCGGGAGCCAGTAGCGGCGGGTGGAGGCGTGGAAGGCGTCGACGCCGGCCGCGGCGAGCGGGGTGAGGATCGCCTCCAGCTCCTCCGGTGTCTCGGCGAGCCTCGCGTCGTAGGCTTCCTGCTTCCACTGCGAGTAGCGGAAGATCACCGGGAAGTCGGGCGAGACGGTCTCGCGGACGGCGGCCACGATCTCGGCCGCGAACCTCGTGCGGGCCACCTGGTCGCCGCCGTAGGCGTCGGTACGGCGGTTCGTCCCCGCCCACAGGAACTGGTCGAGGAGGTAGCCGTGGGCGCCGTGCAGTTCGACGCCGTCGAAGCCGATGCGTTCGGCAGCCGCGGCAGCCTCGGCGAAGGCACTGATGACGTCGTCCAGGTCGCGCCGGGTCATCGCCTTGCCTGCGTTCTCGGTGCCGTCGACGCGGATGCCGGAGGGGCCGATGGCGGGGGCCTCGGCGTAGGGCGCATCGCCCTGCTTGCGCACCATGCCGATGTGCCACAGCTGCGGCACTATCGTGCCGCCCGCAGCGTGAACGGCCTCGGCGACCTTCGTCCACCCCGCCAGCTGCTCCTCACCGTGGAACCGCGGCACACGGTTGCTCGACCCGGCCGACTCGTGGCCGACGTAGGTCCCCTCGGTGACGATCAGGCCGACACCGGCAGCGGCGCGACGGGCGTAGTAGGACCGCACGTCCTCACCGGGGACGCCGCCCGGGGAGAACATGCGTGTCATGGGCGCCATCACGATGCGGTTCGGGACGGTCAGGCCGTTCAGCGCGACAGGCCGGGACAGGATCTCGGCCGCACGGGAGGCGGAGGACGTAGTGACGGTCATGGGGGGGTGCTCCTTGTCAGTATCAGTAGGTATGCGCAACGCGCATTGAATGGGTGCAGGGGTCGACCGTCCGGGCGGTCACGGCATTCCGCCTGTCCGGCGAGCTGCCCTGTGGTCCAGGACACCGCCGCCTACTGCGTAGCGGGGTGCGCCAGTGCCCCGCGGCCCTCGGCGACGGCCGGCGTCGACGCCACGGGCGGGTAGCCGCCGGCGATGAGCGAGTACTCCCCCGCGGTCAGGTCGGTGAAGGCGTACGCGCCGTCGGCGTCCGTGCTGGTGGTGCGCACCACGTTCCCGGCGGCGTCCACCAGCGTCAGCCGGGCATCGGGCAGTGGGCGGCCGCCCTCCCCGGCACGTACGGTGCCTCGAACCTGCAGACCGGCCGGTCCTGTGGCGCGAGGGAGCCTGACGCCGTACGCAACCGGGGTGGCCGCCGCCATGACCGTGGCGGCCTGTGGCTGATGGCCGTCGGCGGCCGCGATCAGGACGTACGGGCCACCGGTCGGGGCGTACAGTGCGTACCGGCCGTCGGGTTGGGAGATCGTGCGGCCCACTTGCCGTCCGTCCGGCGAGACGAGGGCGAGGGCGGCACCGCCCAGCACCTCGCCGTCGGCGTCCCGCACCAGGCCGTGGAACCCGGCCCCGGCCGGCACAGCAACGGCCGTCTCCACGACCGGAGTTGACGAGGTGCCCGCGCTTGCCTCACCCGCCTCGACGACCCGGAGGCCGTGCTGTCCGCGCAGGCCGAGCCAGCTGATCACCGCGACCAGCGCGAAGGCGACGGCTCCGATGCCGAAGGTGAGGGTGAACCCGGATTCGGCGGGCAGTGGCGGAACGCCCGCCGGCAGGTGCTCGATGGTCTTGGACGCCAGGATCGTGGTGACGACGGCGCTGCCGATCGCGCTGCCGGTGGAGCGGGAGATCGAGTTGATGCCGTTGGCGATGCCGCTCTGGTGGTGCGGGACGCTCGCCATGATGACGGCGGGCATGGCGGCGTAGCCGAAGCTGACGGCCGCGCCGGTCATGAGGCCGGCTCCGATGACCGAGGCGGTGTGGGCGTGGTCGAGGGCCAGCCAGCCGAAGCCGGCGGCCCCGAATGCGGCGGCCATGCCGAGCACGTACCGGGGGCCGCGGTGGCGGACGAGCCTGCCGCCGATGGGCGAGGTGAGCAGGGAGACGATCGCGCCGGGCAGCAGGAACTCGACGGATGCGCGCAGGATGGACGCGTCGAAGCCGAAGCCGGTGAGCGCCTCGGGCATCTGCACGAGGTAGGAGACCCCGAGGAAGTTGGCGAACATGCCGAAGCCGACGAGGATGCCGGCCAGGTTGGCCATGAGGACCGGGCGGTGGACGAACATCCGCATGTCGACGAGGGGCTCGCGGACCTTGAGTTCGACCAGGACCCAGATCGCGGTCATGACGACCGCGCCGACGAAGGTGCCCAGCGTGCGGCCGGAGGCCCAGCCCCACTCGTGGCCCTGGGAGATCGGCAGCAGGAGCAGCAGCAGGGCGATGCCGAGGGTCAGCGCGCCGAGGAAGTCGGTGCGTCCGCCGGTCTTGTGCCGGGTCGCCGGGACCAGGGATACGACGGCGAGCAGGGCAAGGACCGCGAATCCGGTCGCCATCCAGAAGGCGTTGCGGTAGTCGGCTTCTTCGCCGGAGGTGAGCAGGCCCGTGGCGACGAGCGCGAGCCCGCTGCCGAACGCGAGGGTGCCGCTGACCAGTGCCATGGCGCCGGGTAGCTTCTGTGGCCGGATCTCTTCACGCAGGACGGAAAGGGCCAGCGGAAAGATCGCGGTGGCGGCACCCTGGAGCACCCGGCCCAGGATGAGCAGCGGCAGTGAGCTCGCGACTGCGGCGATGACGGAGCCCGCGACCATGACGACGAGCACGGCCACCAGGGTGGGCTTCTTGCCGTGCTGATCGCCGAAGCGGCCGAGCAGCGGGGTGAAGACGGCGGCGGACAGCAGGGTGGCGGTGGTCACCCAGCTGACGTTGGCGGTCGAGGTGCCGAGGTCGCCCTGGATCAGGCCCAGGATCGGGACAGGCAGGGTCTGCATCATCGACACGACCATGGCGGCCAGGCTCAGGGCGAAGACGATGACCGTCTCGTTCCGTTGCCCGGGGGCGGATACGGCGTGGCTCATGGGTGGCGGGACCTTCTCAATGCTTCAGATCTTTGATGTTTGATGACCTCAAGTACTCCCCTGGACGGTAGACCTTAATACTTAAGATAGTCAAGTAAATAATTGATGATGAGAAGCATCTTGAGTATGCTCCAGCCATGAGCGCCACCACCCCGCAGGCACCCACCAAGCTCCAGCTGCTGGAACTGCTCGCCGCCATCGGCACCGCCCAATGGCGCGATTTCGCCGCCGCCGCCGCCCAACACGGCCTCACCGCCATGCAGGCCAAGGTCCTCGCCCAGCTCGACGGCCCGCTGCCGATGCGCGGAATCGCCACCCTGCTGGTGTGCGACGCGTCGAACGTCACAGGGATCGTGGACCGCCTGGAGGCCCGCGAGCTGGTCCGCCGCGAAGCCGACCCCGCGGACCGCCGGGTGAAGAACGTCGTCGCGACCGACGCGGGCCGCGAGATCATCCGCCGCGTGCGCGAGGAGATGCAGGAAACCCACGGCGCCCTCGACGCCCTGGGCGAAGCCGAGAGCGCGACGCTCTACGCCCTGCTGCAACGCTTGCGGCCGACGATGGACCAGGACGCCTGACAGGTCCGAATCCTCATGGGCAGCGAAGCGAGTCATCGCTGTCCGAATCCGGAGTGAGACCTCTTTCGACGGACCGCGGGGTTCGCTTCAGCAGCGGTTCCGGCCGGGCGAAGATCTCATCCGCCACCTGGGCAGGCAGTCCTTTGCCGAGAGCGATCTGGCCCCGGCCGGAACCGTTCCAACCTCTGAGCATTCAGATCACCTCACCAGGCGGTACGACATCACGACCGCATGGCCGTCCAACGAGAGATGCCGGCGGTATGGTTCGCCGGGCCTGGTGAAGACCGTTGCCGACGCGCCCACGGCATGGCGGAGGCTCGGCCCGGCGGGGCGGGCTCCATCCCGCGCACGCTCCGCGTCATCCGAGTCCTTGCATGTGCATTTCCTCGAGGTAGGTGGGCTGCTCAGGCCGCGCGCGGATCACTCGGGAGTAGCGGCTGGAGGTACGGCACCAGTCGTGACAGGCTCTCATCTGTGCCTGGAGGTCATCGACGAAGACGTAGGCGCTTTCCCTGTCGGGCAGGGGAAGGGCAGCGGCATCGAAAAGTGCCGGGAGCTGCGATTTGAGGTGCAGGAATTCATCGGTGTGGCGGCGAACTATCGACCTGGTCTCCGTGAGGGCTTCCTGCCGTGAACAGAGCCGGTGGTGCTGAAGTACGAGCACCAGGTTGTGGAAGTCTCCTCTGGCTTCTTCTTTGGCCACCGAGAACGCGTCCTGAATGATGTTGACGACCTGGACCGTCGCATTATGCATCTTCTGGATTTCCGGCATGGAAAAGACGGTTTCAGGCAATTCGTAATGACCCATGCGTTCGGCACAGTCGATCAGTACATTTTCCAGCCCTGCCTTGTGGCGCAGGCGGAGGTAGGTCTCGACGTCGGGCACGATACCGCTTCGGCGGTTGATGGTCTCGCTGGTGTAGGCGTTGAGGAAGTCTTCCCAGTTCCGGGCCGACCGCTGCTGCCACGACGCTGACATCCCGCGGACCTGACGAGACCGTATCGACGCCAGCCCGCTTGCCGCGGGGGTGAGATTCTCCTTCGGCACCGCTCCGGGAGATGAGTACACGATATCGATGAGTTGTTGAATGATCTGTGCGACCCTGTGGGGCTGTATTCCCAGGGGTCCGTCGAACTGGTCATCCACCAAGAGGAACCAGCCTGCGATATCCATCCCTAATTCCAGGTCAGCTCCCGTCGCGTGCGGCCAGAAGCGGGCAGCAACACCCGGCACGTCCCATCGGTGGTACTCGCGGAGGGATCCTCGGCTCAGCAGTCCGTGCTCTTGAATCCAGGCAATATGGTGAGCCGCTGCGGATTCAACGGCCTGACTGATCCGTGAAGGGAAGGGGAGGTCGAACGAGAATTCTTGCATGGTGCGCTCTCCTTGCCCGGCTGACTTCATGCGGATCTCAAGTGGCGAAACCTCGGGCACACCGTCCCCCCGACCGGTCGCTCGGTACGATTATCAGAGCGCGAACCGGTGACCGGGTCCAGAGTGGAAGCACAACCCCGGCGTGAGGATGCACCGCACAATCCGGCCCGCGCCCCTCACACCCGAAGTCGTTCGTCACCGTGTTGACGTCCCTTCCTTCGGCGCGACGCCGCCGGCGCGGGTCCGGCGCCTCGGCGAACAGAAGACGCCGACACCGATGCCAACTCCCAGCCGCAAAGCCCGTCCACACGTTCCGCACTCAGGATGCGCTTGGCGAGAAGGTCCGGTTTCTTCGACCGGATCACCCTTTCAGGTGCCCGGTTGATCGCGTCTCCGCACGACGGGCATCGTGGTTCTAGGCTGATACCTCGTCAAACAGCTCTCATGAGACGTCGTTGCCTACAGCGGGGAGTGACCGGTGACAGAGGTCGGATTCCAGTCCTGTCCGAGCGGCCTCAAGGGCAGCGCAGGGGGCACCACTTCCGCGCTGCCCTCCCCCGCCCGGCGGACGGGCGAGCCCGGCGCCAAGGACACCGGCACGGACCACCAGTCGCCGAACTCCCCGTTCCAGCCGAGCGCCGACCCGGTCCAGGCAGGGTTCTTCTGCTGGGACGTCGCCACCGGAGAGATCAACTGCGATCCGCCTACCTTCCAACTCCACGGCCTTCCCGATGGCAGCCCTCCTCATCTCGACACCTTCCTGTCGAGGATCCCGGAATCCGATCTGCCCGAGTTCGTGGATGCGCTGCAGTCGATGGCGGAGGCCGGTGGCACCTACCAGATCGCCTACCGGATCGCGGCGGGTGAGGGCGTCTGGCGCTCGCTGGAGGCCCGAGGGCGTGTGCTCGCCGATGCGGCGGGAGTGCCGACAAGAATGGTCGGGGTGGTGATGGACACCACGGCCGCACATGAGCGTCAGGAAGCCGAGAAGCGACGGCTCTACGAAGGGGCGACCCGCAATCGTCGGATGCAGCAGCTCACCGCCGCGTTGGCGGCGGCCGTGACGGTGAAGGACATCATGGCCGCCACGCAGGTGGGGCTGCAGGACTTTGGCGCGAACGGGCTCGCCGTGGTGGCGTCGCAGCGCGATGGGCTGTCGGTCGTGGCCTCCTGCGGCTGTCCCGACGAAGAGCTGGTCGCCGTCTGCGATGCGGACACCGGCGCGGGCTCTGTGGTGCAGGACGCCCTTGCGCGCGATGCTCCGGTGTTCGTCGCCTCCGTCACCGATCTGGCCGCCGCGTACCTGCTGCCGCAGCAGGCCGCCGAAGGTTCTCGCCGCCGGGCGTGGGCGGCGATTCCCATGGCGGATTCCCGGGGGCCGATCGGGGTCTGCCTGATGGGATTCCCTTCGCCCCAGGAGTTCGGTCCCGAGGAGCGGGCGCTGCTGGTGGCCCTCGCCGGACTGCTCGCCCAGTCGTTGGAGCGGGCGGGGATGTACGAGTCGCAGCACGCTCTGGCCACGGAACTGCAGCGCGGAATCCTGCCCCCGGGCCCGCTGTCGGCGCCAGGCTTGACCATTGCTGCCCGCTACCAAGCGGCCACGTCGGGCATGTGGATCGGCGGTGACTGGTACGACGCCATCTGTCTTCCCGACGGCGCGGTGGCAGTGGTGATCGGAGACGTCCAAGGCCACAGCGTGCACGCGGCCTCCCTGATGGGCAAGCTACGCACGGCCATTCATGCCTATGCATGCGAGGGCCACGGTCCGGCGGCCGTGCTGGCACGGACGAATCGGCTGCTGGCCGAGTTCAACCCGGACCCGGACCGGGCGATGCTGGCCACGTGTTGCTATCTGCTGATCCGCCCTGCCGAGGGGACGCTCGAAGCCTGCACAGCGGGCCATCTGGCTCCTGCCCTGATCGCTCCAGGTGAGCCACCGCGCCTCCTCGACATCGCCGGCGGCCTCCCGCTCGGCGTCGACCCGCAGGCCCAGTACCCGACCGAGCGGATACCCGTCCCCCCTGGCAGCGTGCTGGCGGTCACCACCGACGGGCTCCTGGAAGCCGCGGGGGGAGACATCGGCGTGGCCATCGAAGCTTTTCTAGCAGGGTTGGCAGGAGCCGCGACAGCCGACCTCGAGGTCCTTGCCGACGAGCTCCTTGCCGGGGTCCAGCGGGCACCGCGCCGCAGCGACGACATCGCCCTGCTGTTGGCCCGCCTCGCCGGCCCGCCGGTGCGCTGACGGGCCGTCTGCGACCCGGAGTACGGCGAAACCTACTTCGGTCTGCTCGCGCAGCTGAAGGCCGGTGGGCTCACCACCAAGGATGTCAAGGTCCAGCACATCGGCTTCACCCAGCAGGCCGCACTGGCCGGCAAGAAGGTGGACGCGGTCATGGGCTACCTGAACAACGACGCCGTCCAGTTCCAGCAGGCGGGCATCGAGGTCCGTCCGGTGGAGGGCACTGCCGGCACGACGGCGCTCCCGCTGGTCGCGGCCGGGCTCGGCGCCGCGGAGAAGACGCTGGACCAGCGCGGCGACGAGGTGCGCAAGTTCGTCGCCGCCACCCTCCGCGGTGTGCAGTACACCTGGAGCACCCCGACGAGGCGGTGAAGATCAACAAGACCTACATACCCGGGATGAACAACCAGAAGCAGCAGGACTCCGCGCTCGCGGTCCTCAAGGCCACCGCGCCGCTGATGAAGCCGCCGGCCTCCGGCAAGCCAGGTCACAACGATCCGGCAACCTGGACCAGGATGGCGAACTTCATGAAGGAGCAGGGTCTGCTGGACAAGCCGGTGACCGCCACCGACGCCTTCAGCAACAACTACCTTCCCTGATCCGTCACCCGGCCGGTCCGGCGGGGACACACCGTGTCCTCGCCGGACCGCCACCCGGCCCCCGCGAGCGGGGCGCGGCCGACCGGACGGCGGCGCGCACCGGCCCCCGGCGTGGGTGCGTCGGTTCTCACCTCCGTGCGCGGGCGTGGCGGGCCTGCTGGGCTCAGCGCGCGAACGACACGTCGTAGTAAGTGTCGGCCAGCGTTCCGGAGGCGGTGTAGCACCGTACCTGGATGCCCGTGCTCGGCGTCCAATAGTCCACCTTGCAGTGCTTGGAGTCGGCTCCGTAAGCCGTCACCTGCACGTTGCCGTACCCCAGTGGCATGTTCGGGGTCCAGACGCGGTAGACGCCGACACCCTGCCGCGTGATTCGATTGGTGCTGCCGCTGGAGTTGTACTGGTACGCCAGGGCCGGTGAGTACGCGGCTGTGGTCGGCTGGTTGGCCCACGCGTACGCTGCGGGTGTGGTGCGCAGGATGCCGGTGCCGCGTGCGTAGGTGAACGAGAACCTGGTGTCGCGCAGTGCCCCGCCGAGGGTGAAGCAGCGGACGTCGGCGATCTGCGCGGTCCCCGACGGGTACCAGTTGACGACCTTGCAGCGCGCTGTCACGTCGCCGTATGCAGTCACCTGCACATGGCCCGCTGCGGAGCCGATCCCCGGGAGCCGCACCGAATACTGGCCTACGCCGCTTCGCGTGATGGTGTTGGTGGCACCGGACGAATTGAACTGGTAGGTCGTGGAGGGCGTGTAGGAACTCGAGCTGGGCTGGTTCGCCCACAGGTAGCCGAACCTGCCGCCGAGGTAGGCGGTGTTCACGAAGCTCGCGGTGAACCTCGTGTTGGCGCGAGATCCGCTCGGCGTGAAGCACCGTACCCGCACATCGAGCCGGTCACCGACCGGGGCCCAGCCGGCCACGTTGCAGGAGTGGGAGGTCGCTCCGTAAGCGGTGACGTGCACAGTGCCGCCCGACAGCCCCAACTTGGGCAGCCGTACCGTGTACTGCCCGACACCGGTACGGACGACGGTGTTCACGCCGCCGGTCGAGTTTCGGCTGTAGGAACCGGCAGGCGTGTAGGGCGTGTTGAGTGCGGAGGACGCCTGGTTCGCCCATACATAGGCGAAGCCTCGGCTCCCGGCCGCGTGCGCGTTGGACGGCACAAGAGCGACCATTCCGGCGGTGACCACAAGTGTCACCAGGGTGCCCAATGTTCGGGCCCCCCACCCTCTGAAAACCCTAAAGAATCCTGTGTGCATGCCATTACCCTTCTTTCGCCCGACCGGCATCGGATCGTGCCGGACCAGGGACAGTGGAATGTGGGGAGAAGCGCTTGATGCGCTGTTCTCCTGAATCGGTTCCGAGCGGAACCCAGCAATGACGTCTTCGCGCTCGTAGCACGGGTCGCGGGCACAATGATGTTGCGTGCACGTCGGCGCAGAGGCCATGGACACCGGCAGAGACGCTTACGTCGGCCGGTCCCCCTCGCCGCTTCTGCAGGGCCGGCAGAGCGCCTGTGACAGTGATTCCTGCGGTGATGACCAGCCGGAAACAGAGTCCGGTCCGGTGTGGGCGTCATCGACTGCGTCATGGGTCGCGGCGACGCGTCACGTCGACATCGTCGTACGCACTCTCCAACACCCCTCGGGCGACATCGCCGGGAATCAGAGCCAGCCGGTCGAGCTGGCTTACCCCCACCTCTTTCGAACACAAGGTTATTTGACTGCCGGCGGATTCTGTCGAGATCATCCGCCTGCGCAGACAGAGAATTGCATACCCTGAGCCGGACAGCCACTCCCAGAAAGAGATGAAGAGAGGCGAAGCGGCGCAATGGAGCGCGCGCCCCGGCTCACGCTCCCCCATCTCGGCCAGCGTGCAGGCTCGGCGTCTCCCCTTTCCTTTTCCGCGTCTCGAACAAGCCATCGAGCATTGCCTGAATCGGTTTGTTCACCGACTGACTTTTCTTCCGGGAGGCGGGGCCGACCAAGGCCGGGAAAGGGAGCCGGGTCGGAGCGGGGACGGGTGCCGGGTCACGGCGGACCAGGGCAGGGACGGGAGCCGCCGCTACGCGGCCCGGCCCGGCGGAAACAACCCTCACCGGAACCCCGTTGGCGACGCAATCCGCAGAGGCCGCAGGCACGAGGCATCACCACTGACCAGGAGCCGTGTCACCGCTGGCGCCTGGGGCTCGCGACCAGCGCGATCCCCTTCATTACCGCGTGGCCCATTGCCATAGCAGGTCCCACACCCTTGAGGTGGGTGGTGCCTGGCCGGCTGAAGTCCGGTTCGCACTGCGGGCGCTGCGGGCGCTGCGGCGGCTGGCACGGCCAGGCACAGTCCGCATGGTCCGGCCCCTGCACCGGCCCGGTACAGCACCGTCAGCGCCGTTGCACGGCAAGGGGATTGTCGCCGATGAGGGGTGGGTACGTCACCGAGATCCAACGGAGGGGCTCAGGAGTGAAGCGGAGTCCGACGGAGTCGGGGGCGGAGGGTGTCAGCGACAACAGGCATCCTCTCGCGGCCTGTCGAGACACGGGGGAAGCAGTCGTGAGTGACCGTTACACAGAATTTGTCGTATCCCCGGACACGAGCCGGTTCGGCCGCGTGGCATGGGCGATCGTACCGGCCGCCATCCTGCCGGGCATCAGCTTGACGCTCATGCTCGCGGGCGGGCACGGCACCAGCGAGGGACTCGGGCCGACGGCCGTACCGGCGGCCATCGTCCTCGTCGCGCTCCCGTTCCTGTGGTACGTGACCTACGCAGTCCTGCACACCGTGAACGCGTATGTGGCACTCGTGGGCGGCGCCGTTGTGGTGCGCAACTGGGCGCGTCGGCTGACCACCGTCGAAGGGCCCGGCTTCCTTATTCGCACCCATATCGACTCCAGCGGCATCGCCGGCGAGGTACTCATCGTGGGTGATGACCATGCCGCCGTGATGCTCAATCCCCGGCAGTGGCGTGAAGCCGAACTCAATCGGGTGTGGCGTAATGCGGCTCTTCAGCAGCAGCCCGGGGGCATGCCAACTCCACGTGAGCTGCGCAGGCGTTACCCGACCATCCGGATACCCCTCTACATCCGGCACCCCGGCATCGTCTACACCTTCTGGACCCTCCTCGTCGTCCTCTACATCGGAATAGTGGTCAACGTCTTCGCCCGCATCTGAGGAGGCGGCGACCGGGCACAGCCGGCCGGGCCGCGCACCGATGTTCGGCAGTCAGGCGCCTGGATGAGTCGCAGGGCGGGGGGCCTGCGCGGCGGCGTCGAGCGGTGGCGATCCTGCGGGTGCATCAGTTCCATTTCCACGCCGCGCAGCACCTGCTGAAGGAGTCGTTGGAGAGGCCGATCGCGTGACCGATCACCGAAGAGGCGTGACCGATCCGGGCGCGCGCACCACCAACGCCCACGTCAGCTCTGTGAACGATCTGTGCAACCCTTGCCTGCCGAGGGCATGGGCCACCGTGTCGCGGAGATGTCCGGCCCTACGGCAGCCCCCGGCGTGGTTGTCCCAAACGTCGGCGGACTCGTCAGGCGGTCAGCGGATTCGTACCGCCGTGACGGTGAAGCGTTCGACTTCGGCGACGTGCCCGCCGGTGGATGCGACAACCGTGAGCACGGGGTCGCGTGCCCCGGAGAAGGCCACCGTCACGTTCCAGGGCTGATCGTCGCCGCCCGCGGACGTACAGCACGGGGAGGTGCCCAACGGCGCCGCGGACGACGGCTGGCGCACCTGGACGCGGATGCTCTCATCCACTCCGGAGATCCGCCCGCCGGTCACCAGCGGGGACCGCACGAGCGACCCGTACCCGGGCTTGGTCAACGAGAACGTCGTGTCGTCGGTGCCCACGACCTCCCACGGGGCGTCCGGTCCTGCGCCGAACCGCACCAGGTGAATCACCGCTGCGGTGCCGCCCTCAGGACCCGACGGTGCGACTCCGATGCGGGCGTGTCGACCGCTGACCTTGCGCGAGGAGACGCGGTCGATCTCTTTGAAGCCCAGATAGTCACGAGTGAAGGACAGCGCGGTCTGATCCGGGTCGAGATGCCAGGGCTGGTGGCCGCCGGACCGGTAGGTACGTTCCCACGCCTGGGCCTGGGCGAGCGTGGCGAACGGCCACACCGGCTGGAGGCTGCGGGAGCCGAGCGGTGGTGTGGGCGTGGTCGGGGCTTGCGTGGCCCCTGGGGTGGCCGCCGACGATGCCTCGGGCCGGGGCATTGTGGGCGACTGCGACGGCGCGGACGTCCCCGGTGCGGCGGATGCCGACCCCGATGCATTCGGCGATCCCCCGGAAACGCTGCACGCGGTGAGCATCAGGCCAGTCGCGGTCCCTACGGCGAAGAGCCTGAATGGGAGCCAGATGTTCATAGGTGCCCCAGAAGAGGTGGAAACCGAACGCCGATCGGCCTGTGCGGCTATCGTGCCATCAGTCCGGTCCGGGTCACAGAGGCTGCGCCGTACTGCTCAGAGGACTTCCCTGTCAGCATCGCCACGCCGAAGCGCCTCACGCAGGTCATGCGCTGACGACCGACGGTATACCTCACCCCCACCGACCGGCCAGAGGGCCGGAGCGGGGGCAACAACGCCTCGCACAAAGTGCCGAAGTGGTCCCACTCCATCCGGGCATCCACCTGCGGGGGCTCCATCCGCAGTCATGCCAGGCCGATGGGGGCAGGAAGCGGGCCTGGCGCGGTGTGGCCGAAACCGCCCTGCTGGGCGTGGTGCCGGTGTACGGGGATCGGTGATCGTCCTGTCCAGGGGCCGGGTGCGGGCCATAATCTGCCGATGGACAGCGAGCAGGCGATGGGCCACCAGGATCAGGGCCCGGCAGGCCCGTTACCGGCCGAGGGGGGCGGAGCGGGCTGGCCCAGGTGGCGCGGCGACGAGCCGGTCACCGCTCCGGGCGGGCACCCGTATCTTCTTGCTGCCGTGAGGATGACGGTTCCCGCGGGCCGGATGTGGCAGCGTCACCGCCTCGTCGAGAACGAACAGCTGCATACCCGGCTCGTGCCGCTGCTCGGCAGCCTGCCTCTGAGTCACTCCCTGCTGCAGGAGCCGCACGGCGGTCTGCCCTGCCGCTTCCATGACCGAACTCTCGCCCTGTGGCAGGACCCCGACCCCGGCCACTGGCCCAACACCCTCTACCGCCTCTACACCGAACAGGACGGCCCCCGCCTGGGCATCGGCGAAGTCACCGTCACCCTGCGCCTGGAAACCAGGACCGGGCAGCTTCAGCAGCACCGCCGGACCGTCAGCGAGTGCAACGTCCGCGCCGATGCCCGTCTCATCCTCACCCAACTCCCCCACCACCACCTGCCCCGTCCCTGAACCCGGAGACGACGCGGGTGCGGACAACCGCCAGGCCAAAGCGCAGTCAGGGTCAGCTTCGGGTGTGTGCCACGGCACCAGGCGCAGCAGGAGATCGAGGGGGCTGCCGGCGGCGGTGCGGGTGGCGGGCTAGGAGGCCAGTGAAGATCTTGCTCTGGCTGCCCGACTCCCCCCCTTGCCGCTGAACTCCTTGGCCGCGGCGCCCGTGCTCTCTTCGGCCTTGTCAGCGGCGTTCTTGGTGTCGGGCTCGAGATGCTTCTCGATGGCGTTGGCCGCCGCCTTCTTCTGCGCGGGAGTCGAAGCCAGGTGGGGGGCGCCGTCCCCGCCTCCGCTCTCAGAGGCAACCTGGTTTAGCCGCCGTGCTGTTGAGCCGGATCTGCCTGCTGGCGGTTCGCCGTGCCGGCCGCTTGCCGAGCGCACCCGCGCTGTGTCCGGGGCGCCCGCCGCCATGCCCGGCATGTACGAACGCTGCAAGGCAAGGTTCCCTGCCCGCAAGAAAGGCATGTCTAGGCACCGGGAACGCGGAAGGAACGCCGAGACCCGGAAGTGAGACTCCCGGTCGGGCACATGAATCCAGGGACCGGTCGGACCCGCAGCGGCACGCCGGTGCCCTCGCTTCGGGTCGGCATGTCCGCAGCTCGCGGCAGCCGGACCGCGGGACCGTCCTCGGAGTACTCGCACGACGAGCCGTGCGGCCGAACCAGGTCAGGCACCGCCCGCCGGTCCTCGGCCAAGCCTGGTGGCCGGCCGCCACGTTGTGGCCCAGCGGAAGACCTGGCGGATTGTTTGCCGGGCCCGCTGCGGTCCCGCTTGGCTCCCGGCAGCCGCCAAAGCCGTCCTCACCCTGGAGAGCCACCGCTGGACATGCTCAGTCAGGCTCCGGGATTGAGGTCCTGCAGGACGGCCTGTCCCGCCGCACGGTGCTCGGCGGCCGCAGTGGGATCCCTCTCGACGAGCACGATCGCGATCCCCTCGTGGGCCAGCGCTTCCTCGTGCCGGTATCCCAGTGCCGGGGCCAGCTCCAGCGCCTGCCGGTGCAGCCGTAGCGCCTCCTCGGGCAGGCCTGCAAGCCGGCAGGTCTCGCCGTAGCCGTTGAGGAAACGGATCTTCCAGTGTTCTTCGAACAGCTCGTCCAGCAGCGCGAACGCCTTGCGATGAGCAGCCAGTGCCTCCTCGTACCGGCCCATCTGCCGCAGCGCGACGCCCAGGCAGTTGAGGCACCACGCCTCGTTGTGCAGGTGCCCGTCCTCGCGGGCCAGCGCCAGCGCCTGATGCAGGTGCTCCGCCGCCTCGTCGGGTTCCTCACGGGCGATGGCCACACCGAGGGTGATCCGAGCCGTCAGCGTGGCCGGCCATGCGGGGTCGGCGTGGGGGAAGTCCAGCACCTCCCGGGCCCGCTGTGCCGCCTGATCGCGATGTCCCAGCTGCAGCATCGCCCAGGCCTGGGCCGCGGCCGCATGGGCCACGCCCGTCGGGCAGCCGGCCTTCTCGTACAGCCTTTCCGCCAGCCTGAAGAGTTCGAGCGGCTCCTCGACATACCCCTCGTCCCACTTCAGATAGCCGCGGCGCATGGCCAGTTCGGCTTCCGGCCCCATGTCCTGCGCCTGGGACAACTGCGGCCTTGCCGCCTCGTACGCGGCGTCGGCCTCCGCCGTCCTGCCCGCGTTGTAGCGCGCGAAGCCCAGATCGCTGTGCGCCTCGGCCAGTTGCAGCGGATCGCCCAGGCGCTCAGCGGCGGCCAGTGACCGCTCGAAGAGGGCGTTGAGATGCGTCGTGCCGCAGCGCCGCGCGAAGTACGCCCGCAAGAAGCGCGGCAGCTCGCACACGTGCGCGTCCGCCCCGACGGCGACCGCCGTCTCGAAGGCACCCACCAGGTTCTCGTACTCCGTGACGAGCCAGGCAAAGGCCGCGTTCTTGTTCGCGAACTGCGGCAGCTCGGCCGGGGGCCGGCCCACGGAGGCCGGGCGGGCGGGCGACAGGAACGGCATCGCGGCATCAGCGGCGGCCGCCGCGTGCACGTAGTAGTCGAGCATCCGGCCCAGCGCCCGTTCCCGCTCGGCCGGCGGGTCCTGCTCTGCGCCGGCCCGGCGCGCGTGCTGGTGGACCAGGTCGTGCAGCCGGTAGCGGCCGGCCACCGGCTGCTGGACCAGGTGCGCGTCGAGCAGGTCCTCCAGCATCGCCCGGGCGCTGCGCAGCGGCACGTCCGCCAGCGCCGCCGCCAGGTACTCGTCGAAGTACGCCCCGGGAAGCAGGCCCAGCATCCGGAACAGGCGGGCCTGGGCCCGGTCCAACTGCCGCACGGACATGGCGAACGCGGTGTCGAACTCGCTCGCGCCCTGCGCCATCCGCTCGACGAGGATGCCCACGGTCCAGCCCGGCCGGTGCCGCAGCCGGGCCGCGGCCAGCCGCAGGGCCAGCGGCAGATGCCCGCACAGCCGCAGCACCTCGGCGGCGGACTCCGGCTCGCGGGCCAGCCGGCCGTCGGGCCCGCCGGCCTCGCCGCTGGCACGGGCCAGCAGCTCCGCGCTTTCCTGCGGGCTCAGCACGTCCAGCGACACCGGGGGCACCTCATCCAGGCCCAGGAGCCGGTTGCGGCTGGTGATCAGTGCGACCGAGGGGCCGGCGCCGGGCAGCAGCGGGCGGACCTGGTCGGCGTCGGCGGCGTTGTCGAGGACCAGGACGACCCGTCGGCGGGCCAGCTCCGACCGCCAGCAGGCGGCCAGCTGTTCGACGCCCTCCAGCGGGACCTTCTCGGAGGGTACGTCGAGCGCGGCGAGCAGCATCCGCAGCGCGGACTCGGGATCGAGCGGATCCCGGCCCTCGGTGAACCCGTGCAGGTCCACATAGAGCTGTGCGTCCGGGTAATCGGCGGCGAGCCGGTGCGCGGCGTGCATCGCCAGACAGGTCTTGCCGACACCGGCCATGCCGTCGACGGCGACCACCCGGTGGCTGTCCACCGCGGCGAGAAGGGCGGCGAGCTGGGCCTGGCGCCCGGTGAAGTCGCTCACGTCGCGCGGCAGATCGTTGCGGGGCCTCGGCCGGCCCTGGCGGCTGGACTTCGGGGGCGCGGGAAGAGGGCTGGAGGAGCGTTCCCACAGGGGGCGCAGTGGACGGGGGTCGCGCTTGACGAGTCGGCACAGTGCGATCACCGCGGGCCAGGGCGGCACGGTCTGGCCGCTGAGGTAGCGCGACAACGACGAGGAGCTGAGGCCGGTGTCCCGCGCGAGGGCCCGTACGCCGAGCCCGGACAGTTCCTGGAGCAGACGCAGCCGGGCCGCGAGCTCGTTCTGCGGGTCTGCCTTCGCCGTTTGTTGCCGCACATCCATCAGATGCCCCCCGTGTCCCGTCCCGTCAGAAACCTACCGGGCCAAGTCGCCGCTGCTCAAGGCTGTTTCAGCTGTCCCACGGTGTCCCACCGCCGTGGCCGTGGTGAGCGGATCCGGCTGATATGGACCCACACCCCGAGGGAACCGGGGCACCGACCCGAAACAAGGAGCAGACCAGATGCAGTCCCGTATGCAGAACCCCGCCGTCGTCCTGCCGGACGCGATGCCGGCCGTCCAGACGCTCTTCAAGGCCGTGCACTCCGGCGGGGTGGACGCCCAGACACTGGAGCTGGTGCACCTGCGCGTCAGCCAGATCAACGGCTGCAGCGCATGCGTCGACGGCGGCGCGAAGTCGGCCCGCAAGGCCGGTGTGGGTGACGAGCGGCTGGCCGCGGTCGCCGCCTGGCGCGAGGCTCCGTACTTCACCGAGCCGGAGCGGGCGGCACTCGCGCTGGCCGAGGCCGCAACAAGGCTGGCCGACCGTCCCGACGCGGTGAGCGACGAGGT
Organism: Streptomyces sp. NBC_00390; assembly: GCF_036057275.1. Classification (NCBI taxonomy): domain Bacteria; kingdom Bacillati; phylum Actinomycetota; class Actinomycetes; order Kitasatosporales; family Streptomycetaceae; genus Streptomyces; species Streptomyces sp. NBC_00390. The sequence continues at coordinate 8,342,580 of NZ_CP107945.1, read as the reverse complement.
GTGGGACGCGGCCGCCACCCACTTCGACGAGAAGCAGCTGGCCGCACTCGTCCTGATGATCGGTGTCACCAACCTGTTCAACCGGCTCAACGCGACGACCCGCCAGATCGCGGGCGCCTGGGGATGACAGCAGCCGGCCCCCAGGCACGGAGCCTTCAGGGGCGACACGCCCCGTGAACGTCAGTCCCGGGGGCCGCCGCGGCGGCGGCCCCCGGGACTGACGACGCTTCCCCTCACACCCCGTACAACCGGAAGGAAACCCGCAATGAAGGACACGAAGAAGCCCGCCCGGAGCACCACCGCGACCGGCAAGACGTTCGAGGGATTCACCGACGAGGAACGAGGCGCGATGAAGGAACGCGCCCAGGAGCTGAAGACATCCGCGCGCCGCGGACCGCGCGCCGGCAAGGTGGACGAGGAAGCCGCCGTGCTCGCGAAGATCGCCGAGATGCAGGAACCGGACCGGGTCATGGCCGCACGGCTCCATGCCGTGATCAAGGAAAGCGCGCCGGGCCTCTCCCCGAAACTCTGGTACGGGATGCCCGCATACGCCAAGGACGGCAAAGTCCTCTGCTTCTTCCAGAGCGCGCAGAAATTCAACGCCAGGTACGCGACGTTCGGCTTCAGCGACAGGGCAAACCTCGACGAAGGCGCCATGTGGCCGGCCTCCTACGCCCTGAAGGAACTGACCGCCGAAGCCGAGGCAAGGATCCGCGTGCTGGTGAAGAAGGCGGCGAACTGAGCAGGGCCGAAGACCGGGGCGCGTCGTGGTCGGCGGGCGGGTCCCCGCCCGCTCAGCCCCCAACCGGCCTTCGCAGCCCGGCTGCCCGTGCCCCATACGAGCGCGCCGCCTTTCGTCCGGCGCCGGACAGGGAGCATCACACTGCTCTACGACTCCGCGGACATTGGGCCTCACCGATACCCCCTGCAGTGCAGGGAGTTGCCTTTATCCGGGTGCCCGACCCTGGAATTCTGGCGACAGATGCGTGACTCTCCCGGCATTCAGCGCGCCACTGCCCGGCCGACCGAAAGCCGGAACCTGCGCACCGTCGCAAGCGCCCGGCCTGCCGCCGTCCCGGCCTGCACCGTCACGCCCGCGCCGCCATCCGCCCGGACGCCTGATCTGGCGCAGAGGGAAGCGGCCGCATTCCATCAATGTGCTGCTGGCCCGGCGGCGCCCGGGAGTTCGCGCAGTGCCGCCCTTCGTGGACATGACGCCCGTAGCGGCGGAGGTCCGGTGCTGCGGGTTCATCGCGCAGAACGACGGGCGGCGAGCAAGAGCTTGACCCGCCGCGGCGCGGCGGCAGGACACCCCACGGGTGGCGACTGCGGCGCAGACCTCATGCAAGACCGGGAAATCCTCCGTGACTTGACTGCCGGCCAGAGCGTGCGGGGTGGGCCCCGGGGGCTCGGCCCGACCCGGTTTCCCGGTCGCAGAGGATGCGAAAGGAGCGTTGCCGTGCCCCTTTCTCCGAACCAGGGTTCCACCGGCGGATGCACGCTGGTGACCATCACGGGTACCAACCTCTCCAACACCAGCGCGGTGAAGTTCGGCACCAAGCAGGCCACGAACGTCACCAACGTCTCCCCGACCCAGGTCACCGCCCTCGCCCCGGCCGGCGCCGCAGGAACAGTCACCGTGACCCTCACCACCACCGCCGGCGTCAGCAACGGACTGACGTACACCCAGGTCACGGGCCCCGCCATCTGACCCTGCCCGGCGCAGGAGACAGTAGCGGCAAATACCGCACCGGCTGCAGCCAGACCACCCCGACCGGCCACCGGCGCCCCGTCAGGCGCCCACCACCCGACAGCAACCGGGGGCGCACCCGGTGCAGGCGCGCGAAGGCCACGAGCACGACGGACGCGGCCGGCCCGGCATCTGAGTAGGAGCGCTCAGGCGAGAACCGGGCCGGCCCGCAAAGCTGTACGCATGACGACACCGCCGCTCACCAGGCACCCGCACAACCCGCCCGGCCCTTACCCCGGCAACGCGCCGCACCCGCATCCGGCACCACCACGCCCACGGCGGGCGCGCATCGTCGCCATGGTGGTGACCCTCACCCTGCTGCTGACCGCCGCAGCCGCCACCGCGTGGCGGCTGAGCCGCGACGACGACGGCTCCCCACTGGCCGGCCGGCCGCGGGTGAACGACACCCGGGCCGGGCTGACCTACGCGATACCCAAGGGATGGGAACACGACGAAGCGAAGGACAAGGACCTGATCAGCGGCTTCACCTCACAGATCACCAGCAGGACAGAGCAGGACAGCGAGACGGGCAAAACAGTTCTCGCCGGCCGGGCCCCGCAGGTCATACGCCCCTCCGGCCTGCAACGGCAGGCAGAGTCCGCGGCCAGGTCGAACGCCGAATTCTTCTTCCCGGACCAAGCCGCCACGCTTGAGGAATCCCGGCCCGCAACCGTCAGCAGCCACCCGGCCCACACCGTGACACTCAACGTGAAAGAAGAAGACGGCGGCACCGCGCAACTGATGATGACCCTCATCACCGTGGACGACAACCGCACCTCATTCCTCCTCGGAGTCACCACAAACACACCAGGCACGAACGCCGGCCACGACATCGAAGCAGTCATGGAAAGCGCGAGGACGACATGACCCCCACCCCTGACGGGGCGGGAAGTGCGGGGCGCAGCCGGGGGGCTGCGCCCCGGCGTGTGCCGGCCGGCCTGCACAACCACAGCACAGCGCGGACAGCACGCCCGCAACACCAGTGCCGGTAACGGTGACCGTGTCGGTGACCAGTCCGATCCACCAGTGAACTCACACGTGCCTCTCGAACCGAGCACCCACCGATCCACGACCAAGGGCAGGACCTGACCGAACACCGCGAGGCCGGACACGCCTCGGGCAGCAGGCGTGCCCTGCCGCATACGGAGCGGCACCATGCGCTCCGGTCTCCCCAACAGCTCGCCCTGCGAGTTCCGGCTCTGAGGCATCGCGGCTCCACAACACGACAAGATGCCGACCCACGGGCGCCGTTCGGCGACCAGCCCGGCAAGGCCGCTGCCCAGCAGACCAACAGGGAAGGCCCCCGGGAGTCCGCTGTGGGCGGACTCCCGGGAGCCTTCGGTGGGGTGCCGTGCGGGAGGTCAGCAGGTGCCCGCCGGACGCTCGCGGACCACCAGGTCGGTCCAGCCTGTGGTGCCGTCGATCCAGGCCACCTGGCGCTTGTCGCCGGCCGCCGGGTAGCTCTGCTCGCCGCGGTTGCAGGAGACCCGGCTCTTGCGCGAGCCGTCCGTGCTGAACTGCCACAGCTTCGGCAGGGTCTCGTTGCGGTACTGGGTGTCGGGCGTCTGCGCCGTCACCGTCAGGGCGTCCTGCGAAACGGTCAGCTCCGATGCGATCAGCGCGCCCGGCTTGTACTCGTTGCTGAGGCTGACGGTGCCGGTGCCGTCCAGGTCCGAGCGCAGAATCGTCATCTGACCCTGGTCGGAGCCGTTGATGTCGGCCAGCCAGAAGACGTTGCGGCCGTTGACGCCGGTCTGGCCCAGGCCCTGCGCCGCATCCAGCTGGTCGACGAGGGCCGCCTTGCCGGTGGCGAGATCCATGATCTCCACGCCCAGGCGGTAGTCACCGTCCTGCGGGTACAGCTTCGCGTAGACGAGCTTGTCGCCCTTGACCGACGGGAGGGCGGTGCCGAGATTCCAGTCGCGGCCGTCGACGAACGTGGGCGCCTTGTCGGCGGGCCGCAGGTAGGCCACGTGGCGGCCGCCGAGGAAGTCGTACTCCTCGAACACCGTCACGCCCTTGTCGACGCGCAGACCGGCCACGCCCGTCGCGGAGCTGTGCAGCTTCTTGATCGGACCGCCCGCGACGGGGCGGGACAGGATGTCGACCGAGGTCGGCCCGTACGCGGCCCAGACGACGGTCTTGCCGTCGGTGGCGGGCGAGGTGTGGTAGCGGCCGTCGTTGGGGCTGATCACCTTCGGCGCTCCGCTGCCGTCCAGCCGGCCGGCGTACACGGAGTACGGCTCCGAGCCGTCGTCGTTGGACTTGGACGTCGTCCACCAGCCGCCGCCCGCGCCGACACCGGAGTCCGCCGTGTTGAGCCTGCCGAACAGGGTGTCGGAGTCGACACCGAGGGCGTCCTCCCAGCCGGGCACGACGCCATGGGCGTTGAAGGACCGCTTGATGACGTTGCTCTGCCCGGCCTTCACCCCGAGGTCCCCGGCAGCGGCGAGGACGGCGTTGCGGGCCTCGGTGAATCCGTCCAGCGGGGTCATGTACTCGGTGAGCGCCTTGTAGACGATTCTGTCGGCCAGGTCGCCGCCGAGGTCCTCCCGCATGTCCCACAGGGCCCCGGAGAAGATGGTGGAGTTGAGGTGCACTCCGCCGTTGTCGGTGGCGAAAGAGACGCCGAGGAAGCTCTTGGACGTGGTGGCCCCGTCGTTGAGGTCCCGCAGGGCGCAGTCGGCAGCCGTCTTGGTGCGGCACAGATCCTCGCCGATGAGGCCCGCGTCCGGGTCGTCCATGGACGTCCCGTTGGCGATGACGTCGATGGCGTTGCCGAAGTAGTCGGCCAGGGCCTCGTTCAGGGCGCCGGGCTGACCCGCGTAGACGAGGTTCGCCGAGTTCTCGACGACGCCGTGGGTCATCTCGTGGCCGACCACGTCGGTGTCGGCGGAGAGCGGCTTGTACTCCTTGTCGCCGCTGCCGTACACCATCTTCTGGCCGTCCCAGAAGGCGTTGACGTACGGGAAACCGTAATAGGTCACGCCCACAAGCGAGTTGACCGTCATGCCCTGGCCGTCGAGGCTGTCGCGGCCGTGGGACTTCTTGAAGTAGTCGTAGACCTGGCCCGCGTTCCAGTGGGCGTCGACGGCTCCGGAGTCGGTGGCGGCGGCGTCGAAGTCCGCGTTGGAGGACGAGAACTCCTTCACACCGCGCGGCCACACACCCGACGCCTCGGACACGAACCGGCCGCGTGCGTCCCAGGTCGACAGCGCGTTCTTGCTGGTGCCGCGCATGCGTGAGCGGTCGGTCATCAGATACCGGCCCGCGGCGGTGTCGTGCGACAGCTCCAGGTCGGCCTTCCTGCCGTTCAGCCGGATACCGGTCCCGGTTGCCAAGGGCAGATCGGCGGCAGTGACAGGCTCGTCCCCTGTCTCGGCCTGCCGGCCGGCCGAGGCGGCCTCTGTTCCAGGAGCCGTCAGCGTCTTCAGGGCGCTGTACTGGAGCACGGGGTAGCCGGCGCGGGCGTCGATGTACACCTCGCGCACGATCGGCGCGCCACTGCCGGGCGTGGTGCCGCTCACGGTCACCCGGTAGGCGAGGACACCCTCGCCCTTGGGCAGCACCACCAGTCCGTCGGCCTCGCCGGACAGTGCGGCGACCGAGGGTGTCTGTTCGCCCTCCGCGCGGGCCACGTCGTCCTTGCCGAGTTCGGCGGCACCGAGTTGCCGGGCGGTGGCCGCGACCGCACGCCGTACGGCAAGGTCCTCACCAATGGACGGAGTGGCGGTCGTCGTCAGCCCTGTGAAGTAGTGGCCCGACGTACCGGTGACGACCCGGCGGCCGTCCTTCTTCTCCATCCGCACCATGTACTGGCCGCCGAATACCTCGACGCCCTTGTGCTTCTGCTGCAGGCGGACGGTCTCGTCCACCCCGCTGCGCAGGGTGGCCACGGGGGTAAGGTCCGTGCCCGGCCGCGCGATCCTGTAGCGGCCTTGCTTCGCGGCCAGATGGTCGCGGGCGGCGTCGGCCGGACTGGCCTTCGCGTCGACGGGCTCGCGTATGCCCTCGACGAGTGCCGGAGTTGCCGTCTCCTTGCCGGGGACTATGTCCACGGTGGGATTGCTGGACTCGGCTGCCTGAGCCGGGCCGGCGGCCACCAGCAGAACGGTGGCGAGCAGGGCCGCCAGTTGGCCGCCGTTGCTCAGGGAACCGGACATCCCCCCGGATGTGCGTCCGGCCGGTGCGAATGAACGTGATCTGTGCTTGCGCAAGGCGATTCCTCCACGGGCTGTGCCTGAACGCGTGCGTTCGGTCACGACCATGCAAACCCTGTGGCGCCTCACTGCCAACACCGCCGACGAACTCACAAGTGGATACGCGCACTTGTGGGGAAACTGTGCGGAGGGCAAGAATTCCGCGCATGATCGATACCGAACTGCACGGCCTCGGGCTGGGAAAGACGGAGGAACAGGCCTACCGGGCCCTTCTGTTGGCGTCGGCAACCGACGCCGCGGACCTCGCCCGATTACTGGCCGTCCCCCGGGCCCGGCTCGACGAAGCACTCGCCTGTCTTGCCGACCACGGCTTCACCGCACCCGACCCCGCGGCCGCACCGGACGCTCTGCCTTCCCCGACCGCCCCCGCCGCCGCCCTGCGGATCCTGATCCACCGCCGCCAGGCGGCACTTCACCACCAGTCGGCCGAACTCGAACGACTGCGCACCCACGCCGACCGCATCGCCGGCCGCCTCATGTCCGGCTTCCCCGAAGCCGCGCTCGGCGACTTCGAGGTCGTCACCGGCGCCGCCGACATCGCCGCCCGGGCCGACGGCCTGCTCGCCTCCGCCGAACGGGAGGTGCTCATCCTCGACCGCCCGCCGTACGTCAAGGGAATCACCGGTGAGCCATCCTCCGGAACCAACCCGCCGGGACTGGAGATCGAGGATCTCCTCGAGCGGGGCGTCACCGTGCGCGCGGTCCTGGACCGCAGAGGCCTCGACTGTCCGGGGAAAGTCCGCTGCCTTACCGAGCTCACGGAACGCGGACTCCAGGCCCGCGTGGGAACGGCCCTGCCCACCAAGCTCATCGCCGTCGACAGCCGTACGTGCCTCCTGCCACCGACCGAGGCCGTCGACCCCACCATGTCCGCACTCGTCCTCGGAAACTGCCTGCTGCGCAATGCCGTGCTGCCCCTGTTCGAAACGGTGTGGGACCGCGCGACACCGTTCGGCAGCCCCGGGAGCCCGCTCGCGAATCCTCAGCGGGAACTGCTGGGACTGCTCGCAGCGGGCCTCAAGGACGAGGCCATCGCCCGGCGGCTCGGCGTCCATGTGCACACCGCCCGCCGGCGGATCAGCCAGCTGCTCGCGGAACTGAACGCCGACACACGGTTCCAGGCCGGGGCCCAGGCCACGCTGCGCGGCTGGCTGCACGACAGTCCTGTGAGAGGCGTCGCCTGAGTCCCCTCATCAAGGTCCAGGCCGCGGGCCCGCCGACCGCCGCTGCGACCTCCTCCGGACGAGGACGCGCCGGGCGCCCCCAGGCCCAGCGCTCGTCCTGACGATTGCCGCTATGGCACAACGCGTAGCCGACCGGGCCGCGAATCGTCGGCGTTAGGCGTGCGGCAGGACGGGCTCGTGTGGCTCCGGGTCGCTCAGATGCCACGGGCTCCGCTCAGGAGCCCGGCCCGGGGTCGGGGTGAACCGGGTCGACGATGCCCGCTCTGGCCGCCTCGAGCTGGGCGGCGAAAGCAATGCCCAGGAACAGGGCAACGCCGGTCAGGTTCGCCCACAGCAGCAGCGCGACAAATGCCGTCAGGGGCCCGTACACCGTGCCGAACGAGCCACTCTTGGCGACGTAGAAGGCAAGGAGCCAGGTCGTGCCGACCCACAGGATCAGGTGAACGGCGGATCCGAAGGCAAGCCAGGTGTAGCCGGGCTGGTCGCGCCGCGGGGACCAGCGGAAGATGGCGGCAGAGGCCACGACGGCGAGCAGCACACCGAGGGGTATTCGCAGCGGCCCCCACCAGCCGAGCCTGGACCGGGACCAGCCCAGGGCCTCCACCATCGAGTCACCGACCGCCTCGCCCGCGACGAGCACGAGAAAGCCCAGTACCAGCGGGAGGCCTCCCGCCAGCGCCAGCAGCAGCCCGCGGCCGTATTTACCGAGGAAAGGGCGGTCGCGCTCGATGCCGTAGATACGGTTGCAGCCCCGCTCGATCTGCCCCATCGCGGAGGCAAGATTGAGCACGGCGAAACCGAGCCCCAACCACATGGCGAGTGCACCGGCCGCGTCCGCTTCGGCACTGCGTCGTGTGTCTCCCAGGGCCTCTTGCACCAACTCCGCACTGGCTCCCGGCACGATCCTGCCGACCGTCAACTCGATCACACGGCTCAGACTCTCCGTGTGCACGGTCGTCGCCACCCCGACAAGAGCGATCGTGAACGGCACTATTCCTACGACGACCTGGAATGCCAAGGAGCGTGCGAAGCTGAATCCGTCCGCGTAGCGGAAACGGGAGAAGGCATCGAGAAAGAGCTTGCGCCCGCCGTAGCGGCGCAGCGCGGTGAACGCTTCGTCTCCCGAGAGTTCTTCCCCGAGCATGTCCCGCGTCTGCGGCACGTGCACCACGGTCCCCATGCGCCCCTCCTCCACCTTCCTGACAACATTTCTGCGCCTGCTGGGCGCGTCTGCCCGCTGTCCGGGCAGCCGCACCCTCCGAGCCCACGCTCATTCCACCGGGAGGCCGATGACGCATGTGTCTGTCGTCGTCGGTGTTGGCCCTGCTGTGGGTCAGCAGGCGGTCCAGCCGCTGTTCCAGCGATCCGGCGGAAACACTCGCCGTGGCGGTCAGATGCTGGAGTGAGTCGTGGAGTGAGGAGTTCCTACTCTCGGCTGAACCGTCCGTGTACATCAGCAACGTAGCGCGCCCCGAGCCGCGCTTCGCCTTCCGAGCAGTATGCCCTGAATGAGCGGCAGGGTCGTGCCTGCTCTTCGCTGACCAGGAGAGTCGGCAGGTGACCGGCACGGGCCCAGCGATCGGCGCTGGGAGCGGTTGGCCCGGTAGCCGGCCGCGGCACACCGCATTCGTTTCTGACAACCCCGTCCCATAACCTCGTGCATGGAGACGTCAGATGCCATGTGTATCCACGTTGAGGAGGAGATGGTGCTCGGAAGAGGCACGCGGTTGCTCGCGGGCGCCATGATCGTGGCCTGCATGGTGCTGGTCGGCCCCAGTGCTCCGAGCGGTGCCCTCTTCGCCAGGCCGCTGCCCGTCGAAGCCGTCAGGGATGTCGTACCGAACCGGGTCATGACGTGGAACATCTGCAACCCCTGCGAGGAAAGAAATGTTGACCGGGCAGCGGAGATCGCCACGTATGCGCCCCAGGTCATCGGCCTGCAAGAAGCATGCGTCCGCGACGTCGAGATGATCCGGGACTATCTGAAGAGCCGTTACGGGCTGGTCTACCACGTCGAGTACGGGGTGGTCCTACGGAATTGGGGCCGCTGCGGTGGGGAGCCGTGGAGGCCGGGAGCCTTCGGCCAGGCGGTCCTCTCAGCGGCACCGATGACAGACCGCGTCAACGTGGAATACCCCGACGGAGGGTCCGAAGACCGTGGCTACGTGGCAGTAACCACCATGGTGGGCGGCCGGCCTGTCCGGGTCTTCAACACACACCTCGCCCAACGACGTCAAGAAGCAGTCCGAGCAGACCAGATCGCCGTACTCTCCGCAGACGTCGCCCGGCATGACCGCGCGATCGTTCTCGGCGACTTCAACGCCGTGCCGGATGCTCCCGAACTCACCGGGATATGGGCACTGGCCGCGGATACAGACCCACAGTGTCATCCCTTGCCCGCCGGCACCTGCAAGCCGACCACCGACTGGCAGAGCAAGTTCGACTACATCTTCCTGCGAGGCATCGTCCCGCTCGAGCACCGTGTGCATCCCACCCCGTACTCGGACCACCACCTGCTGCACACCGACCTCGAGCCGCGCAGCCGGTAGTTGAGCAGATGGGCGAGGCCCAGCGCGACGAGCAGTTGCGGCGCGGTGGACATCAGCCCCATGGTGACCGTGTTCCGCAGCGCGTTCCCGGGGCGCTCCGGGGCGGCAGGGCCTGGCGGCTCACCAGGAGCTGACGCCGCAGCACGGCGAGGCGGCCGCGATCCGCTGCGCGATCAGTCGGCGCCGGACCTGGCCGGTGGCCGGAGTACGGGGCAGCTCGTCGACGACGCGGAGCAGGCGCGGGTGCTTGTGGGCGGCCAGCCTGCCGTGGAGGTGGCGCCGCAGGTCCTGCAGGCTCGGCGGACGTCCGGGGTCGCGCGGTACGACGACTGCACAGACCACCTCGCCCCATGCGGGATCGGGCAGGCCGACGACGGCGGCGTCGGCCACGGCCGGATGGTCCGCGAGCCGGGCCTCCACTTCCTGTGGGAGGACGGTCTCGCCACCGGTGCGGATCAGCTCGCCGAGCCGGCCGGTGAGGGTGATGCGCCCTGCGGCGTCGATCTCGGCAAGGTCCCCGGTGCGGTACCAGCCGTCGTCGAAGGCCGCGGCGGTGGCGGCCGGGTCGTCGAAGTAGCCGTCGAAGAGCAGCGGGCCGCGCACTTGCAGCTCTCCGTCGGCGCTCGTGCGTACCTCGGTCGAGGTACCGGGCACGCCGATGGAGTGCGGGTGATCGCGGAGGCCGTCGCCGTCGAGTGCCGCGACGTTGCCCGTTTCGGTCGAGCCGTAGAAGACGCGCAAGTGGGCGCGTGGTGCGGCGGTCCGGACGGCGTCGAGGAACCCGGCGGTGACGGCGGAGGTGCCCGTGTCGGCGAAACGCAGCGTGGCCAGCGCCGCGTGGTCGCCGTCCAGTACCCGCTGCCAGACGGCGGGCACGCAGTAGAGCCGGGTCGCCCGGTGGGTCTGGACGGCCGCCCGGATCGCCTGCCCGTCTGCGTGGTCGAGGTACACCACCGTGTCGCGTGCCTGCCACTGCTGCAGGGAGATCGTCCAGGCCGCCATGTGGAACAGAGGGAACGAGCAGACCGCGGCGCCGCGCGGTTCGAGCTGTGATCCGGGGTGGGAGCGCAGGAAGCTGACGCGGTGGGACAGCACGATGCCTTTCGGCCGGCCGGTCGAGCCTGAGGAGAAGAACAAGCAGTGCGGGTCGGTCTCCAGGAGACTGGTCGAGGTGTGCGGCTCCGTGTCCCGTGCTGCGGCCGCCCCGTGTGCCTCTGCGTCCGCTGCGACCACGGCCGTCAGGTCCCGTACCGGGGCGCCGATCGCAGCGCCGAGCCGCGCGGTCTCGGCCGGTGTCCGGTCCGCCGTGACGACGAGCGCCGGGCGGACCGCGGCGGCGAGTTCTGCCGCCTCGTCGACGCCGAGCGTTCCTGGGACGGGCGCGTAGAGCGCGCCGAGTCTGGCGAGCGCGGCGAAGAGGGGGACTGCGTCCAGTGTCGTGCCCGCCCAGCAGACGACGCGCTCGCCGGGGCCGATGCCGAGTCCCCGTAGGGTGCGGGCGACCGTGTCGGCGCCGGTGTCGATCTCGGCGAAGGTGAGTGACCGGTCGCCGAGCACGGCCGCCGTGCGGTGCGGCACGGCCCGCGCGGCGTTGGTGAAGACATCGCCGATCAGCAACTGGTGCGCGGGTACGGGCATGGGTACGGGCCTCCTGCCTGCGGCGGCCCGGCGCGCCGGGCCGCGCCTCAGTCCTTCAGCTCGACGATGATCTCGTGGTAGTCGCGCTCCCCGGTGTTCACCGCCGTCTCCACGCCACCGCGGGTGACGTAGATCGCTGCGCCGGGCACCACCTCGGCCTCCAGGAAGTCCCGGTAGGGGCCCTCGGTGTCGGGCTCGGGCCGTACGGCGATCCGGTCGCCGGAGATCTGGACCAGGATGTTGTCGAGCTCGTGGCGGTGGACGTCGCTGTGCTCGCCCGGCGCGAGCCGCAGTTCCCAGATCCGCACCCGGTCGTTGTCGAACAGGACCTTGCTGCCGATGCGCCCGAGCACGCGTTCCTTGTCCACAGTCCGCTCCCGTCGTGTCCGTAGCTGGTACCGGGCTGCCGGTACCGGTCAGTACCCGATCGTCGTGTCGACCTCGTTGATCAGCGCCTCGCCCGCGAGGTAGCGGGCGAGGTTCTCGCGCAGGAGCCGGAAGACCCCGGCGAAGTGCGCGCCCGCGGCGGAGGCCGAGTGCGCCGAGATCGCCAGATTCGGCGCGTGCCACAGAGGGCTCGCGGCGGGCAGTGGTTCGAGGCGCGCGACGTCGACTGCGGCGCCGCCGAGCCGCCCCGACCGCAGGGCCTCCACCATGGCCTCCTCCACGACGCACGAGCCGCGGCCCACGTTGCAGAAGAACGCTCCCGCAGGCATCGCGGCGAACGCGGCCCTGTCCATCATGTCCACGGTCTGCGGTGTCTCCGGCAGGGCCGCGACCACCGCGTCGCACTCGGCCAGCATCGAGCGCAGCCCGTCGGGGCCGTACAGCGTGTCGGCATGCGGCGCGGGGCGTCCGACGCTGCGCCGCATCGCCGAGACCCGCATGCCGAAGGCCCGGGCCCGTACCGCGACCTCGGTGCCGATCGCGCCGAGGCCGAGCACGCCGAGGGTGCGGCCTGCCAACGGCTCGCCGTAGTAAGGGGTCCAGCGGTGCTCGCGTTGCGCCCGGTCCAGTTCGGCGAACCGTTTGAAGTGCCCGAGCACCCTCGCGAAGGCGAACTCCGCGACCGGCACGGCGTTCACCCCGGACGCGGTGGACAGCCGGATGCCACGCGCGTCGAGGTCCGCGGGCAGCAGGTGCCCGACACCCGCACCGATGGCCTGGACCCAGCGCAGCCGGGGCGTGGCCCGCGGGACGTCCGGCGGCAGGCGCAGCCCGACGAGGATGTCGAGCCGGGCCAGCGCCGCGGGGGTGGTGGCGCCGGGCGGGCATCGGACGACCTTGACGCGCGAGTCGACCGCCCGTAGTGCAGCGATGTCCCGCTCGATCACGTCGGCGGCACGCTGGTCCCAGGACGGGGGGTAGGCAAGGCCGACGACGACCGCGGAACGCTCCGTCACTGTGCCACGTCCTTCCCGCCTTCCAGGTCTTTGAGCACGCCCATGGAGTGCACCGCGGCATGGTGTTCGGCCAGGTAGATGGGGGCCTGCGTCGTCTCCACGAACCAGCCGGTCGGGCACATCGTCAAGATCTCGACGAAGGTGAAGCCCAACTCCTGTGCCCGCAGTGCTCGCAGGACCATCCTCTTCGTGCGGTGCACATTGACCGCGGTGTCGACCGCGCCGCGTGCGACGTACACGGCCCCCTCCAGCTGGGCGAGCAGGTTCGCGAGCCGGATCGGATGCCCGTGGCGGGTGCTGTCGCGGCCTTCCAGGGTGTTCTTCGTGCGCTGGCCGAGCACGGTCGTGGCCGTCATATGGCCGCCGGTCTCGCCGAACACGCCGTTGTTGAGCATGAAGCAGGTGATCCGCTCGCCGCGGGCCGCCGCGTGCAGCACCTCCTGCAGGCCCTCGTCGGCCATGTCGCCGTCGCCCTGCACGGTCAGTACGGCCAGGTCGGGCCGGCTGCGCTTCACGCCGGTGGCCACCGAAGGGGCCCGCCCGTGCAGTGCCTGGACGACTTCGATGTCGAGGTTGTTGGAGAACGCCGTGGAGCAGCCGATCCCGAACACCGCGACGCAGGAGGCAGTGCGGCCGAGTTCCGCGACGGCTTCCACGATGGCGCGCATCGCGACCGGCTCGCCGCAGCCGGGGCAGAGTTGGTGGGCCCCGATGTCGACCAGGGCGGGTGTGAAGTCGTGGACGAGTTTCGCGCCGCAGGCGGGGGGCTCGTCCGTGGGGACGATGGGCAGGGCTTTGCGTCCGGTCATGTCGCCACCTCCGTGATCCGCTCCCGCAGAACCCGCACGTCCAGGTCCGGTGCGATACCGAAGCCGGAGGGGTCCATCGAGAGTCCGCCGATGAACTCGACCGGCAGCGCGCCGTTCACCGCGAGCCGCACGTCCTGCACCGCCTGCCCGGTGTTGTTCTCGTACACCGCGACGGCACGCGCGCCCCGGACGCGCCGTGCGATCTCGGCGTACGGGAAGGGGACCAGCGTCACGGGCCGCACGAATCCGATGCGCGCCCCCGTGGAGCGCAGCTCGCGGACGGCGGCGCGCAGGTACTTGGCCGGGGTGCCGTAGCCGACGACCACGAGCTCGGCGTCGTCGAGGAACATGGACTCCACCCGGGGTGGGATCGCGTGCAGCATGGCCTCGGTCCGCTCGGCGCAGGCGCGGTAGTGGACCGCGAGGTCGTAGCCGGCCTGGCCGCCGAGGCCGTCGCGCTGCTTGGCGGTGCCGAGCGGGGAGACCAGCTTCGCGCGGCCGGTGCCCCCGCTGCTGCCGTTCAGCGCCCACCCGGGGCGCGCAAGGGCTCCTTGCGAGGTTCCTTCCGGCCCCTGCGGCCCTTGCGGGATCGCCACCGACTGGTGCGTGTGCGCGAGGTAGTAGTCGCCCAGGACCATGACCGGGGTGCGCCACGCCTCGGCCCATTCGAAGGCGAGCGAGATGTGCGCGACCGCCTCCGGGACGTCCGACGGCGCGAGCACGGGCAGCCGGTAGTCGCCGTGGCCCCCGCCGCGGGTGGTCTGGAAGTAGTCGCCCTGGCCGCGGGCCATGTTCAGCACCACCAGGGGCAGCCGCGCGAGCGTCATCTCGGCCAGCGACTCCTGCATGAGCGCGAGTCCCTGGCCGGTCGAGCCGGTGGCGGCGCGCGTACCGGTCGCCGCGGCTCCCCAGCACATGCCGATCGCCTCAAGCTCGCTCTCCGCGTTCATGCAGATGCCGCCGGCCTCGGGCAGCCGCGCTGCCATCGACTCCAGGACCTCCGTGAACGGCGTCATCGGGTAGCCGGCGAAGAACCGGCAGCCCGCGGCGACCATCGCGGCCGCGAGGGCTTCGGAGCCGGCCAGCAGCCGGGCGGGCCCGCTCACCGGCCGGCCGGCCGGTGGTCGTAGCGGTACACCTGGAAGACGAAGTCGGGGCAGATCGCCGTGCACGCCGTGCAGGCGATGCAGCCGGGCAGCAGCTGCGGATACCGGTGCCCCCGGCTGTTCACCTGATCGTCGGTCATCACCAGGACCGACGGCGGGCAGGCGTCGATGCACAGCTCGCATCCCTTGCATGCCTCGACGTCGATGACGAGCGTGCCGCGGCTCATGCGACCGCCTCCGGCCAGGCCGGCACGTACGTTGCGGCCGCGCGGGCGAACCCGGTTCGCAGAGCCCGCTCGTTCACGGCCAGCAGGCGGCTGCGGTAGGGCGGCAGAACATCGGGCAGCGTGGCCACCAGGTGGTCGATCCCGACGATGCCGGTGCCCCGGACGTACGCGCCGAGGGCGACCAGCATCGCTGCGCCAACCGCGCCCAGCTCATCCGCGACGCCCGTGGCCGGGACCTCCAGCACCCGGATGCGGTCCGGCCACGGACAGGCAGTACAGAGCGTGCTGTTGACCACTGCGAGACCGCCGGGCCTGACGCGCTCGGTGACCTTGTCGGCGTATGCCTCGTGCATGACCAGGCACGACCACGCACGGGAGACGGTCGGCGGGCTCTCGATCGCGCGATCGCCCACGATCAGCGTGGCCTCGGTGTTGCCGCCGCGCATCATCCCGCCGTAGCTGCCGAACATCGAGACAGCGAGTCCGGCGTTCGTCAGCGCCTGGGCGAGCAGCCTGGCGCCGAGTTGGATGCCCTGCCCTCCGATGCCTGTCATCAGCAGTTCACGCTCCACCGGCCCTCCCTCCGTCCGAATCAGAGACTCAGCGATCTGAGACCCCGTCAGAACAACGTTCTCAGAATAGGAATGAGCGTTCCCACACGCCAGAGGCTGTGGCAGGATTTCTTGCACAGGACGGGGAAGGCGGGGAGGGCGGATGACCGACGGGGCGCCGGATCTGGTGGAGCGCGCGGTCGCCCGGCCGCTCGCCGGACGCTACGAGGTCTCGGCGGCCGAGGTGCAGCGGCTGATCGAGGCCACCTACACGGTGATCGAGAGGACCGGGTCGCTGGACCCCACGGTGCGCGACATCCTGCACGAGTCGGGCCTGTCCAACCAGGTGTTCTACCGGCACTTCCGGTCCAAGGACGACCTCCTCATCGCCATGCTCGACCACGGCCGGCGCCGGATGGCGGACCATCTGCGCCACCGGATATCCGCCGCCGCAGGTCCGCTCGACGCGGTCCGGGCCTGGATCGAGGGGGTACTCGCCCAGGCCGCCGACCGGCGCGCGGCCGCCAGGACCCGACCCTTCCTGGCCCATGTCGACCGGCTCGCCGCACGCTTCCCCGACGAACAGCGGGCCTCCGAGGAAGCGATGATCCAGCCGCTGGCCTTGGCACTTCGCGAGGCCGCCGCGACCGGCGTGCTCAACGGCGCGGGCGAGGGGGCCGATCACGACCGCGATGCCCGTACCGTCTACCTGCTGACCATCGCGGTCCTCCACGAGCATCTGCGCACCGGCACCCGGCCGGAGACGGCGGAGACGGACCACCTGGTGCGGTTCGCGCTCGCCGGCCTCAGCGGCAGCCGCTGACTCACGGCACTCGGCACACAACTGCCCCGACCGCCGAATACCGGCACCCGCACACCACCACGAGCACCTGGCGGGTGCAGGACCAAAGGCGGGTGAAGCCAACCTCTTTCAGTGCCGGGAGAGGGTGCGCGGTGAGCGGGACGGGACTGGCCGTGGAGGCGCAGGCACGCTCACACCCGAGTCGGCCATGTCGGTCTCGTGCAGGGAAAGGTGAGCGGTGCGACGGTGTGGTTACTGGAGGGGGTGATGGGGAGGTCGGCCCAGGCGCGCGCATCGTGGTCGGTGTTCGGCGTCGAAGCCATCGGCCCTTGTTACCGTGCAGGTCCCGCGCGTTCGAGCTGATGAATCGGAGAGCCCACGATGACCTATGAACTCGGCGAGGTTGTAGCAGAGCGGCGGATAGACACCGTCGCTGAGGACGGAGGCGGCATGTCGGTGGTGGTGAGGATCGGAAAACCGCAGCCGGACACTCTGATGGACGGGGTGTCACAGACGAAGCCGCACACCGATTGGTACTGCCCCCATCAAATTGTGGGCCTGGGCGAGGAAAGCGTCCACGTGTCCTTCGGGGTCGATTCTCTGCAGGCATTCTTGCTCGGCGTGTACAGCCTGCAGCTGAAACTGGCCGAGCGCGCAGAGGCAGCGTCGGTCCGGCTGGATTGGCTGGGGATGCCCGACCTTGGCCTGAAGGTCGACCCGGAGGTGCACAAGCTCCCCGGCCGGCCTCCCGGCGTCCCGCGGACAGGCTGACCCGTCCCCCGGGTCTGGCGAAGTTCGCCGGCAGGTCGAAGCGGCCACCCGCGCCCACTTCGACGGACCCGCGGCGCGTGAGAGCAATGCGGTCAGTTCTCCGGACAATTCTCGCCCGTCAGGCAGCGAGGGCCGTAGAGCGGGGGCCAGTTGGTGCGCCGGGCCAGGAGGGCCGCAGTATCCCCGCAGGCCCTCGATCTCCCGGAACATCCAGGAGCAGATCATCTGCCCGGTGAGCAGGAGAGGGTTCACCTCCTCCGCGAACCCGGGAAAGCCGGCAAGTGCCCGGGAGGCCGCCCAGCAGGTCGGACCGGCCCTACCCGTACGGCGCGTCCTGCATGGCGGCGAACAGCGGGGCGTCGGTGACACCGGTCAGGGCCTCCACTTGGTGAAGGAAGGCGTCCGTCAACTCGCTGTCTGTGTCCAGGGATTCGTCGTGCAGCCAGTGGATCCGTTCGAAACCGTCCCCCATGCCGAGGGTGCTCAGCCGATGGGGCCGTGAGGCGGCCCCCTTCCTCGGACACGGGTGGGTAACGAGATACCCGACACCTTGTCAGTGCAATGTCACATTACTATGTTACGGGTCACATTCCAGTCCTAGGCTGTCCGACTGCTTCCGGAGTGACCACTCATGGACAAGCACGCCTGCACCTCTCTCGCCGCAGCGCTGGTGGCGACCCTCGCCCTCGGCTTATCCGGCTGCTCCGGCGGGCCGGAGGCAAGCGGCACCCGCAACGGCAAGAATCCCGCAACGACCAACAACGGCCAGGTGGTTGGCGGGACGCCGAAGAAGGGTGGCACCCTCACCGTCCTGTCCAACCAGGACTTCACCCACCTCGACCCGGCCCGTAACTGGGTGATGGGCGACATGGACTTCGGAACCCGGCTGCTCTACCGCACCCTCGTCACGTACAAGGCACAACCGGGCGCCAAGGGCGGGGAGCTGGTACCCGACCTCGCCGAGGACCTCGGCGTCTCCTCCAACGGAGCCAAGACCTGGACTTTCAGGCTCAAGAAGGGCCTGAAGTACGAGGACGGCTCGCCGATCAGCGCTCAGGACATCAAGTACAACGTGGAGCGGTCCTTCTCCCCCGACCTGCCCGGCGGCCCCGACTACGCGGCCCGCTACCTTGCCGGCGCGGAGGGCTACCAGGGCCCGGCCCAGGGCAAGCACCTCGACTCCATCAAGACCCCCGACGAGCACACGATCGTCTTCGAACTGCGCAAGCCCTTCGCCGAGTTCCCCTACGCGACGGTCCTGCCCACCTTCGCCCCGGTGCCGAAGGCGAAGGACAAGGGGCCCCAGTACGACAACCGCCCCTTCTCGTCGGGGCCGTACAAGATCGAGTCATACGACCGGGACAAGCAGCTCCTGCTGGTCCGCAACACCCACTGGGACCCGGGCACCGACACGGTGCGCAAGGCGTATCCGGACAAGGTGGTCGTGGTGATGGGGCTCAAGGGCAACCAGATCGACGACCGGCTCATCGCAGGCCGGGGCCAGGACGCCTCCGCCGTGCCGTGGGGCAAGCTGCGCCCCGAGAGCACCCCCAAGGTGCTGACCAAGGACGATGTCAGAAAGCGGCTGCTCGCCGAGTCCACCAACTGCACCGAGATGGTGCAACTGCACACCGGCCGTGCGCCGTTCGACAGTGTCAAGGTGCGTCAGGCCGTGCAGTACGCCCTGGACCGCGAGAGCATCCTGACCGCCTCCGGCGGGCCGGCCCTCAACGACGTGGCCACCGCCTACATGCCGGGGTCGCTCTTCGGCGGCAGCCAGCCCGACACCCTGAGGATTCCCGCAACCGGTGACGCGGTGAAGGCGAAGCAGCTGCTGAAGGAGGCGGGCAAGCCGGACGGCTTCTCCACCAGCATCACCGTCTCCAACGGCGACAAGGGGGTCGGCGAGGCGATCCAGCAGTCCCTCGGCCGAGCCGGGATCAAGGTCACCATCGAGACGGTGGACCCGTCCGCCTTCTACGACACCATCGGAGACACCAAGAACCGCACGGACCTTGTCTACACCGGCTGGTGCCCCGACTACCCCTCCGGTTCCACCTTCCTGCCCTTCGTCTTCGACGGCCGCTACATCAAGGAGAAGGGCAACTCCGGCAATCACTCGCTCTTCCGCGACGAGGCGAGCATGAAGCGGATGGACGAGATCGCCGCCATGACCGATGCCGAGCAGGCGGGCAAGGCGTGGCGCGAGCTGGACGGACAGATCCTCGCCAAGGCCCCGGCGGCACCCGCCGTCATCGAGCGCATGCCCCTCCTGCTCGGTACCAACGTCGCGGGCGCCTTCGGCCACACATCCTTCGGCGGCCAGATCGACTACGCCACGGTCGGCCTCAAGGACCCCTCCAAGAGCGGCAACTGAAGGTACGTCACCTCATGGCTTCCACAGTCTCCGTTCCGGTGGGCAGCAGCCCCTGGCAGCTCGCCCGCGCGGAACTGCGCCGTCGCTCCTCTGTGAAGGTCTCGCTCGTCGTGGTCGCGCTCTTCGCGGTCATGGCAGTGGCCGCTCCTCTGCTCAGCGCGCTGGGCGGCTGGTCCCCCGAGGAGTTCGACAAGTCCGCCGTCGACCCCTATCTGGGCGGACAGCCCATCGGTCCGTTCGGCGGCGTCTCGGCCGAGCACTGGCTCGGCGTCGAACCCGTCACGGGCCGGGACCTGTTCGCCCGTGTCGTGCACGGCGCCCGGATCTCCCTGCTCATCGCCTTCGCCGCCACCGCGATCGTCGTCATCGCGGGGACGGTGGCCGGGGTCGCAGCCGGCTACTTCGGCGGCCGCACCGACGCCGTGCTCTCCCGCCTGATGGACCTCACCATGTCCTTCCCGTCCCTCATCTTCATGATCGCGATGATGTCCGTGGCCAGGGACGTCAACCGGGTGGTCCTGATGACCGCCGTGATCGGCCTGTTCGGCTGGCCGGGAATTGCCCGCGTCGTGCGCGGCCAGACACTGTCGCTGAGGCATCGCGAGTACGTGGACGCGGCGCGCGTCGCCGGATCGGGGCCCTGGCGGATCATCGGCCGGTCCATCCTGCCGGGCGTCGCCGGGCCCGTCATCGCGTACACCACTCTGATCATCCCGGGGATGATCGCCACCGAGGCGGCCCTGAGCTACCTGGGCGTCGGCGTCCGTCCGCCCACCCCCTCGTGGGGGCAGATGATCGCCGAGAGCGTCGCCTTCTACGACACCGATCCGATGTACTTCGTCATCCCGAGCCTCTGTCTGTTCCTCACCGTGCTCGCGTTCACACTGCTCGGCGACGCGCTGCGCGACGTCCTCGACCCGAGAGGAAGCCGCACGTGATCGTCTACCTCGGCCGCCGGATGCTCGGCGTCATCGGCGTCCTGATCGCCGTCGCGGCCGTCACCTTCACCATCTTCTACGTCCTGCCCGCAGACCCCGCTGCCGCGGCCTGCGGCAAGTCGTGCAGCGCGGAGCGACTGGAGGCGATCCGCGCCCACATGGGCCTGGACCAGCCGCTGTGGCGGCAGTTCGCGGACTTCGTCACCGGCATCTTCACCGGCCGCACCATGGGCAGCGGCCAGTACGCGCTGCACTGCGACTTCCCCTGCCTGGGCTACTCGTACGAGAACAGCCAAGGCGTGTGGGACCTGCTGACGGACCGGCTCCCGGTCTCCGCTTCTCTCGCCCTGGGGGCCGCGGTGATCTGGCTGTTCCTCGGCCTGACCGCGGGAGTCACCGCCGCCCTGCGCAAGGACACCCTCACCGACCGCGCCCTGATGGTCGGCGCGGTCGCCGCCGCCTCCCTGCCCGTCTACTTCACCTCGGTGATGCTCATCTACGGGCTGATCCGGACCGCCGGCCTCCTCCCCTACCCGCAATACGTGGAGTTCACCTCCGACCCCCTCCACTGGGCCTCGAACCTGCTGCTGCCCTGGCTGGCCCTGGCCATCCTGTACGCGGCCATGTACGCGCGGCAGAGCCGCAGTTCGATGATCGAGACGATGGCGGAGCCGTACATCCGCACCGCCCGCGCCAAGGGACTGCCGCGCCGCACGGTCGTGGTCAAGCACGGGTTGCGGGCAGGTATGACGCCCATCCTCACCATCTTCGGGATGGACCTGGGCGGGCTGCTCGCGGGCGCGGTGATCACCGAGTCCATCTTCGGGATCCCGGGCATCGGGCGGCTCTTCTACGGAGCGCTGTCCACCGGCGATCAGCCGGTCATCCTCGGCGTCACGTTGCTCGCCGCCACCTTCATCGTCGTCGCCAACCTGGCCGTCGACCTGCTGTACGCCGTCGTCGACCCCCGAGTGAGGTACTGATGGGCGACCTTGAACCCGCACTCTGCGTACGGGACCTGACGGTCACTTTCACCACCACTCACGGTCCCGTGCGGGCCGTGGACAGCCTCGGTTTCGAGGTGCGGCACGGAGAGACCCTTGGCATTGTCGGCGAGTCCGGTTCCGGCAAGTCCGTCACCTCCCTGGCCGTGATGGGCCTGCACACCGGCGCCTCCGTCTCCGGCTCCATCGTCCTGGGCGGCCGGGAGCTGACCGGTCTGCCGGAGCGCGAACTGAACCGGCTGCGCGGCAGGAAAATGGCGATGATCTTCCAGGATCCGCTCTCCAGCCTCCATCCGTACTACACCGTGGGCGAACAGATGGCCGAGCACCACCGCGTGCACTTCGGCAGCGGCAGACGAGCCGCCCGTGAGCGGGCCGTGGAAGCGCTGGCCGAGGTCGGCATCCCCGAGCCGAGACGCCGGGTGCGGGAGTACCCGCACCAGTTCTCCGGCGGCATGCGCCAGCGCGTGATGATCGCGATGGCCCTGTCCTGCGAACCCGAACTGCTGATCGCGGACGAGCCGACCACCGCCCTGGACGTCACCGTCCAGGCGCAGATCCTGGAGCTCATCGCACGGATCCAGCAGGAACGGGGGCTGGCGGTCATCATGATCACACACGATCTGGGAGTGGTCGCCCGCGTTGCCCACGAGGTGCTGGTGATGTACGGGGGCAGGGCTGTCGAAAGGGCCGACGTGGACACCCTGTTCACGGCACCGGCCCACCCCTACACCCGCGGCCTGCTCGACTCCCTTCCCCGCTTCGACGACAGCGACGACGAACCCCTGAGAGCGATCCCCGGCACCCCACCGTCCCTGCTCACCCCGGCCCCCGGCTGCGCGTTCGCGCCCCGCTGCCCCAGGCTCGCCCGCGCCTCCGACCAGGAGCGCTCCCACTGCGAGAAGGAACTCCCCCTCCTCGACGGCCCGGCCGGGCATCCGGCCGCCTGCCACCTCCCCGCGTACGAAGGCATCGCCTCATGACGTGCATCGAACCCCTGCTGGCTGTACGGAACTTGACGATGACATTTCCCGGACGACGGCGATCCGCCCCGGTCCGGGCCGTCGACGGCATCACATTCGACGTGGCGGCGGGCGAGACGCTGGGACTTGTCGGAGAGTCCGGTTGCGGCAAGTCCACCACCGGCCGCCTGATCGTCCGGCTTCTGGAACCCACCGCCGGCTCCGTCACCTACGACGGACGCGACATCAGCCACCTGTCACAGCGGGAGCTGAAGCCGCTCCGCAAGGACCTGCAGATGGTCTTCCAGGACCCGCACTCCTCCCTCAACCCCCGTCAGACGGTGGCCCGGATCATCTGCGACCCGCTGCTCGTACAGGGCAGTTCCGCAGCGGACGCACGCAAGCGCGCCGCTGAACTGATGGAGCTGGTGGGGCTCATCCCCGAACACATCGACCGCTACCCCCACGAGTTCTCCGGCGGGCAGGCCCAGCGCATCGGCATCGCCCGCGCACTGGCCACCGGCCCCCGGCTGGTCGTCGCCGACGAGCCGGTCTCGGCCCTCGACGTGTCCGTCCAGGCCCAGATCGTCAATCTGATGGAGCGGCTCCAGGGCGAACTCGGCCTGGCCTACCTCTTCATCGCCCACGACCTGTCGGTCGTCAAACGGGTGTGCGACCGGGTCGCCGTGGTGTACCTGGGCCGCATCGTCGAGATCGGCGCGAAGGAACAGGTCTACGCCGCCCCGGCCCACCCGTACACGCGCGCGCTGCTGTCCGCCGTACCGCTGCCCGACCCGGCCGCCGAACGGTCCCGCGAGCGGATCACCCTGCTCGGTGACCCGCCCAGCCCGGCAGCTCCCCCGCCCGGCTGTACCTTCCATCCGCGCTGTCACAAGGCGCAGGAGATCTGCCGTACCGAGGAACCGTCCCTGCGAATCACAGCGCCGGGGGCGGTGCGCCAGGTGGCCTGCCACTTCCCCGAAGCGGCCTGAGCCGCCTGAACACGGCCGTGCCCCGGCACCCTTTCGTCACTCCACGAACCGCCTATCGTCAGTTCCCCTCCGTTGCTGACATAGCATCACGGGCTGGAATCAGCGATCCAACCTCGAGCTTTCGTGAAGGCTCGCCAGTTCAACTGGTGGATTTTCGGCCTTGGTGGTCCAGAGGTACCTTCCATGTTCGTGATCATGATCCGGACAGCCCGCCACGCGAAAGCCCGAGGCTGGATTTCAGTGTCGGGACCGGTCAGTCGTCGCTGGGTTTGCCGAACTCTTCGATCAGCACGGGATACTGCTCCCCTCCGTGTCCGGCTGCGATCGAACGGTCGGCCATCGCCTTGATCAACTTCGGCAGTTCGGCGTTGACACCCACCGCCTCGCTCTCCTCGACCAGGTGCGCCATCGACCGCACCTCGGTCTCCAGGGCCGACACCTCGGCCGGGAAGGAGCCGCTGTCGATCTGCTCGGCATATCCAGGCAGCCATTCGGCCACACCGGCAGCGATCTGCTGGGCAAACGGCGCATACGTTGCGGCGTCAACACCGGCCGACCTGAGCAGGGCAGTGCCCTGGAGCCAGGCGTTCAGGACGCTCCACATCATGGCCAGGCCGGCCACGTCGTACAGGGACGCCAGCCCATGGTCCGCGCCAAGGTAGGTGACGGTGCCGAGTGCTTCGAGTATTGACTTGTGTGCCTCGAAGTCCGACTGCGGCCCGCTGTGCAGAATCACCGCCTCGACGGTCCCGATCGCCGGCGGGATGGCCATGATGGCGCCGTCCAGGTAATGGGCGCCTCGCTGGTCGGCCCATTGGGCGGCTTGCCGGGCCTGGGCCGAGTCGCCCGAGGTCAGGTTGATCAACATCGTGCCGTCCAGCTCGATATCGCTCGCGCCGAGCAGCTCGTGCATGGCCTGGTAGTCGGTGACGCAGATGATCGTCAGGGAACCTGCCTTGAGCGCGTCGCCAACCGTTGGCGCCAGCCGTGCACCCTCGGCCACCAACTGGTCGGCCTTGGAGGTCGTACGGTTCCACACGATTGTGGGATGCCCGGCCTTCAGGAACGCGCCGGCGAGTGCCTGACCCATCCGTCCGAGTCCGATGACTGTCACGGGTGTATCGGTTTTGTTGTTCATGGCAGCATCGTCAACGTTGATACCGGTGTGAAGGTCAAGCGAGGTTGCGATGCGGATCGGGGAACTGAGTCGTCGGACGGGCGTCAACGCCCATCAGTTGCGCTACTACGAGGCCCAGGGCCTGCTGGAGGCAGACCGCGGCGCGAACGGTTACCGCGAGTTCGACGAGAACGCCGTGTTACGGGTGAAGCAGATCCGGCACCTGCTCGGCGCCGGTTTGTCCTCCGAAGACATCGCGTACCTGCTGCCCTGTGCGGTTGGAGAGGCCCCGGAGCTGCCCGGCTGTTCCGAGTTGCTGGCCGCGATGCGGTCACGGCTGCGGCGACTGGACGATCAGATGGAGAGGCTCGCTCAATCCCGCGACGCACTTGCCGACTACATCGATGCGGCCGAGCGAATGGGCAGCGTGAGCTATCCACCCTTCGACGATGCTGACCTGGAACCCGTCCCCGCCTGAGCAGACGGGGTGCCCCACATTGCCGACCGTCTCGACCAGCAGCACCCCACCCGCCTGCGAGACCACCGCCGACGCCCCTGCCTGGACACGAACACGCGGAGGCAGAGCCGCACGCTTCACCTGGTGAGTGCGTTCCCCGTTGGACGGAGCCTTGGACAAGCCCATCTCCCCAGTCAGGAGCACCCTCTACTCATTCGATCAAAGATCCGCGCCGATCCCCTCAATCGCCAGTGCACGGGCGGCGTGCGCGTCGAGCACGGCCTGGAACTGCTCACGCGCCTCGTGGACGCGGCCCGTCGCCAAGTAGGCGTGGCCCAGCCGACTGCGGATGTCCATCTCCAGCCAGTGGTAGCTGGGGTCGGTGATCGGGGACAGCAGCTGGTGGTGGAGAAGGGCCTGGTGATGGAGGGCTACGGCCGCGTTCAGGTTTCCCTCGCCCAGCTCCGCCGTGCCCAGCCGGGTCAGACTGCGCGCGCAGAGGAAGATGTCCCCGACCTGCTCACCCAGTTCGACCGCCTGACGGAACCGGCTCTTGGCCTCACCGTAGTGGCCGAGCCGGAGGTGGACATCGGCGGCGCAGGTCAAGGTCCTGCCCAGTACGCGCGGTCTGCCGTCCGTCTCGGCGTGCGTGTGGGCGTCGGCAAAGCAGGCCAGCGCCTCCTCGTTCCGTCGCCGGAATTGGTGGGCGAGGCCGAGGGTGACGAGTGATATGGAGGCGATCCAGTCGTTGCTCAGATGTCGGGCCAGGTCCACCG
Organism: Streptomyces sp. NBC_00390; assembly: GCF_036057275.1. Classification (NCBI taxonomy): domain Bacteria; kingdom Bacillati; phylum Actinomycetota; class Actinomycetes; order Kitasatosporales; family Streptomycetaceae; genus Streptomyces; species Streptomyces sp. NBC_00390. The sequence goes on along the minus strand of NZ_CP107945.1, from coordinate 8,316,947 downwards.
CCGCAGTGAGATGGCGAATAGCCCGGTCGTCCTCGCCCACACTCAGGTCGACAGCCCCCAGCGCGGCGAGAGCCCGGGCCTCTTCGAACGGGTCGGTGCGGCGCCGGCTGAGGTCCAGTGCCTCGGTGACGCAGGTGCGGGCCTGTCGGTACCGGCGTTGGTACACGCCGGTGTAGCCCAGGCAGTTCCGCAGGGCGAGGGCCATCCGCTGGTCGGTGGCCTCGTCCACGTGCGCGAGTGCGATCTCAAGGGCCGTCTGGCACTCGTGGTAGCGGCCCTGGCGTACGAAGTAGTCGACCAGCGCCTCGGCGATCCAGCAGGCATGATCGGCCTCGCCGAGGACCGCGGCGTGTCCGACGACATCGGCGAGCTCGCCACCGGCCGCGTCCAGCCAGGTCTCCGCGTCCTGCCAATGTGTGAACGGTGCGTCGGCGGGCCGGGGTCCGGTGGGGAAACCGGCAGAGCCGAAGTCACTGGTGATCCGGGCGGCGTCCAGATAGAGACGGAGCGCGGCTGTGCGCGCGGCGGCGGCTTCGGCGGGCGTGGCTTCCGCGAGGCGTCGTGCGTGCACCCGAACCAGGTCGTGCAATCGGTAGCGGCCCGGACGCGGCTGCTGCAGGAGACTCGTGTCGACCAGGCTTTCCAGGATCTGCTCGGTGTCGCAGGACGGCCGGTCGAGCATGGTCGCCGCCGTCAGTACGTCGAACTCGACCGTCGGTGCCAGACCCAGGGCGCGGAATCCGCGCTGCTGCTCGGGTGCGAGCTGGTCGTACGACAGGCGGAAGGTCGCCTCCACGCTGCGATCCCCGACGCTCAGTTCACCGAGCCGGTGCTCATCGCCTGCCATACGGCCCACCAGGTACTCCACCGTCCAGGTACGGCGGTTCTGCAGCCGCGATCCGGCGATGCGCAGTGCCAGCGGCAGCCCGTCGCACAGCCCGACCAGCTGACGCGTCGCCTCCGGCTCCCTGCTCGCGCGCTCCTCTCCGATGATGTGCGAGAGCAGGGACACCGCATCCCCGCTCTCCAGAGGCTCCAGGGAGACCCGTCGGTCGGCGTCCAGTTCGGCCAGCCGTCGTCGGCCCGCCACCAGCACCGTGCTTCCCGCTCCTGCGGGAAGCAGCGGTCGTATCTGGTCGGCGTCCAGGGCGTCGTCCAGCACGAGGAGCAGTCGTAGCGGGCTGGTTGCCGCGCGCCAGACGGCGGTGAGTTCTTCGAGGTCGCTCGGCAACTCGCCCTTGGGTGCGCCGAGCGATCGCAGCAGTCGCTGCAGCGCCTGCTCCGGCGATTGCCGCCGCTGCCTGCTGTGCGCGCGCAGGTCCACGAACAGACAGCCGTCCGGGTGACGGGCGCTGAGCTCACGGGCCGCGCGGACGACGAGCGCGGTCTTGCCGACCCCGGCCGTACCGTCCACCGTCACGATCGATACGGATCCGGGCACAGAAGGCACGATCAGCTGCGCCAGCTCCACCTCCCGCCCGATCAGGTGGCCCGCATCGCCCGGCAGTTCATTGACTGCGCGGCGCAGCCCCGGCCGGGTGGGCAGCGCGGCGGAGCGCGCCATGGCCGGACCGAGGAGGCGTTCGTCGTCCCGGCGCAACACCGCTTCATGTACGCGGCGGAGTTCATCACCAGGACCGACCCCTAGCTCGTCGCGCAGGCGCTCGAGCGTGTCCTGATAGACGTTCAGCGCCTCCGCCTGGCGTTCGCTGCCGTACAGCGCGCGCATGCGCAACGCCACCAGCGACTCGTCGTACGGACTGGACAGCGACAGGGCGGCGAGGTCGTCCAGTGCGTCGGCGAAGCGGCCGAGCAGAACCAAGCACTCGAGCCGCTGGGTTCGAACCGTGCGCAGGCGCTCCGACAGTCGCTGCCGTTCGACGTCGGCGAAGGGTCCGGGCAACCCGGCCAGTGGCTCGCCGCGAAACAGGGCGAGCGCCTCGGAAAACCGGTTCATCGCGGTGGTCAGGTCGCCGGCCGCCTTCGCGCGCTGAGCGCCGGCGACCTGCTCGGCGAGGTCCGCCACGTCGAGCTGGATCCCGTCCACGACGAGGCGGTATCCGCCTCGTTCCCCGCGGATCACCGAGTCCGCCGGCCCGGTGCCCTCCGTGTCGAGGAGCTGCCGTAACGCGTAGACGTAGCTGGGCAGTACCTTGCGGCCGGACTTCGGCGGCTCGGCCCCCCAGACCCCGTCGAGCAACTGCTCGTGGCTCACCAGGAAGCCCGGGCGCAGCGCCAGCGCGGCCAGTACGGCCTGTCGCCGAACGGGCCCCAGGTCCAACGGTGTTACCTCACGCCAGGCCCGGACCTCTCCGAGCACAGCGAGCCGAAGCCTCTGAGGGTCCCCGTTCACCCCGAAGCCTCCACTCCGCCGCGCATCATCGAAATTTCACCTGCATTGCAGCGCCTTCCGTGAAGGTTTGCAAGTGACGATCGAGAACACCGCTGGGAACCGGTGGTACGGGCCGTCGCCGGCCGCCAGGCACGGGTTCCCGGCCGGTCAACGCCCTCGCGGCGGGCTACGCCAACGTGTTCGTCCGCGCTGAGGACGGCGCCTCGGCACTCGACGCGGAGACCGGCGGGAGCCCCTCACGGACGACGGGCCGTGTACATCAGCCCCGCACATCACGCCGTGGTCAGCGTGCCTGCCCGCCGCCCGGACGGCGCGGACGGCGTGGCCCCTGGTTCGGCCGGCGTCGCGGGGGGTCGCCGTCGGCTGGGGCGGACGGGGAGGAGAAGCCGCCCGGTACCCCGGCGCGTGCGGTTGCCGGGACATTCGCTGCGGGCGGGGGTGTCTCGGTTGTGGCGGGCCGCGGTCGCGCGGCGCGGGCGAGGGTTCTGGCATGGGGGATCAGCGGGGCGCAGGTCTCGCAGACCTCTTCGACGCTCCACACCCGGCCGATCGTCGCATCGTGGCGCAGGATCAGCACGACGGCGCCGGTGCAGTGCACCTTGGTGTCCTCGTGGGCGGCGCAGCGCTCGGCGCGGCAGTGGCAGGCGGCGTTGGGCCGCAGGGTGGCCGCCTTGGCGTGTGCGGCGGCGTGCTGGGCGGCGAACGAGCGCAGCGTGACCAGGTCCTTGGAGCGGAGCGGCATCCGGCAGGCGGCGGTGGAGCACGTGACGGCGGCGGTGCGGTCGCCGTGGCCGGTCAGACGCACGGTCCAGGACCGTCCCGGGACGCGTTCGGCGCCAGGGGCACGATTGGTTTCGCTGTAGGCGGTCGTCACAGGGCCGTCCGTTTCGGTTGATCAGTAGGATGTCCGCTCCACTATGAGCTACCCAGCAGCCGGTTGGGCAGCACGTTTTTGTGCCTAGCAGTGCGGTCCCGGGCGGTGAGTCGGCCCGATGCGGTGGTGTCCCGTCAGACGGCCCGCCGAGGTGGGGTCGTCCTCGTGGGCGACGAGTGCCGGCCTCCCACCAGATGGCTCCGGTCGTGCGCAGGTAGTGGACGGTGGCGGGACGCTGGGGCGTCCCCGCAGCACAACGTTGCCCGCCTCGCACAGCAGGGGCCCGGGGCCGGCCGGTGGCGGTGCTGACCGTGGCCGTGGGCAGGGCGAGCCGCGCCAGCCGTCGCCGGGGATTGGCCGGGCGACGAAACTCTGTGACCTGCAATCTTGTTGTCCTCCAGGGACGGCGATCCCGTGATGGGATCTCTCCGTGCTCCACGGCCCGGCGGCTCACCGGCGCGGCGACCCCCACCTGATCGGCCAGTCGACGAGCGGACACGGCGGGCATGGGCGTGGACGGCCGAACGTCGGCTCACTTCCTCGGTGACGGGGTGTGGCCCGGTGGCCACGGGGCAGACGGATGGCACGTCAGTAGCCGTGACAGGTGGCGCAACTGCTTAGGGAAGCGGGAGGCAATGAGCCAGGAGAAAGCGCAAGGCGAAGCGAAAGAAGCCATTTGGTGGACCGAAGCCACGCAGGTCCGAGTCGGCACGCTCCTTCCCATCCCGACCTCCTTCCAATACACGGTCCAGGACCCGTATGCGGTGCAGATCACGTTCCATCCGGTTCCCGACCGCGGCCTCGGCATCTCCTGGTACGTGGAGCGGGGCCTCCTCGCACGCGGCACCCGGACCCGGGCCGGAGACGGCGATGTGCAGGTACAGCCCGCGCCCGGCCCGGCCGGCCCCTCCTACACGCTGCTGCAGATCGGCCCTGCCACGGAGCGTGCCCTGTTCCGCATTGACACCCCGCCGCTGCTGGAGTGGCTCACCCTGACCCACTCCCTTGTTCCTCCAGGCACCGAAGACACCCGCCTGAACTGGAAGCCCTTCGAGCGGCTACTCGCTGACACCTGAATCGCAGACCGCCCGGAACCTCGACGACGGCACCAACGACCACATGTGGCAGCGCGCCGTCGAGTGACTGGTCCGCCTGCGCGTACGCGCAGGCGATGCGTCGGGCTCGCCGCGGTTGAACGTCGTCGCCGACCATGCCCGAAACCATCTGCTGGACGCGGCCGATTCGCACCCTGCCGCCCGCCTCGACGCGGCGGACGACGACCTCCTCTTCCGGCAGGGGCCGGCCAGGGGCCTCGGCTTCATTCGGTTCCACGACTGGCGCACCGTCTACGCCGCATGTGCCGGCGTGCCCAACGTCGGGCGGTTTTTTCACTCCACCTGGAGGCCGATGACGCATGTGTCGTCGTCGGTGTTGGCCCTGCTGTGCGTCAGCAGGCGGTCCAGCCGCTGTTCCAGCGACCGGGCGGAACCACTCGCCGTGGCGATCAGATGCTGGAGCAAGTCGTTGAGGGAGGAGTCCTTGTTCTCGACCAAACCGTCGGTGTACATCAGCAACGTGGCGCCCGCTCCGAGCTGTACTTCGCTTTCCTCGTAGTCCGCGTGTGGGACGGCGCCGAGCAGCATGCCCCGGATGAGCGGCAGGGTCGTGGCCTGCTGTTCGCTGACCAGGACAGGCGGAAGGTGACCGGCACGGGCCCAGCGCAGAATACGGCGGCCGGGATCGTAAAGACCGCAGACGGCAGTGGCGGTGACCGGCTCGGTCAGATGGTGCGCCAGGTCAGAAGCTGTGCGGGGCCCGCGCCGGTGACAGCCAGGCCACGTAGGGCGTTGCGCAGGACGATCATGCTGGTCGCTGCCTCGATGCCGTGGCCTGCGATGTCACCGACTTCAGCGCGTTGGGTACGCCCAGGGGGCCGATGACCGCCGCTGTGTGCGCTTCCAGCGTATGGGCGCACAGTTCGGCGAGAGCCTCCACCTGACGCTGGATCTGGGGCGGTTGCGGCGCAAGGCGCTGAGGCCAGCAGATGACACCAAGGACCTGGTCCTCGACGAGAATCGGCAGCACGATCAAGCTGCCCCGTGCGGTGTGGCCGAGGACGGACGAGAGGGTGACGTAGCCGGCCGGAACATCGTCCGCGGCGATGACGCGGCGGCTGCGCGCGGCTTGGCCGACCAGAGATTCGCCCAGCTTGAATCGTGTGTCCCGGGTGGATCCCGCGGGGCGGCCGTAGGAGCCGACAAGCCTCAGTTCCACGCCCTGGTCGCCGTCCTCGGCCAGATAGAAAGCTCCGTACTGAGCCGCCACCAGAGGGGTCAGCTCATCCATGATGGTCTCGGCCACGACAGTGAGGTCCCGATGGCCCTGCATCAGGCCGGAGATGCGCGCCAGGTTCGTCTTCAGCCAGTCCTGCTCGTGATTGGCTCGGGTCGTTTCCCGCAGCGACCCCACCATCGAGTTGATGTTGTCCTTGAGTTCGGCGACCTCACCGGAAGCGTCCACGGTGATGGAGCGGGTCAGATCGCCCTCCGCCACAGCGCTGGTCACCTCCGCGATGGCCCGTACCTGCCGCGTCAGGACTCGGCCCTGCCGATGGTGGCCGGCGGTCGATGCAGGGTCGGCACATGCATACGACGTCGGGCGGTCCCGGACATGGATGTCCGGGACCGCCCGACGTTTCAGGCCGGTGCTGTTACCAGCGGTACCAGCGGCTGCGACTTCCTCCCGTTCCGGCGGAGCGCATGACGAAACCGAGCAGCCACACAGCGAGCACGACGGCCGCCACGATCCACAGTGCCTTCAGGGCAAATCCGGCACCGAAGAGAATCAGGGCCAGCAGGAGAACGAGTATCAGGGGAACCATAGTTATCAACCTCCAGGACCTCATGTGCCCCTCGATTAACCTTCCATGTGCTCGTTTCCATGTGTTTCGTACGTCGCTCCGAGGGAATTCGGGTGGCCTGCGTCCAGCGCTCCGCAAAGGACTCGTACGAGACGGACCACAGGAAAGTGGCCGCATGAAAGTGGGGGTGGGGCCGGATTGCCGGCCCCACCCCCACGTCTCCCGTGAATGTCAGCTGCCGTAGCGGCTGTAATAGTCGCCGGTCTGCTGACGGTGCCCGAGGTCGCTGAGGTGCTTGTCCTTGTCGAATTCGGGGGCGTCCTTGATCTGGTCCTTGGTGCATTCGACGTAGATCTTTTCCTCGGCGGCGTCGACGCGGGTGACGGTGCCGGCGGGAAGCAGTACGTGCTTGCCGAAGATCCAGACTCCGGTGTCGACGACCAGGTACGACGATCCGACCTCATCGGAATGCTTGTCGACCTTTCCGATGCTTCCGTCGGTCGCCTCGACCTTGAAACCGACCAGGCTGGTGCCCGCGGTGTAGCCGGTCGTCGGCTGGTAGCCCCAGATGTCGCTCATGAAGTATGACTCCTCTGTCCACGATGTTGTAGCCGCGAGAACGTCCGCCGCAATTCGGCGCTCGCTCCTCGTCCGTTCGACTGCCCAGCATTACGGAGCCAACACACAGCACTCGAAGTTCTCTTCGGACGGAACCGGGACGGCCATCGTGGGAGGCGTGATTGCCTGCGCGTCTCGAAATCACTCCCGGGCACAATGTACGCCCGTCGCCACAGCCGCCGAAATCGCAGGGGAACCGTGGTCGACAACCTGGAGAAGGGGAAAGTACATCCCCGTGATGGTGACGGCATGTCGTGGGAGGCGGGGGGTAGCCGGGGGACAACCCGCTCTGCTGCGGCAATTGCCTTGAGGAGGCCCTGTGCTGATGGCTCATCCTGTCGTCCTGCGCAATCTGATCGAGCAGTACGACGCGCTGCGTGTGCTGCGTGCCGAGGAAGGGTCATCGCAGGCGCGACAGCGCATGGACGATCGCGCGTACATCCTGTGCGTATCGACCGGCACCGGCGACATCGACACCGCTCTCGTCGCGGCCCGCCACGGGCTCCCTGGTGTCCGCCCAGATGACGACTCCTGGCTCAGCGCGTGACCGGCCCAGCCCGGCTGCGGAGCCGGCCGCAGCGCGGCGGGTATCGGAACGCCCCGGACACAAGGACACCCAAGCCCAAGGACAACCGGTGAGCGGGCCTGGCCCTCACCATATGTGGAGCCGACCGCCCACCCGCTCAGCCGGCACCGCATCGGCACCCCCTGTGAGACGACGTCGAACGAGGACGTCCTGATCGTGCAGTCGCCGCTGTCCGTCGGCCAGTTCGCAGGCAGGTGGGCCTCGTACAACGCGCCGCCGGACCGGCCCTACGACCAGCGGGAGGAGGACGGCCGCTCACTGGTCTTCGACCCTGACGAACTCACCGAGCGCGTCGAGATCCTCGGCTCTCCGAGCGTCGAACTGGAGCTGTCGGTCAGCGAACCGGTCGCCATGGTCGCCGCCCGGCTGTCGGACGTGGCCCCCGACGGCAGCGCCACCCGCGTCACGTACGGCCTGCTCAATCTCACCCACCCCAACGGGACCGGCCCCCCACCCCCTGGAACCCGGCGCGCGGTACCGGGCCACGGTCCACCTCAACGGCGTGACCCAGGCATTCCCCCGGACACCGCATCCGGCTGTCGCTGTCCACCCCCTACTGGCCGCTCGCCTGGCCACCGCCGCGGCCGGTGCTGTTGAGCGTGTACAAGGACCCAAGCGCGCTGACGCTGCCGTTGCGCCCGACAAGGGGGCCCGATCACCTTCCCCAGCGCCCGTTCGGCGAGCCCGAGGGCACCGCCCCCCGGCCACCACCCAGCTGACCTCTCCGGAGCAACGCTGGGAGGTCAAACGAGACCTGGTCGGCTACAACTCCGAGCTCGAGATCGTCAAGGACCGCGGCAGGGTGCGCGACGACGACATCGGCCTCGAGGTCGGTCCGCGGGCTTACGAGCGGTACGCCGCCGTCGCCGACCACTTCACCTCGGTCGGCGGGGAAACGGCTTGGGCCGTGCGGTTTTGTCGGGACAACTGGGACGTGCGGGTGGAGACCCGCACCGCGCTGACGTCCAACGAGACCGAGTCTTCGTCGATGGCGCCCTGGACGGCTTTGAGAACGGCCGCCGGGTCTTCTCCCGTACCTGGAACGAGACACTGCCTCGCGACCTGTTGTAGGAGCACGGGGCCGGCGTGGGCGCTGACGGCGACGATCCCGAGGTGTGCAGCCGCCTTCAGCCGGCGGTCCGTAACAGTGCAGAGGAGGGTACCCACCCCGCCAGCTGTACGCCCGCGAACCGTGGCGTCGGCCAACAAGGTTGCGTTCCGCCCAGCTTCCGACGTGGAAGCGGATCGCGGTGCCGTCCGGGCCGGTGTGGGCGCGTACCAGGTCGGTCAGGTAATTGACCATCAGAAGCCCTCGTCCGCCGAGTTGGTCGCGCGGGGGTGGGCGACCCTCCGCCAGTGTCACTCAGGTGCCCCGCTTATCTCACCTCGCACAGGATCTGTCCGCTCTCTTCCCAGAGCCACACGGCGCCTGGTCCACCGCCGTGCACCACGCTGTTGGTGGTCAGCTCAGCGACAGCAAGGGCGAAGTCGTCCAGACGCCCGCCAGACCCAGGTGCGGGCCAGTGCGTCCGGGAAGTCCCGGACGCCGGGCAGGCGTTCGACTTCAAAGTGGCGGCACCTCGCGGCCCCCCTCCGGATCGAACTCGTCGGGCTCCAAGCGGATCTCGTAGTGGCTGGTGGTCAGGCCGCCTCGGCTGCACATCCGCCCGCGGAGGCCGGTCGCGCCGTCGGCGCGCACCCACCTGCCGGACAATCCACACGGGCAGCACCAGCAGTCCGATCACGATCAGGCTGAAGACGATGGCGGCGGGTGTTCCCACCCCGGCCGCGAGGTCGGCGGCGAAAGTCCCCCGGACGTGGAGTTGATAGTGACCATGCAATAGCGGGTACTCGTTTCATCCTGCGGCGCGAAGGCGCCGCCGTCGCCCGGATCACCGGCGGCGCTGTCGAGGCGGCGCCGGATCCCCAGGTCCGTCCCCGCTGGCACGTGCACTTCCTCGTCCGTGACGTCCATTGCGCCCTCCGCGCTGCCACCAAAACGGGGGCACCGCCGTCTCGGCCGTAGAAGCGTCCCGCACCGACACCTGGGTCACGCTGCGGGACCCGGACGGCGGACTCTTCACCGTCGTGGAACGCCACTCCACCTGAACTCCGGCCTGCCTGGAAAAGCTGGCGCTGCTGCGGCGGCAAGATCGGCAGCAGCGGCCGGGCCACGTTGGCCGCGCCGGACTCGACTCCCGCGGGGGACCTGCCGACTCGCCCACCGCGACGCACCCAGCCTCGAAACACCGCATCGGCTTGCCCAGCTGCTGTGCGCAGGCGGTGTTGGTCTGCGTCCCGCGTCGTTGAGCCGACCGGATGCACCACGGCCCGGGAAGGACAGCAGATGGCGGGCCGCGAGAGGTTCGGACACCAGCCGGTGCCCTGCACCGTCCGGGCATGCGCTCGATGCCGCTTGAGAACACCGCAGTTCCTCATCCGGGCCCGGGCTCATCCAGGTGCGGGCGTGATCAGGCGGTGCCCGGGGCACGCGAAGTGCCATGGCACCTCTGAAGCAGTGGGAACAGGCACTCGAAGACTGGCAGGACGCCTTGGTCGCGAAGTTCTTCCGCAGCGAACCGGTCGAGCTGCTCGACGAGCTCCGGGGCGAGTGCGACAACCACGTGGTGGTGTGCAGCCGCACCCGGGTGGTGGCACCCAACGCGTACGAGATCGAAATCGAGAGCGGCCTGCACAAGGAACTGTCCCGGCACGCGCGGCAGGTAGGGCAGGCGCTCATGGACAGTCTCGCGCGGCATGGCGAGCGCCGAGGATACGAATGGGCCGGCCCGCTGACGGTACGGGTGACGTCGGCGGCCCATCTGCCCAACGGCCGGTACCGCGTCGCCAGCCGCGCCATGGCCCACATACGTGCCGATGCGTTCCCTTCGGCGAGCGAGTAGGCACCCGACGCGGTCGAACGCTTCAAGGCCCGACCCGACCGCGCCGAGGTGTCCCTGCCGGCTACGGGTTCCGCCTCTCGTCTCTGCGGGTTTCACGCCCTCGTCAGACGTGCCGGTGGGAGCGCCTACTTCCGGCGAAGAGCCGGTAGAGGGCGAGAAGGATCAGGGAGCCGACGATCGCCGCGACCCACGTGGAGAGATCGAAAAACCCGTCGATCGAGTCGACGCCGAAGATGACCTTGCCGAGCCAGCCTCCCAGAAGGCCTCCTGCGATACCGATGAGCATGGTGATGACGATGCCGCCTGGGTCCTTGCCAGGCATCAGAAGCTTCGCGATCATTCCGGCAAGCAAGCCGATGAGTATCCAGGCGATGATGCCCATGATGATCCTCTCCCGTATCGGGATATACAACGGAGTCAATTAGCGACTGCGCCGCGTAATCGGATTCAAACCTCCCGATCAGGCCCACCGAGTGACGCAGTCCGGGACTCCGCGCCACCACCACCGTCCTCGCCTGATTTGGCGGCGCCTATCTCGTGACCGGACGAGGGCGTGGACTTCTCGCCGGAGCAGTCGTCGAGCAGCTCACCGAACGACCGCGGGTGACCCCAATGTCAGGGAACACCCGTCGAGCACCTGGCCAGCGCCCCCGGCTTGGGCGCGTCCGGGCCATCGGCGGGTTTCCCTGTTATCGAACTGCAGCCAGCACTGAAAGAGCACAGCTCCTACCCGACCGCGGAGGCCCAAGGGGCCCACTCCTTGCCTAGAACAAAATCCCCCGGCCCCGAACCGCAAACGCGCCTGTGCAGTCAGAGCGGCGCCCTGTCGCGCCGACTGAGCCGCTTCCCAGACGGGCGGAGGAGCACAACGCCTTCCCGGCTGGCACCGCATTCAGCCAACAGGGGGAGGCGAAATGGATGACCGACCTCCGAGACCGTTTGCAGACGTCCGTACGCCGACACCTGACAACCCAGCCCGTGGCCCAGGACCGCGATCGAGAGCTCGCCGAACTCGCTGACGCTCTCTCATCCCCGCATGTGGCCCTTCACACATCCCGGGCCCTGCCGACGCACCGGACGATCTGCGCTGACAGGTGGCCATTGGCAGTGATCGCGGTGCAATGCCCCTCCTTCCTCGGTCTGGTACTGGCGCTCGACCAATACGAAGAACACCCGTTCACTCTCCGCGACGGTCACCGACAGTGACGTTCCCAGCTCCCCAGCATTCCCGCTGGACACCCTGTGTACCGGCCGCGGTCGATTCCCAAACCCTCCCCGGGCGACCATTCTCTGCCGCCTGACTGCGGTCAGTGATTGCATGTCCACAGAATCGAAAAATGAGGTCTCAATAGCTTTTCCAACTCCAGGGGCGAACATATGAAAATGGGACGTTCATGACACGAGGTTTGCGGTTACCCGTAGCGGCATGGCACCGATGTGGCAGCGGAAGCGGGATGACCAGCACCAGCAAGGCAGCCGGCAGCGGAGCGTTGGCCGCAGGTTGGATGATGAGCGCGGCGGCGTGGGGCCGGATCCGCCGGTGGAGCGGAATGCTCCGGATCGACCTACGGAGATGCCCAAGAAGTCGTGGGGGGCGGTGCTGAAGCGGACGGTCGCCGAGTTCAAGGACGATGAGCTCGCCGACCGGGCGGCGGCGCTGACCTACTACGGCATCCTGGCCCTATTCCCAGCCCTCCTGGTACTGGTGTCCCTGCTGGGTATCGCGGGCGAGTCGGCAACGAAGAGCGTCTTGGACCACCTCACGAAGCTCACGCCGGGCTCGGCCCGGGACATCATCACCAATGCGGTGACCCAGCTGCAGTCCAGCAGCAGCACCGGATCGGTCCTGGCAATTGTTGGGCTGGTGGTGGCTCTGTGGTCGGCCTCCGGATATGTTGCCGCGTTCATCCGCACCTCCAACGCCGTCTACGACGTCTCCGAGGGCCGGCCGGTCTGGAAGGTCACCCCGCTGCGGCTGGGTCTGACGCTGGCGCTGATGATCCTTGCCTGCATCAGCGCGCTGATCGTGGTGCTCACCGGCCCCCTCGCCAAGCAGGTCGGCACCGCTCTGGGAATAGGCGATGCGGCGTTGACGGTGTGGTCAATCGCTAAGTGGCCGGTCCTGGTCCTGCTCGTCACTATCATGATCGCCATCCTGTACTGGGCGTCACCGAACGCAAGGGTCCGCGGATTCAGGTGGATCACTCCTGGCAGCTTCCTGGCTCTGGTGATCTGGATGATCGCTTCGGCGGGCTTCGCGCTGTACGTGGCGAACTTCGCGTCCTACAACAAGACCTACGGCACCCTGGCCGGGGTGATCATCTTCCTGGTATGGCTGTGGATCACGAACCTGGCGATCTTGCTCGGCCTGGAGTTCGATGCCGAGCTGGCGCGCGAACGCGCGATCGTCGGCGGGCACCCCGCCGAAGAGGAGCCCTATGTTGAGCCCCGGGACACCCGCACATGGAGTGATGCGAACCGCAGCGAGACGGGCGATTCGTGAGGCAGCCCATCGACCCGCGCAGCCTGTGAGCTGCGGCGCTGGAGGGCGCAGGAGGGGAAGCAGGTGATCATGCGCCTCGTCCTCCGTCGCCACGACCGCCAGCTGACGTGCCGGGCCGCCTCCTTGGACCCGCCCTGGGCGCGGCCGCTGCTGCCAGCGGTCGAGGCCACGGCCCAGGGAAGCAAACTCTGATTGCGCCCGCCATGACCATGGCCGCGACCGGAGAGCTCACCCAACGCGGTGTGCAAGCGTCTGTCCGAACGGCGCAGGCCGCCAGAGCAGTTGGTCCCGCACCACGACGTCGAAGACCTGCCGGGCAGCTCTTCCCTCCCTCCGGGCACACCGTGGCCATAGACTTCACCGCCGCAGTAGCCCCACCTCACTCTGGTGGCCATCGAGCGCGTCCACACCACAGCCCACTACCCAGCGACATTCGCGGCCGGCGCCGTCATCGGCATCGCCAGTGCCTGGCTGGTCCACCACGCACCCCGACCAAAGGGATCCTTCTGCGACTGAGTGCGGCGATGGGGTTCGGGTACCCGCCTGGAAACGACCCGTACACGACACGAAGGTCTGAAGCCCCGGGCGCCAACAGAGAGGGGCAGGTGACAATGATGACCAGGTCAGTGGGCCCGCCGGGCTCGGACACCGAGGAATCGGTGGGCGAGCTGGTCAAGCAGGCATCGGAGCAGATCTCCCGGCTGATGCGCCAGGAGTTGCGTCTGGCGCAGGCGGAGATGCAGCAGAAGGGCAAACGGTTCGGGATCGGCGGCGGCCTGTTCGGCGGAGCCGGGGTGATGGGCTTCATCGCCCTGCAGGCACTCGCGGCCACCGCGATAGTGGCGCTGGACCTGTTGTGGCCGCTGTGGGTCTCGGCGCTGACCGTGACCGCCGTCTTTGCGGCGGTAACCGGCGTGCTCGCCGGCGTGGGCAAGAAGCAGGTCAGCCAGGCCGGCCCACCCGCACCCGAGCAGGCCGTCGACGGCGTCAAGGCAGACGTGGCCGAAGTCAAGGAGAGGGCACACCGATGACGGACCAGTCCCAGAACAACGACTCCACCCCCACTCCCGAGGAACTGCGGGATCAGGTGAAGGAAACCCGCGAGGAACTCGGCGAGACTGTCGCGGCTCTGACCGCCAAGTCCGACGTCAAAGCCCAGGCACGGCAGAAGACAGCGAAGGTCAAGAGTCAGATCCAGGACAAGGCCGCCCGCGCTCTGCATGTCGCGCAGGACAAGACTCCCCAACCGGTACGCGAGAAGGCAGCCCACGCCAGGCAGCAGCTGACCGAGACCGCCCACGTCCTGGGAGACAAGATCCAGGACAGGGCGTCGGAGCCGACCCGGGAGAAGGTCTATCAGGTGGCCCAGTCCGCGCGCAGCGGACGCAGCCTGCTGATCGCCGCGGCTGTGGGCGCGCTCGCCGTCGTCTTCTTCGCCAGGCACAGCAGGAGGTGCTGAATGAAAGCGTCCAAAGTCGCCTACAAGCCGGTCGGCCTGGCGCTCGGCGCCGTGAGCGGTGCCGTGGCCGGCGCAGTCTTCAAACAGGCGTGGAAGGTACTCGGTCACGACGACGATGCCCCCGACGCCACCGACAGGGACCGCAGCTGGCCGGAGGTCCTGACCGCCGCCACCCTCCAGGGTGCGATCTTCGCCGGGGTCAAGGCGGCGGTCGACCGCGGCGGCGCCGCCACCCTGCACCGTCTCACCGGCGCCTGGCCCGACTGACATTCCACACCACCGGCAGCAGTAACGCACAGCGCGCGCATGGTTGTGTTGGTGCCGGCGGGCGCGGTGGTGTAGCCGAAAACGGAGCCCGGGTTTGCCGCGGTCTTCTTCGCCGATTCGGCTGTGACGGTGACCGCCGCGGCGGTCACCGTCACAGCACGACGCCCGCTTCAGCCCCCGATGGTCGGGTGTGCCACGGTCTGTCGATGACCCAGAGGGCGCGACCAATGCGCCCCGGCGGAGTCGTGCGGTGGCGAAGCCGTTGAAACCCGGCGACCATCGACCCGCGTCCCACTCCTTCACGGGGAGACCACCTGCTCGTTCCTCGCCGGTACGGCGAGTGCCAACGGACTTGAACTCCCCAGTTGGACAAGGCGCTTCACCGATAGCCGCTTGCCCGGCCGTGCCCTGGCAGACGTCCGTCCCAGACTCTCAGGAGGTCCTCTTCAGTGCCGACGCGGTGACCTGCCTCGCCGCCCTGGTCGAGCGGGAGGCGGAACAGCTGCGTCGCGCTCTGACGGCTTCCACGGCGACCGTTGCTGAAGTCCCGGGCGCGGCTCTGCGCGTCACCACGTGGCCCTACGGCGACGGTTGTCGGCGTACAGGCTCGGCTGGCCCTGGCAAGATTTCCGTGGAGCTGGAGTGTGCCACCGTGCGCCGGTGACGCTCCGTCACAGGTGGCGGCGTCGGAGCAGGGCCATGAGGATGACGCGGTGGCGGAGCAGCGGGACTCCCCGCGGCCGGCCATGATCCGTTTCTGGAGTTTCAGGTCGGTGATGCGGCCTTCGTTGACGCCGGAGTTGAACGGGGTGGTGATGCCCTGCACGACTGCGGGCTGGTCCTCGCGGATGGCGTTGGCCAGGCTGGCCAGGGTTGGGAGGCGGGCGGTCGTGAGTTGCTCGAGCCACTCCGCCGGCGGGGCGGCGTCGCGGGCGTCGAGCATGGCGGCGAATTGACGCACCAGGTCGTGGGTTCGGTCCAGTTCCGGGCAGTGCTCGAGCAGCCGCCTGGCAGTCCGCCGCGTGAGCGTCCGATGGCATGATCGTCCCGCTCGTCGGCCGGGGCCCCTTTTGGCGGGCTCCGGCGGCGTGTCGGTGGGATCGGACGATGGTGGAGTCGACCGAGACGACCCAGTCGAGGTCGCCTTCGGCGTAAACAGCGAGCTGGGCATCCCCTACCGTGAGGCCGGCCTCATCGCCTCCTACCGACAAGCCCTGACAAGCCTCCACCGGGCAGGAGGCCCTCTCCGCGACGCACGCCACCGCTCAGCCAGAGTTTCATCCGCGTCCTGAGCTCCCTACGTCTGCAACCAGCATTGACTGACAGAGTGAAGGGAGCACCCCACTGGCCGCCTCCCGCAGTAGTGAACTACAGGGCTGGAACATCCGGCGCCTGCGGGTCGCTCCCCGGATTCGTCATGAGGGTCGGTGATGCCCTCACGGCACGGCATCGGTCGTCAACGTGGTTAGCTGCTGCCGCCGTTCACGGTTCGCATCCTCATTCCTCCCGGTCCTCATCGACGGCCTCGTCCTCCCATTCGTCTTCCTCGACGTCCCCTTCCTCTTCGTCCTCAGCATCGCCCTCTTCGTCTTCCGCGGCTTCGTACTCGCCGTCACTCTCCGGCCCCTCGGCCTGTGCTGCTTCTTCCTCTTCCATCGCTTCGTCGTGCGACATGACGACTTCGCCGTCCCGGATCTCGCCGCGCCAGCCTTCCGGCTCTTCCTCGGTGAGAGTGACGTACCGCTGGAAGTGCTTGAAGTCCAGCCGAACCCGGCGGCCCTGGGCCCGCCAAAGATTGCCGGTCTTTTCGAAGAACCCGGACGGGTAGTACTCCAGGACCAGGACGATCCGCGTCAGCGTCGGCGCCAGTTCGTGAAAACTCACGGCACCGTTGGTCGTCCCCTTGGCGCCTTCGGAGGTCCAGACGATCCGGTCGTCCGGGATCTGCTCATGAACAGTCGCCTTGAAACTGCGGGAGGAGGGGCCGACCTTGACCTTCCAGTCGCTGGTCATCTCGTCGCTCATCGAGACGTTGTGAACGCCCTTGGTGAAGCTGCTGAACTCCTCGTACTGGGTCCAGCAGTCGTAGGCCGTGCGCAGGGGCACGCCGACGTCGAGGACCTCAATGATGTTCATGCTCTTGTTGCTGCTGGACTTGCCCTTGCCGCCGCCGAACGCCTCCTTGGCCTTGTCCACGACACTGTCCCTGAGGCCTTTGGCCTTCTCGGACAGGAACGCCTTCACGGGGGACTCGCCCTCGAGGATGCGTGAGCCGATTTTGAGCAGTGAGCCGCCGTTGTCCGCGACATCGGTGAGCTGCCCCGTGACGTCCGTGAGCTTGTCGCCGGCCTTCTCCGCGAGCCGTTCCACCTGTGAACCGACGAAACCCGACAGCGCCTCACGCAGTCCGCCCACCCCCGACTCCAGCGTCTGTGCCTGCTTCGTCTCCTTCCCTGCCATGGCGGGCTACCTCCGGTGATCGGCGCGCTTGGAGGTCTTCTTCGCAGCCCGCCCTGAAGACGCCGCCTTCTTTGCGGGAGCCTGCTTCCTGGCGGCAGACTTCTTGGCTGGGGCTGCTTTCTTCGCGGCCGGCTTCGTCGCAGAGGACTTCCTCCTCCGGGATGGTTCCTTCGGCCCGGAGGAACTCCGGGCAGAGGGGGCCCTCTCTCGCCTTGACGCGCTACCCCTCTCGGGCCGAGCCGGCCTCCGGGAGCTTCTCCGGCGCTGCGGGCGCTCGGGTTCAGGCTCCTCCTCTTCCTCCTCCTCCCCTTCCTCTTCCGTGTCCTCCTCTCCCTCGTACTCCTCCTCCGGCTCTTCCTCTTCCTCGTACTCCGGCTCTTCCTCCGCCTCCTTGCCGAGGCTGGCCGTGCGCTCACGGAGCGTGTCCGCGAGCGTCCCCATGCCGCGAGTGGCCGCAGCCGTCACTGCCTTGCGGCCGGCCTCGAGGAACTCCCCCTTCAGCTGGTCCTGCAGTTCGGCGACCTGCGGAATCTCCCCCAGCCTGCGCATCCCCTCAGCAGCAAGCTGGCGCGGCTCAAGACCGAACCGCCTGCCCGCCAGATATGTCGCCACGCTCAGGGCGAGCTTCCCCTTCTTCGTACGGCCCAGCACGTAACCGCCTGCTATGGCCCCTGCAAGCGCCATCTTGGTCTGATCGTCCATGCGCACGTCACCTCTATCGTTCCCGCGGGACCCGCCTGTGCCGCGCAGACTGCTGCTGTCAGTGGTCTCTGCCCCAACGGCGGCCACTGGGGACGATTTTGGGAGCGCAACGAAGGGGGCACCTGATCCTGCTCACTTCGGGCGGGGCCGGCCATCAACAGCCCGGAGATTTCAGGCCGCGAGGGGCGGCCGCCTCGGCATGAGAGCCACCGCCCAATGCCGGTCCTGTACTCACCAGTCTCGCCCGAATCGTGTCGGTCGCATCCTGAGAAGCGCCCACGGCCTTCGGGCAGCGTTAGCGCAGCTACGGGCAGACGCATCGTTTGTGGGCCGGCTCTACGGGACCACGGCCAACGGGTGCCCGAACATCGTCCGCCACGCAGATCCGTCGCGGAAGCTGACCTGGACAGTCGCGAAACCGCCCAGGCGGCTGGATCGTCAACGGCCGCAAACGTCATCTCGTGGTCGCAGGACGAGCATTCCTGGGCGCACCGGCCCGCCGTGGGGCCCAAGCCAATGCACGCGTCGAACCCACCAACGCGGCTACGGCCGGGAGGACACGGCCCGCGTCAACGTGCTGGCATGGCTTGTGCGATGAGGATCGCGACGTCGTCGTGGTCGGCGGGGTGTCGCGCAGGAGCCACCGGCAGGTGTCGTTGAGGACCGGCGCGGTTCGTCGAGAGTGTGCAGCAGCGTGTTGAGGCACCAATGGGGTGGTGGCGGGTTTCGACGAGGCCGTCGGTGTCGCTGAGCCCCTCGACCCGAGTCCCACAGCCCACGACGGCAGAAGACGGTGCCAGGGACCTGCGAGCGGTGCTCGCCGCAGCGGGTGAACGACCCCCTATGTGGTCGTCGAGGCCTCTTGGGGCGCGATGACCGCACTTCTGCTCGCGCGCACCGACTTCCCCCAGGTCGCCGGTCTTGTCACCGTCGACGGCGCTTCGGATTTCCTCAAAAGGCGCTGTCGCCTGCTCAGTGGTCCTACTCGGTGCCGGTGCGGCTGATCGGAAGGCGGGTGCGGGTGATGCTGCACGCCTCTGATCTGGTGGTCCATGACGACGGAGTCGAAGTCGCCCGGCACGAACGGCTGATGATCAAAGCCGGCGTGCGTCTGGTGCTGGACCACGATCTGAAGGCGCTGGTCCGCAAAGCCAGGAGCCCTGCCCGGGTCGACCGCGCTGAAACAGGTGTCGGCGTACGCCTGAATCCGGCTCTGGCAGGATTCGCCGATGCACTCGGCGCCGGCTGTCATGATGTCTCGTGCCATCGTCATGGCCGGATCCTTAAGATCGCGAATCGTTGGCTTCGCTGGCTCGAGTTCCCCGTCCAGGTCGCCTCACGCACCCGCGGTGGCGGCGGTCGGGGATGGCACCCTCTCGGGACCGGAAGGGATCGGCACTGGTCGGATGGGGCGAGGCGGCCTTGGTCTCCTTCGTCAGCGGCCCGTCCCGCCTTCAGCGCCGACCATCCCTCGGACGCTGAACCCGCCCTGGAGCCGGCGGCCGCTGGCCGGGACGGGACCGCCCATGCAGTCTGTAACCGCTGCGTATCGCCGAGTTGCCACGCTGGGCCCTGTCGGCGTGACCTGCGCACACTGGATGCATGAGCGGAATGACCATCGGCGTACCGGTGGAGCGTGAGGATCTGCTCGCCGCGGCCGTCGTCGAGGCCGTCGAAGGAACCGGCGCGTACGCGGGGAGCATTTTCCTCCGCTCCCGCGACCGCCGGTCGATCGTGCTCGCCGCGACGTGCGGGACGCCGCCGTCCCTCCTCGGTGGCTGGCGCCTCATCCCGGTGAGCAGTCCCATTCCGGTCGCCGTGGCATACAGCTCTGGGCGCACCGTCCATCTGGCCGACGCGGAGGAGACGATGCGGCGGTATCCCCAGCTCGCGGTGGCTCTGCCGTATGCCTTCGGTTCCTGCTCCGTGCCAGTGGGTGCGCGTGGGAAGACTTTCGGTTCGCTGGCGGTCGTCTGGGCGGCTTCACCGGGCAGTGAAGGGCTGTCCAAGGCCCAGCGGCGCCAGATGCGGACCGTCGCGAACCGGCTCGGGGGCTCCCTTGCCGCCCTGCGCGCCCGTACCGGTGATCCGGTCGAGTGCGAGCCGGGGACGGTTCCCGTCGAGACCCCGGCTCCCTCGGCAGCGGCCGTGCGGGTCGGCTTGTTCGACTGGAACCTCGCCTTGGGCACCTTCACTGTGGACGACGAGCTGTGTGCGATCTTCGGTCTCGACCCCGATGCTTTCGACGGACGGGCCGAAACGCTTGCTTCCTGCCTGCACCCGGGCGATCGTGTCGCCTTCCGGGCCGGGGCCAGGGAGGCAGCCGACGCGGGCCGGATCACCGCGAGGCGCCTGCGCGTACGGGACAGCCGGGACGGCGGCAACGGCGAGGGGTGTCGCACGGTCGAGTTGTGGGGCCGCGTGCCGGCGGCCGACGACGCGCGGGCAGGCACCCACCTGGTGGGCGCGGTTGTGGACGCCCGGGCCGGCCGTGCGGCTGTAGCTGCGGTCGAGCGGTTGCGGGACGGGCTGTTCTCCCTCGCTCCCGACGGGCGGGTCACCTATGCCAATCGCAGCGCCCTGCGACTGTTGGGCGTTTCTGGTGATGAGGTGCTGGGCGGGTTTCTCTGGGACGTGCTGCCATGGCTGTCCGACCCCGACATCGAGTACCGGCACCGGTCCGCGATGATCTCGCAGACGCCGTCCTCCTTCCTGGCCCGCCGACCGCCCGACCAGTGGCTCGCCTTCTCCCTCCACCCGGAGGCCGACGGGGCGACCGGCCGGGTGGTGCCTTTGGGTCAGCCGCACCCGACCCCGACACCATCCACCTTTACGGCCGAGGCAGCACCCACCGCTCCGCCGGCGCGACTGGGCGTCATGTATCACGTCCTGCAGCTGGGGAGCGCGTTGACTGAGGCGGTCACCGCACGCGAGGTCTGCGAGGCCGTCGGCGACCAGCTTCTGCCGGCCTTCGGAGGCCAGCAGATGGCGATCTACGTGGTTCGTGACAAAGCGATGCACCGGCTCTTTCACACCGGCCACCACGAAGACTTCCTCGACTGGCTGGAGGGCATGCCGCTGCACGCCCGCCTGCCCGGCACCGAGGCCCTGACCTCTGGCGCGCCGCTGTTCATCGAGTCGCAGCAGGACCTGTCCCGGGGTTATCCGGGCATCCCCACGGGCGAAGTGAGTTCCTGGGCATATCTGCCGTTGATCGCCTCCGGCCGTCCTGTGGGCACCTGCGTCCTCGGCTTCGACGAGGTCCATCGGTTCACGGAGAAGGACCGCGGCGTCCTGACTGCCCTGGCCGGGCTGATCGCCCAGGCGTTGGAAAGAGCGCGGTTGTACGACTCGGAGTTCGCCGTCGCGCGCGGCCTGCAGCAGGCGCTCCTGCCGCACCGGCTGCCGGTAATCCCTGGAATCCATGTCGTTGCGCGCTACCTGCCCGGCACCAGCGGAATGGACATCGGCGGCGACTGGTACGACGTCATCCCCACCGACAACGGGACCTGTCTCGTCATCGGAGACGTGGAGGGGCACAGCATCGCCGCCGCGGCCACCATGGCCCAATTGCGCAGTGCGGTACGAGCCTTCGCAGCAGTGGGCCATACACCTGGGGATGTGATGGCGGGCGTCAACCGAACCCTCATCGACCTCGACTCCCCCCTGCTGGCCAGCTGCTGCTACATCCGCCTCGAACCCCACGGTCACCACGCCCACGCCGTCACCGCCGGCCACCCCCCACCCCTGCTTCGCCATCCCGACGGCACGACCGACGCCCTCGACCTGGACATCGGCCCCGTCCTCGGAGTGGAACGCGCAAGCGCATATCCCACGACCCGGATCACTCTCCCGCCGGGATCCGTCCTCGCCCTCTACACCGACGGCCTGGTCGAGGAACCCGGAGTCGACATCGACGTGGGGATCGACCGCTTGCGAGCATCCCTGGCCCACGCCCGCGCGGACACGCTCGACGAACTCGCCGACCGGCTCCTGCACAACGCCCGCGGCTCCTCCTACCGAGCGGACGACATCGCCCTGCTGCTCACCGAATGGGGCCCCGACCGTGGCCTGCGTGCCGCCGACGGCGGCGCGTCACCTGATGCCTGAGGCCGTCAATGAGGGGAATTTCAGTTCCCACCCCCAAGGACTGCGAGCCCCTGCCGGTGGTCGTGCTCGACTACGACCTGCCGCTGAACGAGCTTAACCAGGCGCGGGCGGGCCTGCCCTTCACCCTCACCGTGGACGGCACCAGGGCCAAGGGCGGACCGGCTCCACCGCGATGGCCGGCGCCAAGGTGTCGGTGTCGTACGACGACGGAGCCACCTGGAAGTCCGCCAAGGTGCTGCGCAAGGACAGCAACACGTTCCAGCCCTGCTGTGGCACCCGAAGCTCGCCATGTGGTTCGATCAGTCTGCGGCTCACCCGCAGGCCCCCGCTCCGTCGCCCACCGCGGTCGTTGCGGTATGCGACCGGCGGCCGGGGGTAGCCGGGTCGTATGACGGTTCAAAAGATGAGCGTCCTGGTTCTCGACGCCGCCGAGCCCACCGAACTGGCCGAGTTCTACGCGGGGTTACTCTCCGCCGAGGTACGGGTCGGCAGCGACCCCGACTTCGTGGAAGTGCTGGGACAGCAGGGCGTCCATCTGGCGATGCGACGCGACCACGGGTACGCCCCGCCAAGCTGGCCCCGGCCGGAGGACGCGCAGCAGGCACACCTGCGCATCCTGGTGGCGCGGGGCGACATGGACGAGGCGGAGCGGGAGGCGATCGGCCTCGGCGCGCGGCCGGTTTCGGCAAGGGACAACCACGGACCCCGCGACGAGCGCGTGTACACGGACCCGGCGGGCCATTCCTTCTCGCTGGCGGTCTCCCCCGACACGTCGGGAGAATTACGGCTGTGACGGACGTCAGGCAGCCAGGATCTGCGAAGCAACCTCCTTGAGCTTTCCGGCCGCCCACCGGATCTGCCGCTCGGTCTCCTCGAAACACGACCGCGCGAGAGCGAGCAACTCGGCGTCCTTGACGGCCTGCGCCCCCTGGATCACCATCTCCCAGCCCAGCCGCACGCCCGTGACATCCGTACAGATCTGCCGCAGGTTGTACAGGAGCATGATTTCGGCGTGCTCACGTCGTGCGCCGAGTTCGCCCGCCCTGTCCTGTCGATGGTCGAGGAAGGCGGAATGGCGCCCGGGGCCGGGTCCACGACGTAGCGGGTGGCCGCTGCGGCCAGTTCCCTGACGCGGCGATGGGACCAGTCGGCCAGGCCCTGCCCGAGCCGGTGGATCTCAGGGCCTCGGCGATCCGCTGGCGGGAAAGCCCCTGGCCGAGAAATAGGTGCCGGAGCCGCTCGAGTGACTGGTCGCCCTTTCGCTGTATGAGCCGCCGTTTCGGGCGTTGCGGACGAGTGCGGAGCTTATGAGCCGGTCGATCATCCTGCGGCCGCGGCGTGGGTGTTGTGGCCGAGGAATTGTCCGGCCTGAGAGAAGGCGAGACGGTGCCGGGGATGAGCAGGTAGGTGCTGCAGGCGGCCCGGAAGGCGCGAGGAAGAGTCTGGTCCGGTGAGATCCGTGGCCAGCAGGCGCATGGTCCAGGACGGCCCCAGCAGGGCCGGGTCGCTCTCAGCGGGTCGCACGGAGCGGTCGTCGCCGAGCCGCCTGCAGGCGAGACCATGGACCGGGAGGCGATCCAGTGGGCGGCGGCCGTCGCGGCACGGGAACTGCTCCGCGACCACCTTCGCCCGCCGCAGGAGGAGCGGTAGAGACCAACCACCAGTGTGTCCCCTCACGGCTCGGGGAAGCCGATCGGTGCCGGGAGAAACCTAGCGGAAGGCCGTTGACACGACCGGCAACGCATCGCACGGCACAAAGGGATCCGGCGGACTCCGGGTCGTCGTCATCGGCGCGACCGGCAACGCAGGGACGAGCGTCGTCCAGGCCCTGGCCGAAGATCCCTGTGTGGCGTCGGTCCTCGGCGTCGCCCCCCCCCGGGCGCCGGGCTGGCAGCCCGAGGGAACCGCATGGGTGGCCGCGGACATCGACCCGGGCGGCGGCCCCGAGCTCGTCTCCCTCTTCGCCGGAGCGGACGTTGTCGTTCACCTGGCGTGGAAGTTGCCGGCCCACGCACGACCCGACGACCACGTGGCGGACGAACGTGCTGGGCAGTATCCGCGTCTTCGAGGCAGCAGCAGGGTCAGGCGAACCCGCGCTGGTCCACGCCTCGTCGGTCGGCGCGTACTCCCCGAGCCCGAAAGACCGTCCGGTGGATGCGAGCTGGCCGGGAGCGGCCTACTGCCGTGAGAAGGCCTACCTCGAACGCTTCCTGGACGCGTACGAGCAGCGCCACACCGCCATGCGTGTGTCCGCATGCGACCGGGGTTCCTCTTCAAGCGGGAGTCCGCGTCGCAGCGGCGACGGATCTTCGCACGGCCGCGTCCAGCGGAAGGTCCGCAGCTCCCGCACCCGTGCCGAACTCGACTGGGAACCGCGCCGTACGGCGGCTGAGGCGGCCCAGGAGTTCCTGGACGGGCTCCACGCCCAGGCGGGCATGAACACCGCCCCGCTCGCGTCCCGATCCGCTCGGGAAGCCGCCTGAGCCTTCGGGGGCGCATGCTGGGAGAACGTTCATCACCGCGACAAATGCGACATGTGTCACATTCGATTCCCGGGGCAGGCGCCCTTGGACGGGGCGGAGCCAGCAGATGGGCTCGGCCGCCCACGGTCACGGCGAAGGGACGAACGTGCCCACCAGCAGCCAGGCTCTTCTCTCGCGCGCAGCGAGCAATCCGGTCCTGGGCGGTATCGGGCTACTGATCGCACGCATCGTCACCGTGGCGGTACTCATCGGTGTGATTCCGTGCGCCAACAGGCGCCGTAGGACACAACCACCGCGGCCGCGGCCCGAGGAACAGCCGACCGCACCTGGGCACCGTACGCACATCGAGCACAACCGCGAGCCGGTCGGTGCGTCCTTTCCCGACGCCGGCTCACGCCTGACGCGGCACGAGCTCAAGCCCCACAGCAGTCGGCCTGGATCCGAGGAACGGCGCACGCACGACCAGGACAGCGGTGCCTTCGGCAGCGGATCGCTTGGCGGCTGTGCGAAGGAACCAGCGGAGGAACCATGCGTGCACTGACATGGCACGGAAAGCGTGATGTCCGGGTCGAGACCGTGCCCGACCCGATCCTGAAGGAACCTTCGGATGTGATCGTCCGGATCACGTCCACCGGGATCTGCGGCTCCGACCTGCACCTCTACGAAGTGATGGGCCCGTACCTCGATCCGGGCGACATCCTCGGCCACGAGCCGATGGGCATCGTCGAAGAGGCGGGCGCCGACGTGACCGCACTCACCGTCGGCGACCGGGTCGTTGTTCCGTTCAATATCTCGTGCGGCCGTTGCTTCATGTGTGACCGGGGGCTGCAGTCGCAGTGTGAGACTACGCAGGTCAAGGAGCGGGGCATGGGAGCCTCGTTGTTCGGCTACACCAAGCTCTACGGCCAGGTGCCCGGCGGCCAAGCCGAGTTCCTGCGGGTTCCGTTCGGCGACACCTTGCCCGTCAAGGTTCCCCACAGCCCGCCCGACGAGCGTTACGTCTTCCTCTCGGACGTGCTCCCCACCGCATGGCAAGCGGTCGAGTACGCGGCCCTTCCCCCTGACGGCACCCTTACCGTCCTCGGACTCGGTCCGATCGGCGAGATGGCTGCGCGTATCGCCCTGCACCGCGGTGCCCGCACGGTGATCGGTGTGGACCTCGTGCCGGAACGACTCGAACGGGCGAACGCCCGCGGCGTGACCACGCTCGACCTGCGCAACCACGGCAAGGACCTCGCGGAGACGGTCCGAGGGCTGACGGACGGGCGTGGCACGGACGGTGTGATCGACGCGGTCGGAATGGAGGCCCACGGGGCCCCGGTCGCCAAGGCCGCCCACTGGGCGATAGGGCTGCTGCCCGACCCGGTGGCCCAACGCCTCATGGAACACGCAGGTCTCGACCGGCTCAGCGCCCTCTACACGGCGATCGAACTCGTGCGCCGGGGCGGCACTGTTTCAGTCGTCGGCGTGTACGGCGGCACCGCCGACCCCCTGCCGCTGATGACCCTGTTCGACAAGCAGATCCAACTGCGGATGGGTCAGGCGAACGTCAGGAACTGGGTAGACGACATCCTTCCCCTCCTCAACGACCAGGACCCCCTCGGAGTCGAGACCTTCGCCACCCACAAACTCCCTCTGGAAGAGGGCCCGCAGGCCTACAAGACCTTCCAGGCCAAGGAAGACGGCATGATCAAAACGCTGTTGAAGCCCTGATGGCGTGCGACGCGACGCAGCCGGAGCGGCCGAGTAGGCCAATGAGCCATCAGGAAGCCGTGCTGGTCAAGGAAGGGAGGCCTCATGTTCCGTACGGATGATGACGTAGCGGAGCAGACGTACGACGCCACACCGTTCCTGCCCGGGCGACGAGCGGGGCTTCCGGGCCTGCGGAGGGCCGCGGCCGAATGCCGGGGTTGCCCACTCCACGAGGACGCCACCCAGACAGTGTTCGGGGAGGGAGACCGCTCCACGCGCGTCCTGATCGTCGGGGAGCAACCAGGCGACCAGGAGGACCGCCAGGGCCGCCCGTTCGTCGGTCCGGCCGGCAAGGTCCTGACGCGTGCGCTGGAGGACGCGGGGATCGATCCGCGGCAGACCTACGTCACCAACGCGGTCAAGCACTTCAAGTTCACGCCCCCCGAAGGCCGCAAGCGCCGCATCCACAAGGCACCGACCTGGAGAGAGATGACGGCATGCAGGCCATGGCTCTTGGCCGAGTTGAAGGTGGTCGCCCCCGAGGCGGTGGTGGTGCTCGGGTCGACGGCGGGCAAGGCGCTCCTGGGACCGTCCTTTCGGGTGGGCGAACAGCGAGGCGCCCTGTTGCCCTGGCCCTCAGACCACGACCCCGATGGTTCTGAAGCGCTCGCCGGGGGGTTGGTGGCGACGCTCGGGCAGCGGGGCCTTCCCCCTGCGGCAGTCGATCACCGCTGCCGACACCCCTCCCCTCGCCTGCGGCAGTTCCGGTTCCCGCTGGTTGGTACCCATGACCTACCTCTACCCCGATCCCGTCTCCTCCTTGCGACCCTGACGCCGTCGGGTCCTCGCCGAAGAGCCAGGGGCGTCGTGGCGGGTAGGGATGCTCCGTGGACCAGCACCGCAGCCCGTTGATCGTCTACGCGAACTTCTTCTCCGACGTGGCAGTCAGCCTCGCCGCCCACGACGTCCTGACCCAGTGGGCAGGGCAGGCGCCCCGCAAGATCTGGCTCCTGCGGCCCGGAGACGCGCTCGTCACGCCCGTTGCGCCGAGCGAGACGTTCCGCCGCTACGCCTGCGGGCTGCTGGGGGTGCCGTACGGGTCGCTGACGGTGATGACGGCGCCTGCGGTCGAGGGACTGCCCATGGCGGAGGCCCTGGACCGGTCAAGACTGATGGACGCGCTCTTCGATCTGGTGGCCGCGCGGCCCGGGGCGGAGCTCCTGCCCATCGTCCTCGATGCGTCCACAGCCGCCCTCGCACGACGGTTGGGTGTGACGGTGGCTCCCTACGGCCCAGGAGGCCCGAGTGCGAGCGCGGTGGACGCGGTGCACCGGCTCAACACCAAGACCGGTTTCCGCGCCCTCGCCGCCGAACTGGGCATCCGCATTCCTGAGGGGCAGGTGTGCAAGGGGCACACCCTGGAAGCCACTGCAACCGCGATGCTTCGGGAGTATGAGCGCGTCGTAGTGAAGCCGGACCGCTCAGCAGGCGGCCACGGGCTGTGCTTCCTCGCGCGTGCGGACACAGCGCCGGCACCACTTCGGAACGAGCCCGCCGGGACGTGGGTGGTGGAGGAGCGACTCGATGTCGTCCGGTCGGTCAGCATCCAGATGCACCTGGACGCATCCGGGCCGCGAGTGGTGTTCTCCGGAGAGATGCGCGTCCAGCAGGGCTCCTACACCGGCTATGTCTCACCGCTGGCCGGGTCCGGCGGGGCCGTTGCTGCAGAGCTGGAACGGTGGGGCATGGCCTTGGGGGGCCACCTGGAGCGATCGGGCTACGCAGGACCGTACGGGGTGGACGCGATCCTCGCCGCCGACGGAAGGCTCTACGCGACGGAGAGCAATGTCCGCCGCACCGCCACCACCACGACGCAGTTCATGGCGGTCCGTCTGGCCCGTGCTGCGGGCCTGGACGCTCCGGCCTGGCTGCTCGGCAGACGACGCACACGTGCGCCCCACGACTTCGAGGACGCCGTTTGCTTGATGAAGCGTGCCGGCCTGTCCTGGCCGGGGGATCTGGCCGGGAGAGCCGCGGGAGTGGTGCTCTACGAGGATGCGCCCTCCGACGGCCGCACGTGGCGCTACGCCGTGCTCGGTTCCACCCGGACTGCCGTATTCGAAACAGAGGAAGCCCTCGCCGCCGTCATGGAGTTCGAGGAGCCGCAACAAGCCTGAGGTGCCGAGAACACCACAAGCCTGAGGGAACCGAGGCCACAGGCCGGACACGCGGCTTGCGTGCGAGATCGAGGACATCGTGCAAGTCGGCACGATCGGCCTGATCAAGGCCATCGACCGGCTCGACATCAGCCGAGGGTGGCCTTCACCTCCTTCGCCCTGCCGTACATCCGCGGCAAAATCATGCGCTGCTTCCGCGACGCCTGCTGGGACATCCACGTCCCTCCGCCTGCAGGAACTCCGCGTAGAACTCGCCAAAGCCAAAGAGCACCTCGCCACCCGGCTCGACCGCGACCCCACTCTCGACGAATTGGCCGCCCACCTCAAGCGCAGCGAAGGAGAGGTGAGAGACGGCCTCATCGCCGCCGCCGGGGTACAGCGCAACCTCCCTGGACAGCCCCAACCTTGATCAGGACACCGACCCGCCATGCTGGCCAACGGCCGCTCCTGTCTGTTTCGGGTCCTCGGCTCAGGACTCCTAACACAATGAGCTACCGGGAATGACTGTCTGTCAGCCTGTGCTTTCCTCGTATCGGTGTCGGCGGGGTGCGGGGGTGTGCGACGGCTTCTGGGGCGGTGAAGCGCAAGCCGTGGGAGGGCGAGGACGGGCTGCGGGAGCGGATTGAACCGCTGCTCCCGGCAGCGGAGCGGCGCTACCGCTATCCCGGACGCAAACGGCTTGACCAGCGCAGGGCCATGTGCGGGATCCTGTTCGTGCTGTACACGGGGAGCCGGTGGGAGTCCTGCCGCAGGAGCTGGGCTTCGGCTCCGGGATGACCTGCTGGCGGCGACTGCGCGACTGGAAGGAGGCCGGCGTGTGGCAGCAGTTGCACGAACTCCTGCTCGCCGAACTCCGAGCTGGCGACGCCTTGGACCTGTCCCGCGCCTCCGTCGACGGCTCCCACCTGCGGGCCCTGAAGGGCGGAGACGCCACCGGGCCCTCGCCAGTGGACCGGGGCAGGACGGGCAGCAAGCACCACGTCATTGTCGACGTCCACGGCATACCCCTGGCCGCCACCGTGACCGGTGGCAACCGCAACGACGTCACCCAGCTCCTGCCCCTGATCCACGCCGTACCGCCCATCCGCGGCAAGCGCGGACGACCCCGTCAGCGCCCCCGACGTCCTCTACGCCGACCGCGGTTACGACCACGACGTCTACCGCCGCCAGGTCCGTGAGCTGGGCATCCGTCCGCTCATCGCCCGGCGCGGCACCGAGCACGGAAGCGGCCTGGGCAAGAACCGCTGGGTCGTCGAAGCGGCCTTCGCACTTCTGCGCTGGTTCCGCCGACTGCGTATCCGCTGGGAAATCCGCGCCGACATCCACCAGGCCTTCCTCACCCTCGGCTGCGCAATCATCTGCTGGCGGCGCATCAAAAAACAGTGCTGATCTGAGCCCTCAGCCCGAACCGCCGACCAGTGCCTCGCCGAGCGGGGTGCGCCGGTAGAGCACCGACCGTCCGGACCGGGCGCGGACGCGTCCAGCGCCACCAGCAGCCGGGCTCGGGCCCGGCCGACCAGAGCGGTCAGCGCGTCCGGTTGGGGGACAGTCTCCTGTTCGCCCCACAGGGCGGCGGTGCCGCGGGCAGGATAGACCAAGGTCCTGGGCCAGGGGTCTTCCAGGTGGGCGGCGATATTCCCGACGAAGACCGAAGGGATCAGCAGTAGCCCGTCGCCGGCGAGACGGACTGTTCCGCCTCGGAAGAAGCCGAGCTCGATACCGCCGGCGCGCCAGGCGATGCCCGGGTGCAGGCTCTCGATGGTCGTGGCCCATCCGTGTTCGCCGATCACACCCACCCGGTGCACGACATCGCGCTCACAAATCGTGCGCAGTTGCGGCCAGTCCGTGGCGAGCAGCTCGTGCCACGCCTGGTCCATCGCCTCGGCGATCCTGGAGACGGCGTCCGTCGAGTCCAGCACTGCGCGGTAGTCCCGTTGTTTGCGCTGACGGGACTGCCGCTGGTCGGCTTCGCTACCGAGCCCGGAGTGGGCGTCTCGTCCTGTCTGCTGCTGCTCTGCGGCTTCGGATTAGCCTTCGGTCTCGGCCTGCAACGGCCGTTCCTGGACGCCCTGCCGCAGGATGGCCAGGGCCAGGCCTTCGGTCTGCTCGGCTCCGGCAGCATGACGCTGCAGGGCGTCGGGCCGGCCTGCTTCGGCTCGGTGGCCGCAGGCATCGGAACAGGCGGCGCAATCGCCCTGGCAGGCGGCGCGGCGGTGCTTACCGCCGGCTGGATTCTCACCTGGCACCCGCCCACCTCCCCGGTCCCCGTCCCGAACTACTCAACGGGATCAGAGAACGGCACCGAACAGCATGCGTGTAGTTCTCCTGCGCAGTAAACGTCGCAGGTCGGGTCGGCCGCGAGCCGTCACGCACCCCACCCCCCACCCCCACGTCTCTCTGCCCCCAAGCTGGTGACCGGCAGATCACCGCCACCGCGACGCATTCGAGGTCGGCGCTGCCCTCACCGTCCGGAAGGACTGGTGGGCGGGTCCTGCGGGTCGACCCCGGTAAAGGCCGAGGAGTCTTTGGAACCGCTGGGGCGCTGGGAGCGGCCGCGGCGGCCTTTGTCCTGCATTCCCTTCTCCTGAGACTTCCCACCGCGGTCCTCGCCACTGCGGGACTCGCTCTTCACAGGCGTGCCGGAGAGAGAGGCTTCCTTGTCCTGCTGAGAAGACGGGGCCGACCCCTTGGGGCCAGGTGCATGCTCATCGGGGTGGAAGGACCGGTGGCCGCTCGGGTTGTCCTGATTGGCATCGTCGACGTCTTCGGACCATCCGTGCTGGTCACGTCCCTTGTATCGGCTGGGCCCCTCGCCGTGTTGCGGATGCTTCCTCGACATGATCGCCCTCCGTTCCAGGTTTCAGCGATAGGTGGTGGTATGCCCAACTATTCGCCGTTCATTCGGATGGTGCATCGATGGGTCAGAGCCGCGGAGTCGGGTAGCCGCCCAGAGACGGGCCGGTGCACACACGGCGATAAATCAGAGCCCAGTCCGCACGGAACCGGGAGG
Source organism: Streptomyces sp. NBC_00390 (assembly GCF_036057275.1). Classification (NCBI taxonomy): domain Bacteria; kingdom Bacillati; phylum Actinomycetota; class Actinomycetes; order Kitasatosporales; family Streptomycetaceae; genus Streptomyces; species Streptomyces sp. NBC_00390. The sequence goes on along the minus strand of NZ_CP107945.1, from coordinate 8,285,890 downwards.
TCCAGCAATGACCGTGTCCGGACAACCAGGGGGATCCCTCTGGACGGAGCACGACCCGGGGCCCGGGTATCCGTCCCTGAGAGGCGCCATCCGAGTAGATGTCGCCGTGATCGGCGGCGGGATGGCCGGGCTCTGCACGGCGCGGGAGCTGGCGCGGTCAGGCCGTACCGTCGCTCTTCTGGAGGCGGACCGCATCGCGTACGGGGTGAGTGGTCACACCACGGCCAAGGTGTCGGCCCTGCAAGGGTCGGCCTACAGCAGGATCCGCAAGACACGCGGCGACGATGCCGCACGGCAGTACGCCGAATCCCAGCAGGACGCAGTCGCACACGTACGACAGCTGGCGGGGGAACTCGGCATCGACTGCGATCTCGAGCCGGCCGCGGCGTACACGTACGCCACCGATCCGCAGCACTGTGAGGAACTGCGCCGGGAGGCCGACGCCGCCCAGGCAGCGGGCCTCGACGCACGCTACGTGGAAGAGGCACCGCTGCCCTTCCCCGTCTCGGGAGCCGTGCGCCTGGACGACCAAGTACAGTTCCACCCGCGCAAGTTCCTCCTCGGCATCGCCGCCGACCTGATACGCAACGGAGGGAAAATCCTCGAGCGCACTCGGGTGACGGACCTGAGTGAGGGAAGCCCCTGCAGGCTGACGTCGAGCGCCGGTCACACCGTCGAAGCGACCGACGTGGTGGTGGCCACGCACTACCCGGTCTTCGACCGCGGACTGCTCTTCACCAGGCTGGAGCCCAAACGGGAGGTCGTCGTCGCGGGACCACTGCCCCCGGAGGGCCTCGCACCGGAGGGAATGTTCCTCACCGAGGAGAACAACACACGGTCGATCCGCTCCGCCCCGCACGACGAACACGGGCGCATGCTGATCATCACGGGCGAGAAGTTCACACCGGGGGACCCGAAGGACCGAGGTGCGGCCTGGCACTTCCAGGTCCTCACGGACTGGGCGCACCACCATTTCGCGGACTTCGCCGTCACCCACCGCTGGGCTACCCAGGACACGTTCTCCACCGACCATGTTCCCTTCGTGGGCCGCCTCCACCCGCGAGCCGACCACGCTTACGTGGCAACGGGGTTCGCCGGCTGGGGACTGAGCGGCGGCATGATGGCAGCGCGGCTCCTCACCTCCCTCGTCACGAACAGCCCGTCCCCCTGGGCAGACCTGTACGACCCGGCCCGCTTCCACCCTCTGGCGGAGGGGACTTCCATGCTGCGGCTCGGCGCGAAAACCGCCCGGCATCTCGTCGCCGACCGGCTCCCCGGTGGACGCGCCGACTCGGTGGACGACATCGCACCGGGCCAGGGGGCGGTGATCCGTGGCGATGGCGAAGGGCCCCAGGCGGTCCACAGGGATACCTCCGGCACCCTGCATCGTGTGTCGGCCCGCTGCACCCACCTCGGCTGCATCGTCCACTTCAACGAAGCCGAAGCCGCGTGGGAGTGCCCCTGCCACGGCTCCCGCTTCGACATGAACGGGTCCGTTCTCCAGGGGCCGGCGGTCCACCCCCTGGAGTCGTACGACGAGGAAGGCGAGGGAGGATGACGAAGCACGAAGCAAGGTCGGACCACTCAGAGGTCCTCGTACTGCAGGCCCCGGAAGATTCCCGCCGCAGGGGAAACGCGGTCCACGGCCCGCCCAGCCACAAACAGGGGCATCGACCCTCGCGTCCTCCACGTGCTCGGAGCAGACCTCTTCCGGGCCACGTCCCGATGCTCGACGGGATCGATGACCGGCAACTCGCCCAGCGCGCTGGACGGGCGGAGGACCTGATGGCAGATGCCGTCCGCGCGGAGCACGCCTTCTTCTCCACCTGTGGCAGTTCTCTGCCGGTCAGGACAGCGATGATCACGGTCGCAGGCCCCGGCGAGAAACTGCTGGTCTCCCGCAACACCCACAAATCTGTGAGCCGGCACAGGCCGGCCCCCTGATGATCGCCTGACAGAGGCGAAGCCCCACGCTTACGAGCAGCGCGTAGCTGCGCACACGATCACATCGATATCCATGCCTTCAGGAGTTGCCATGGCTGCGCAGGACCGCCAGGAACAGAACCCTGTCACGGCCCACCCCCGGCCCGACTTTCCAGACCAAGAACAGCCCCACCCCGGGTGGACCGGGCCGATGGACCCACCGCCCGACCACGGCGAGTTCTCCTACGAGGGACACGGTCTGCTCAAGGACCGGGCCGCGATGATCACCGGCGGCGACTCGGGCATCGGCCGGGCTGTGGCGCTGGCCTTCGCCCGTGAGGGCGCCGACGTGCTGTTCACGCATCTGACCGAAGAGACCGAGGACGCGCTGGAAACGTCCCGGCTGGTCCATGAGGCGGGACGGAAGGCCGTCGCGGTGCCGTGCGACATCAGGGAGGAGCGGGAGTGCAGGGCGCTGATAGAACAGGCAGTACGCGAGTTCGGCCGGATCGACATCCTGGTCAACAACGCCGCCTACCAGATGTCCCAGCCCGACGGCATCCTGGCCATCTCGACCGAGCAGTTCGACCGGGTGATGAAGACCAACCTCTACGGCATGTTCTGGCTCTCGAAACTGGCACTGCCACACATCCCCAAAGGGGGCAGCATCATCAACTCCGCGTCGGTTCAGGCCTATAAGCCCAGCCCACATCTCCTCGACTACGCGATGACAAAGGGCGCCATCGTCACGTTCACGCAAGGCCTGGCGCAGATGGTCGCCCCGGACGGAATCCGGGTCAATGCCGTAGCACCAGGGCCCGTCTGGACGCCACTTATCCCCGCGACCATGCCCGACACCGTCGAATTCGGAAAGCAGTCACCACTGGGCCGCCCCGCACAGCCCGCTGAAATGGCCCCTGCCTACGTCTTCCTCGCCTCCGGCCGAGCCAGCTACATCACCGCGGAAATCCTCAATGCAACCGGAGGGACCCCGCTGCCCTGACCCAGCCCGGGACGACCGAAGGAAGACGGGCGGAGCTCCGCCTCTCAAAGCCCTCCTGCCGTGGCGCCCGTTGAAGGCGTACGTGTGGACTGGTCGATCGCGGAGGTGGCCCGGATGTCGGGCGTGACCGCCCGGACCCTGCGGCACTACGACGAGATCGGTCTCCTCCCGCCGGCCCGGAACGGCCGATGGCAGCCTCTCTCCGCAAGGCTGTACGCCGGAGGGACCACCGAGCCTCTCGACCGGCTCAGCTGACGTTGCGACGCCACCAAAGGCAGGGGGGACATTCAGGGACAGCGCTGCTCGTCGACCGCCGCGTGCAGGGCCTGCACGGCGTCCTGGGCACCCTGCCGGTCCTGGCCGTGGTCGATCGCCTCGAGAGCGGCGGCCGCCGCGGTGCGCACGGTGTGTGGAAGACCGTCGTCGGCAGCAATCCGATACGCAATGGTGCGGCGCGCGAGCCGCTCCTCGCCGGAGACGCCGGCCGGGCCGGTGAGCGGGAAGACGGCGGCCTGGTACATAGCGATGCCCAACAGCACGCCCTGGGACAGTCCCTCGGCGTAACCCTGGACGTTCGCGTCCCGCTCCGCCTGCCCGAGGTCGGCGAAGACGCGACGGCGCACCAGAATCGATCCGCCCCATGCTCCGACACCGGTCACGACACCGGAGAGGACCGCGGCCGCGGGCCCGGCCACGAGGTAGCCGCCGCATGCCCCGAGCGCTGCGGCGCCGATCGCCAGTTGCGCGGTGATCAGCACGTGGGCGCGGGTGACCGCTCGGGTGTCCATGCCGGGCAGTATGCCGAACGGCACCGAACACGCCGGGCCCGCCCCCGACCGGACCGGACCGGCGGCGGGAGCGGGGCAGCGACCACGGCGGTCACAGCGGCGGTCTGGGTAGAGGCGTTGCGGGGCGTACCCGCTGCCCAAAGGGCCACTGAGTGAAAGCCGTTGGGCCGGACCCGCCCTCGCCCGTCTGCCGCCGTTCTGTCAGTCGATCAGGACGCCTGGGTTGAGGATGCGATGGGGGTCCAGGGCGTCCTTGGCGGCGCGCAGGGCCAGCGCGAAGGGCTCCGGGCGCTGGAGGTCGTAGCCGGGGCGGTGGTCGCGGCCGACGGCGTGGTGGTGGGTGATGGTTGCGCGGTAGCGGTGCAGGACGTCGCTCGCGGCGGCTTTGATGTCGTCCCAGGCCTCGGCCTCTTCGCCGGGTCGGCCGGCGACGGCCACGGTGAAGTAGGGGGCGGCGCCGTCAGGGTAGACGTGGGTCAGGCGGCAGTTGATGGTGGCCGGGTGTCCGGTGGCCTTCAAGGCGGCGGTGCCGACCTGGGTGCGGACAGCGTCGATCAGGGCGGGAATCTTGTCCCAGGTGGCGGCGGTCTCGAAAGTCTCGATGACGGCGCCCATGCGGGCCAGGCCGTCGCGTAGGTAGGGCATGCGCAGGAACGCCGAGCGCCAGGCGCTCACGGCCGTGTCGGCCGGGGCGTTGCGGTCCGCCGTCGGCGCACCGCCGCGGCCTCCGTGGGCGCGGGCCAGGTCCAGGGCGCTCGTGAGGCGGTCGTCGACGCGGGTGGTGGCGGATTCGAAGCCCAGGACCAGGACGGCGGAGCCGTCGTGCGCGGCGCCGGACAGCGCGGCCTCACCGGAATCGAGCAGGCGGCAGTTGGCTGGGAAGAGGTCGGATTGGGCGATGGCACGCACCGCGTCCAGCGCCTGGTGGAAGTCGGCAAAGGCCACGGACGCCGAGGCCTTGTGCCGGGGGCGCTCCTGCAGGCGCATCCACGCCTCGGTGATGACGCCGAGTGCGCCTTCGGAGCCGAGGAACAGCCGGTCGGGCGACGGTCCGGCACCGGATGCGGGCACCCGCCAGGACCTGCCCGCTCCGGCGGGCGTCACCACGTGAAGGGCCTGCACGAAGTCGTCGATGTGGGTGTGGACGGTGGCGTAGTGACCTCCGGCCCGGGTGGCCAGCCAGCCGCCGAGGGTGGAGAACTCGAAGCTCTGCGGGAAGTGGCGCAGTGTGAGGCCGTGGGGCCGCAACTGCTCTTCCAGTACGGGACCGAGCGCGCCGGCCTGGATGAGGGCTGAGCGGCTGGCGGTGTCGATCGCCAGGACCCGGTTCATCGAGGTCAGGTCGAGCGACAGCACGGCGCGGTGGGCGTCGCCGCGGTACTCCACGCCGCCGACCACCGAGGAGCCGCCCCCGAAGGGGATGACGGCCACGCCGTGCCCGCCGGCCCAGTCCAGCAGGTCGGCCACCTCCTGGTCGCCGGTCGGTCGGGCGACCAGGTCGGGGATCCGGCCGGGCCGGCCGCGCAGGGCCCGGATGACGTCGCGGTAGGCCTTGCCCATGGCGTGGGCGGCGCGCGCTTCGGGATCGGCGGTGACCAGGTGCGCCAGTGCGGGCGGGGGTGTCGCGCCGGGACGGGCGATGGGCAGGTCGGCGACCCGGGGTATCGGCAGCGGGCGGGCCAGAGTGCCCGGCAGCAGGGCGCCCAAGGCGGCGCATTCGGCGTCGTCGGGGTGGGCGTCGGCGTAGCCCCAGCCCCACCAGGCGCGGGTGCGGGAGGTGCCGGGGTCGGACGGGGTGGCAGGCATGAGTGTGCTCCCAGCGAGGTCCAGGTAACTTACCCAACGGAAAATTACCCTAAGGTAATATCAGGACCATGACAACGCTCCCCTCCAGGGCCGGCACCAAGGGCGTGCCCAGGGCCGCGCGCGAACGACAGGTCCTGGCCGCGGCCACCGAGGAGTTCGGCCGCCACGGCTACGAGGCCACCACCGTGGCCGCCATCGCCGCCCGTGTGGGCGTCACCAAGCCACTGCTGCACCAGTACTTCGGCAGCAAGCAAGACCTCTACCTCGCCTGCCTGAACCCGGTTGGCGACCGGCTGCTGGACGCCATCCGCGCCGCGATGGCCGAACAGGCCTCCGACGCGCCGCCCACCGCCCTGCGCGTGCTGCTCGCCCTGTTCACCGCCCTGGACGGACAGCGCGAGGCGTGGTTCGTCCTCTACGACGCCACGCTGCCGCCCGACAGCGACGCCGCCCATCGCGCGGGGTACTACCGCGGCGCCATCGACGACCTCGCCGCGATCGGCACCGCCGGCCTCCTGCACGCGGCTGGATCCAACGACCCGCTTGACGCCGACGCCCTCAAATACGCCTGGCGCGGCCTGTGCACCGCCCTGGTCCGCTGGTGGGTCAACCACCCTGACCAGTCGCCCGAAGCCATGGCGCAGCGCTGCGCACGGCTCTTCGCGGCCTGCCGCACCATCCTCGCCACCGGAGACGAGACCACGTGAGCCGGACCGACACCCCGCCCCTGCTGTCAAAACAGCGTGAGGCCGGGGCCTTCGGGCTGCGGCTCGGTGGATCGGGACCAGCGAGCCAACCGCCGGCGGCACGGGAGCCGAGGCGGTCGCCCCACTGGTTCCGCCCGGGCGCAGTATGTCCGCGGGAACGAAGTTGAGCGGTGCATCAACGCGCTCAAAGGGTCCAGCGCCGTGGCGACTCGGTATGACAAAAGGGCCTGTGTTTTCCACGGCACGGTGACTCTTGCCGCGCTTCGGCCGTGGCTCCGTTCCTGACCTCTCAGGCGTCCTTCCGTGGCATCTCTGACGATCGACTCAGTCGTCAGCCGCAACGAGGAGTGCGATCTGCCCAGCCGAACGGTCGATGAGCACGAATTCGTGGAAGCAGCCGTGCACACGCCCCCAGTCATGAATGGCCTCGTCCCCGAGCTCGCCCAGGTAGTAGATGTGGTCGGCCGCGGCCAAGCGGTCGAACACCGCGTGCTGCAGATCCGCCTCCAACTCGGCGGGCACATCCCCAAACTGGTTCGCCCACTCCCGGAGGATGCGCGCGCCCCTCTCCCGGCTGACGGCTTCGTAGACGTCGGGGGTGACCAGCCTCAGCCAATACGGGCCGTGCCTGAGTCCCTCCGGCAGCACTCCACCACCTGCATAGTCGTCCCGGAACTGTTCATGCCCGATGAGTGCCGCGAGCAGCCCCCTGTCGTCGACGGACCCTGCGGGGAACTGCAGATGCTTGATATCGACCCACCTGAAGCCATGCGACGTCGAACCCTGGAACTTGTAGTCCCGAAAATTGATGAAGGCGCTGCCCTCGTGAGTGAGCTTGTTCCCCATGGCGCCACAGCTTAGGAGCCGGACACGGCACACCCTGCGGACCCATCGGACAGGCCCTGGTTCACGAGCAGTACGTGGCCTTCCGTGCGCACTCCGACGGCGCCATCGTCCGCGCCTCCAACGGCCTCGCGCCGGAGCTGTACCGGGTGCGGGTCCACCGGGGGGCAGCATCATGCCGGTGACCCAACTCCTGCTGGAGTGCGGACTGGATGGCACGGACGAGGACGCAAAGGCCCTCCATGGCCAGAAGCATCAAGGTCTCCTGGCATTTGCAGTACTTTCCGTTCAATATCGGACGCTACCGGCCATCACGACGGTCTTCGTCGATCCGCCGCGGTCGGCAGAGTGCCCTGGCCCACCGCCAAGAGCCTCTCCCGGTGAACCGCCAACATAATCGCGATGCACGGAACTTGAACGTGGAGACAGCTTCCAATGGGGAGGTAGGGGATGAGTTTCCGGCTCGCGGCGTATGCCGTGTGCATCGAGGACGGGCAGGTGCTGCTCGCACGTCACGTACCATCGAAGGGCGAGACCAACTGGACCCTTCCGGGCGGCAGAGTCGAGCATGCGGAGGATCCGTTCGATGCCGTGATCCGGGAGGTCGCTGAAGAGACTGGCTGCGACGCGATGGTCGACCGCCTCCTGGGCGTGGACTCAAGGGTGATCCCCGCAGTCGAACGCACCATCCCCGGCGGACCGGAACACCAGAATGTCGGCATCTTCTACCAGGTCTGTATCACCGGCGGCCAACTCCGACCTGAGCCGAACGGCGAAATCGCCGAGTCGGTTTGGACTCCGATTGCCGACGTCGCCGGCTTGCGCCGGTCATCGCTGGTCGACATCGGCCTCGCCCTGGCGCAGACCCTTCCGGCAACCGGCCACGTCGCTCCCGTCCCGGTCGGTGGCCTGATCCAGCACTGAGGCCACCACCAACATCTACTGCGATCGGGAACGCATTCCAGGGTGCCTTCCACCGCATGGTCCACCGCTTGCGGCCCTTGGCCCCGCATACAGCCCCCGTCGGTCGGCCACCCTGGCGACGTCACCCGCATGACGAATGAATCAAGCGGCTGGACGCTCCCTGAGATGACAGGAGTCAACCCCCCTATGCTCCCGTGAGATTGGAGGTCTACACCACTTGACGCGCCAAGCCCGGTGTTGCATGCAGCGGCTTTGAACAAGTGAGAGCAAACCTGTGACGGGACCGGCCGTGGCGGAGCGGAGCAGGACGCCTGGCGAGCGGTCGTCCTCGACCGAGTGCGAGCGGGCCGAGGACGACCGGCCCGGTCGACGGCCGCCGGAGTCAGTCCCCGCGCGGCGCCCGGAAGTCCACCGAGGTGACGAGGGCGTAGTCGAAGTAGATCGGGTCCCCCTCCTCGTCCATCGGGTGTTCGAATGTGCTCTCGTTCGACAGGATCACCTTGAGGTCGGGAAGGGTGTCCACGCCGTCGTCGTTCTGCTCGACCGTGTGGCCCCGTTCCTCAAGGCGCTCCAGCAGCTCTTCGCTGGGAGTCCGGAAGACGTCGAGCCCGTCGAGGACGACCGACACATCCACGTCCTCGACTCGGAACCGATACACATGGATGTCGGTCAGCGCGCCCTTGGTGAAGCCGAGAGTGAACTCCGTCTGGTACTCCCCGTGCTCGCAGAGCAACTGTCCAGGCTCGTCGCCGTAGTCCGGGTCGCACGGGGCGAAGCCCAGTTCGCGCGCCGCCCCGACCGCCTCGTCGGCCGACATCCCGAGCCTGAGCGTGGCCACTCCCACCTCCGGCAGCAGCTCCAGAATCATCGGCATCCCTTCCAACCGTCCGATACGTACCGCCGCCTACTCTGCCCATCCCCCCGCGCGGCCCTCTGTGGCGCCTGCCGCTCCGGGACCGCCGATTCTCGCTGGCCCCGGGTGGATTGACGCTGTCACAACCGGTCGCACTCCGGCGCTCCGCGCCTCCGGGCCCAGGATCGCGTTCCTGCCCGGACCGAAGGCCGGGATTCCCTGCGAAGAACAGGGACGGCACTCAGCCTCGTCGCGAGAGCACCGCCCTCGCGTCGGCGATGCCCGCCTATCTAGGTGATGACCACCGACGCGTACGTAGTGCCGGCACGGTGAACGTTGGTCCATGAACGCTGTCACGGATCACGCGGAGATCATTTTGTGGGTACGGCATGCGAACGGCCGGTGGTCGGCCAGGACGGTCTGGGTGGTGCTGCTCGACGGGGAGGCGTATGTCCGCTCGGCTTTCGGACGGCGCAGTGCCTGGTACCGCCGGGTCCTGCGGCACGCGGACACGGAGGTGGAGGTGGCCGGGGTCCGGCTGTCCGTCACCCTCCGGCCGGTGGACGACCGCGAGCTCGTCCAGCGTGTCTCCGGTGCCTACCGGGCCAAGTACGGTCTGAGCTGGCCCGGCCCCGTGGAGTCGATGACCGGGCACGAGGCCGCGGCCACCACCATGCGGCTAACGGATGTCGGGGAGGTCTCGCAGTTGCCTGCGTGAGGTGAGCCCGAGCTTGCGGAAGATGTTGCGCAGGTGCGCGTCGACCGTCCGTGGGCTGAGGAACAGCTTCGCCGCCACCTCCTTGGATGTGGCGCCGTCGGCGACCAGGCGTGCGATGTGCACCTCCTGCATCGTCAGCTGGTCCGATGCTTTCGACGTGCGGCTGCGGGCCTGCTCGCCTGTGGCGCGCAACTCGCCCGCGGCGCGCTCGGCGAACGCTTCCATACCGAGGTCGGACAGCGACTCGTGCGCCAGCCGCAGCGCGGACCGGGCGTCACGCCGTCGGCCCTGGCGGCGCAGCCACTCCCCGTACAGCAGATGTGCCCGGGCGCGGTAGACGACCAGCGCGCTGTCGTCGAGCAGGCAGGTCGCCTCCTGGTAGGCGGACTCGTCCTCGGTCACCAGGGCCCGCGCACAGGCCTCGACGCCAAGCCCCCACGCGTGCAGGCCCGCCTGAGTGCGCTCTTGGAGGGACGCGAGGGCCGCGGCGGCGACCTCGGTCTCGCCGCACCGCATGGCCGCCTCGACCAGCTCGGGCAGGGCGAGGCCCGCCGTGCCGACGGCGCCGTACTCGACCGCCTGCTTCGCCGCCTTCAGCGCGGCCGGGTAGTCGGCCAGGCCGTTGCTGAGCACGGCCGTCGCCCACTGCACACTGAGGCTCATCCGGTGATCGACCGACGCGAACAGTTCGACGGCATCCTTGCGCCGCCCGCGCATCGCGGCCAGGTGGAGGCGCGGGTAGACCAGCGGTGCCGCGCCGGTGGCGTCGGCGATCGCCTCCTCCTCGGAGATCAGCTCCATCGCGGTACCGAAGTCGCCCGTGTGCACGGTCGCGGTGGCCTGCATGGCCAGTGCGATGGGCAGCGCGTGGAAGGAGCCGGACTCGCGGCCGGCCGCGACGGCACGGGTGGCGATGCCGTGCAGGGCGTCGAAGTTCCACAGCTCGGTGGCCACCATGAAGCCCAGTGACGGCCGCCTGGCCCACACCTCGTCGTCGGCGTCGCCGACGACCGGCCTGAGGATCTCCCCTGCCGCCGGATGCCCGTCGCCGACCAGGCTGATCAAGCCGGCCAGGACCGCTGCCGCGCCGGATTCCGGCTCGCCCGACGGCGGGGCCTTCCTGGCGGCTTCCACGACGTGGTCGAGGCCGCCGAGCAGTAGGCCCATCTCGATGGCGTCCAGATAGCACTCCCGTGACCAGGCTGGGTCGGTGGCCGCCAGCCGGGCGGCGGCACGCAGGAGGTACGCCGTGGGGCCTTCGTCCCCCCGGCGGCGGACGAACGACAGCCTGCCGCGGAGCAGGTCGGCCCTGGCGGCCTGGCTCGGAGCGTCGGTCGCCACGGTGGTGAGCAGGTCGGCCGCCGTGTCGAAGTCGCCCACCGAGAGCTTGGCCTGGACCGCGGCGAGGACCCGCTCGGCACGTTGGACCGGACTGATCGTGAGCGCGGCCGAGCGTTCGAGGAAGGCCGCCGCCGCCGCGACACCGCCACGTTCCTGGGCGCGGGTGGCGGAGGCTTCGAGCTCGGCGGCGACCTGCTCGTCCGGGCCGGCACTGGCCTGGGCGCGATGCCAGGCCTGCCGGTCCGGGTCTGCGACCGGGTCGGTCACGGCGGCCAGCGCCTCATGCGCCCTGCGCCGCTCCTCCGGCGCCGCGGCGCGGTAGGCGGCCGAGCGGGCGAGGGGGTGGCTGAACCGGATCCGGGTGCCGAACTCGACCAGCGGGACGGACGCCGCGGCGGCAGCCGCGTCGATGCCCAGGAGTTCGGCCGCACGCCACAGCAGGCCGGGGTCGCCGATCGGGTCGGCGGCAGCGACGGTCACCAACAGCCGGGCCGCCGGCGGCAGGAGCTCCAGCCGGGACCGGAAGCTCTGCTCGATCACGCCGGGTACCGAGTCGGGCTGGGCGAATCCGCCCGCCATCCCGGCGAGTCCGGCGGTCCTGGGAAGCTCCACCAGCGCGAGGGGGTTACCGCGCGCCTCGGCCAGGATGCGGTCGCGCACCCGCTCGTCCAACGGGGCGCGGATCGCCGCGGCCAGCAACGCGCGGGCATCCGATTCGCCAAGACCCTGAAGCGAATGGCCGGGCAGGTCGTCCAGCTCGGGCAGGCGGCTCGGCTCGCGCGCCGCGAGCACGAGGGCGATCGACTCGGCCGAGACCCGGCGGGCCAGGAAGGCCAGCGCCTTGGCCGACGCCTGGTCCAGCCACTGTGCGTCGTCGACGACGCACAGGAGCGGGCGTTCCCGCACGGTCTCCGCCAGGAGGCCCAGCGATGCGACGCCGACCAGGAACGGATCGGGTGTGCCGGTGTCGAGGCCGAAAGCGATCTCCAGCGCCTTGCGGTGCGGCGCAGGCAACGCCGTCAGCCGGCCGGTGACGGGAGCGAGCAACTGGTGCAGCGCGGCGAACGGCAGCTCCATCTCGAACTCCGCACCGGACGCCCGCATGACGAGGAATCCGGTCGCGGCCTCGTCCAGATGCCGCAGCAGCGCGCTCTTGCCCATGCCCGGCTCACCGCGCAGGACCAGGGCGCCGCCCCGGCCCTGGCGTGCCGCCTGGAGCAGGGCGTCGAGCCGGCGTATCTCGTCCTGACGGCCGATCAGCACATCCGTGTATGTCTCGGGCATGTCCGAAAACCTATGCGGTCGTGCGCCGTAGGGGAATCCGGGGCCGGCCCCGGTCGCCCAAGGGTCTCCCGCAGGGAGTCGTATAGGTGATGACTACCGACGCGAGCGGTGGGCGCCCGCTGCGAGTGTCGAGCCATGACCCGCACCGCACCGCAACGGACCACCACCGGCTGGACACAGCTGGCTGTTCTGGCCACGGCCCAGTTCCTGGTCGTGCTGAGCACGTCGATCGTGAACGTCGCCCTGCCCCAGATCCGGTCCGGGCTCGATCTGTCGGACACCGGCCAGGCGTGGACGGTCAACGCCTACGTACTGGTCTTCGGCGCGCTGCTGCTGCCGGGCGGGCGCGCGGGCGACGTGTACGGCCTTCGCCGCGTGTTCCTGCTCGGCATCGGCCTGTTCGCCCTCTCCTCCCTGGGCGCGGCACTGGCGCCCACGGCAATAGTGCTGATCGCCTGCAGGGCAGTGCAGGGAATCGGCGCCGCGCTGCTGGCGCCCACGGCGCTGGCCCTCGTGCTGACGCTCTATCCCGACGGGAAGCGGCGTGGCACCGCGCTCGGAGTGTGGGGCGCGGTCTCCGGTGCCGGCGGGGCGGCGGGCGTGCTGCTGAGCGGGCTGCTCACCGGCCTGTACGGCTGGCGTGCGGTGTTCGTCGTGATGGTGCCCCTCGCCCTGGCCGTCCTGGTGGCCACCCGGCTGCTGGTCGGGGCCGACCGGCCACGCGGCGGAAGCCTGGACGCGCCGGGCGCGGTGACGGTGACGGCGGGTCTGGTCGCGCTCACCTACGGCCTGTCAGGCCCTTGGCCGCTCGCCGTGATCGGTCTCGCACTGCTCGGCCTGTTCGTGGTGCTCCAGCGCCGAGGCGCCGACCCGCTGCTGCCGGCGCGCATGAGCGTGGTGGCGGTGCCCAACATGCTGATGGCCCTACTGGGCGCGGTCTGGCTCGGCCTGTTCTACTTCCTGCCCCTCTACCAGCAGCGCTCTCTCGGCTACTCGCCCTTGGAGTCCGGGCTGACCCAGCTTCCCCTCGCTCTCATGATCACCCTGTCGTCATGGGTCACAGGAAAGGTCTCCGGCCGCCATGCGCTGCCCATGGGCCTGCTGGCTCTCGCGGCCGGACTGGCCTGGCTGTCCCGAACCCCGGCCGATGGCACCTTCCTTGTGGACCTGCTGGGCCCGACGCTCCTCATCGGCACCGGCCTTGGGGTGGCCTTCGTCCGGCTCACCGCGATGTCCTCCACGGGCGTCCCGGCTGCCGACAACGGCCTGGCCGGCGGTCTGGTCAACGCCACCCGGCAGATCGGCGGAGCCATCGGCCTGTCCTTCCTGACCCTGCTCCCCTCCTCCGGCGCGGCCTTCCTGGCCTGCGCCGCCCTCACCTTGCTCATCTCGGCCCTCTCGACCCGAAAGGCATGACCATGACCCTGGAAAAGCCCTACATCAGCGGCCACTTCACGCCCGTCACCGACGAGATCACCGGACGCGAGCTGAAGGTGCGCGGCACCCTCCCGCCCGAGCTGAACGGCCGCTACTTCCGCAACGGCCACAACCCGAAGCCGGGCGTCACCCCCACTCACTGGTTCCGTGGCGAGGGCATGCTCCACGGGGTCCGCCTCAAGGACGGCCGGGCCGAGTGGTACCGCAACCGCTGGGTGCGCACCCCTTTCCTGGACGGCGTGCCGTTCACCGGTACCGAGCTCGAAGTCAGCGCCGCCGCCACCAACATCATCTTCCACGGGGGCCGTTACCTGGCCCTGCAGGAGGCAAACCTGCCCTGGGAGGTGAGCGCCGACCTCGACACGATCGGCGCCTACGACTTCGGCGGCAAACTCACCAGCTCGATGACCGCCCACCCCAAAGAGGACCCGGAGACCGGCGAGCTGCACTTCTTCAGCTACAGCCCGTTCCCGCCGTACCTGACCTACTACGTGGCCGACGCCTCCGGCGCCATCGTCAGGTCCGAGATCGTCGACGGCTCCGGCCCGTCGCTCATGCACGACTTCGCCATCACACGCGAGCATGTCGTCTTCATCAACTCGCCGGTGGTCTTCGACCACGCCGAGCACTCCGGCATCCCCTACCGCTGGCACGACGACGTCCCGCTGCGCATCGGCATGATGCCGCGCGCCGGGGGCAGGGCCACCTGGTTCGAGGTGGCCGACCAGGCGGCGCTGTTGCACGTCGCCAACGCCTACACCGACGCGCAGGGCCGGATCGTCCTCGAAGCACCGCGCTTCGACCGTTCCGCCTGGGAGAACTCGTGGAAGTGGTGGGTCGGCGCTCCCGGCTACGGCACCAGCCCCGACGCCGGCTCGACCTTCCACCGGTGGATCGTGGACCCGGCCACGGGCAAGGTCACCACCGAGTCCCTCAACGACCTGGCCACCGAGTTCCCGTCGATCAACGACGCCCACACCGGTTCGGACTACCGCTACAGCTACGCCATCGCCTTCCCCGGCGCGGGCCTGTCGGGCTACCACACCGTCAAGTTCGACACGCAAACCGGCCAGGAGAAGCTGCTCGCGCACGGCGAGGGCCGGATGCCCGGCGAGGCCGTCTTCGCGCCCGCCGAGGGCGGGACCGCCGAGGACGACGGCTACCTGCTCACCATCGTCAGCGACCTCAGGGCCGACGCCTCGGAGCTGCTGGTCCTGGACGCGAGCGACCTGAGCACCGTGGCCGCCGTCGAACTCCCCCGCAGGGTGCCCGCCGGGATCCACGGCCACTGGATCCCCGACACCGAGATGCCCGCCTGACCCACCTCGGCCGCCCGGCCCGCGGCCTCGTTGCGGCGCCCGGGCACCGTACCCGTCCGGCATCCACGGCCACTGGATCCCCGACACCGAACTGCCCGCCCGACCCACCTCGGCCGCCCGGCCCGCGGCCTCGTTGCGGCGCCCGGGCACCGTACCCGTCCGGCATCCACGGCCACTGGATCCCCGACACCGAGATGCCCGCCTGATCCGCCCCAGCCGCCCGGGCCGCCGTGACTCCCCCACGACGGCCCGGGCCCCGACACCGAGGACACGCCATGACCTACCCCACGACCATCGACGAGAACGCCCCCGTCGTCGCCGACCACACCATCCGGATCGGCGCTCTTCTCGAGCGGGTCTGGCAGCTGCACACCGGGATCGGCTTCTGGCCCGACTGGCAGTCCGACATCACCGAGGCCCGGCTCGACGGCCCCATTGCCCCCGGCACCACCTTCCACTGGGTGACCGCGGGCCTGTCCATCGACTCCACCATCTACGCGGTCGACGGCCGGCACCGCATCCTGTGGGGCGGTCCCGCGCACGGCATCACCGGCGTGCACGAGTGGACCTTCACCGAGGACGGCGACGGCGTCGTCGTCCGCACCCGGGAGTCCTGGGCGGGCGCACCGGTCGACGCCGACCGGGACAACCTCGCCGCCGCGCTGGACGACTCGCTCAGCGGCTGGCTCGACGCCCTGAAGAAGGCGGCGGAGTAGTGGCCGAGCCGCTCTTCCTCACCGATCTGGTACTGGCTCGTGCTGGCGGTCACCGGCGGCCTGCTGGGCCGCCGGGCCGGCCGCCGCCAGGCACAGTCCCCACCACAGCAGGGCGAGGCACGGCGAAATCCGCTCGTCCTGTACGTCACCGCCGCAGTCGTCGCCGCCCGGCTGGCGGTCGCGGTGCTGCTGCTGGCGACCAGCGGGGGGGCAGCTGGTCACCCACCGCTTCCTGCTCGGCCTGCCCGTCGTGGTGCTGCCGCTGGTGTGGGCTCTCGTGCGGTCCAGTCCCGTCGCCGCGCACACCACGGCGATGGGTGCCTGGCTGTCCTTCTACTTCCTGTACGTCCCGCCCGGTCCGCAGGGTCTGCCGGTCGCAGCCGGGGCGTCGGCGCTCGTCCTGGCCACGACTATCGGAGCCTCCCTCCTGCTCGACGACCTGCGCTCCCGCGGCGGCCGCCTGGCCCGGCTGCCCTGGCTCTCCGGGGTCGCCGCCGTGGTCACCGCGGCCGCGCTGGGCAGCCTGTTCCTGGTCAGCGAGTCCGCGACGACGGACTGGGGCGGTGGCCCGGAGCGCGCCGGGCACTCCGTGCACGCCATGGGCCGTGGGCACGGCGCCGGGACCCCGGCCATGCGCTCCGTGGACGAGCTGACCGGCCCGCGCGACGGCACCCCCGACGCCCGCTTCACCCTGACCGCCGCGCACGGCACCGTACGGCTGTCCTCGGGCAAGAAGATCGACGCACTCACCTTCAACGGAATCAGCCCCGGCCCCGAACTACGAGTCGGGAAAGGTCAGTTGGTTGAGGTCACCCTGGTCAACAAGGATGTGGTCGAGGGCGTCACCCTGCACTGGCACGGCGTGGACGTGCCCAACGCGGAGGACGGGGTGCCGGGCGTCACCCAGAACCCGGTACGCCCCGGCGAGAGGCACGTCTACCGCTTCGTACCCGACCGCACCGGCACGTACAACGGCGAGGCGGTCACCGGCAGCACCTGGTGGACCGACACCCTCAATGTCGCCCCCGGTGAGAGCTATGAGATCGACTTCAGCGCCGACAATCCCGGTGTGTGGATGGACCACTGCCACAACTTCGAACACGCCGAGAGCGGCATGATCATGCATCTGGCCTACGACGACGTCACCACTCCGTACCACGGCCCGGCGCACTGAGAGTGCACAACGGCGACGCACCAGAGCCAGGCCGTTTCGTTCGGATCACCGAGTCCGACTGCATCAAGATGCGGCGCACTGTTCGCGGCGGGTCATGCACCGCTCGTCGCTGTTGCGATGCCGGCAGTTCTCACGATCGGGCACGTGTGTGGCTCACCGAGGTGAGCCGGATGGCCGAGGCCGCCGGAAGGGACGGCCGATGAGTTTCTCCGTGATCCGCAGTCAGAATTCACGGTTGGTGCACCGCAGCCACGAATATGGTCGAAACGCGCACCGACCGAACCCGCTGAGAAGCAGACACGAGACACCGAGGAGACTGAGATGCGTACCCTGATCAGCACCGCCTTCATTTCGCTCGACGGCGTTGTGGAGGCCCCGGGCGGCGAGCCCGGTTACCGGAACGCCGGGTGGACCTTCAAGGACGTCGAGTTCCTCCCCGAGGCATTCGACATCAAGGGCCGGGAGCAGAAGGAAGCCACCGCGATGCTGATGGGCCGGACCAGCTACGAGGCATTCAGCCCGGTGTGGCCCGATATGGAGGACTTCGCCGACTACAAGGCGATGCCGAAGTACGTCGTCTCCACCACCCTTACCGAGGACGATCTCGTGTCGAACTGGGGCGAGACGACGATCCTGCGCTCACTCGACGACGTCGCCGCGCTGAAGGAGACCGAGGGCGGCCCGATCATCGTCCACGGCAGCGCCTCCCTGAACCAGGCCCTTTCGGACGCCGGCCTGATCGACCGTTACCACCTGCTCGTCTTCCCGCTCCTCCTCGGCGCGGGCAAGCGGCTCTTCAGCGCCACGGACAAGGACACGCAGAAGCTGAAGCTGGTCGAGCACGAGGTCTACGCCAACGGTCTGCAGAAGAACGTCTTCGACGTCGTCCGCTGACAGGCTCCCGCGCCCTGCCCTTGCGGCGCTCGTCGGGATGACCTGGTCGGCGCGGTGGCTCACCGCCCGCTGCTTGTATGCCGCACGGTCGACGGTGGGTGGCCTGCCGCCACGGCTGCCTCGACGTAGTCCCCGATGATCCGCGGAGACAGGAATCGCCGCGCGGATACCGCGCCGACGCAGGTGCTCGCGGATGGCGCGCGATGAGTACGGCTCGTCGGTCAAGACCATGTCCGGCCGGGTTCGGGGCCGTCCGCGTCGGCGCGGGACGCGTAGGCGAGCCATCGCGTCCGCGAAGGCGGGTACGTCACCGGCCTGTCCGGCGGTGAGGACGACGGCCAGGGGGTGGCAGTTGCCGTCGGCTGCGAGATGGACTTTCGCGGTCAGCCCGCCGTGGGAGCGGCGGCACCACCGCTGGATGTATCGGGACGGTGGAGCTCTCGCCGACGGTGCGCGGGACCACGTCCGGACCCAGGAAGTCGTACACCGACGGTCCCGATTCTTCCCAAGGTGAGCGCACCAGACGATCGCAGGACATCAGGAACATGCTGTAGGCCCGCAGGGAGGTGAACCAGCGCGTTCACCCAGCTGCGCAGCTCGTCGTTCGAGGTGACGACAACGGGCGCCGTTCGCATCGGCGGCAGCGAAAGCACCCCCCTTTCGCCTCCGTGACGGACTGAGACCGCTCTACGTCGGACGACCCTTCCAGCGGGGCGTACAACCTTTGACGAACTTCGGATGTCTTCTCGGTAAGTGCAATACGGGCATTGCCCTCACCACTACCCAACGGGGGCGTTCCGTCGGGGAACCGAGCATGCACCTCCGCCGACCGCCCCACGCACAATCCACCGCGGCTGAGCGGGACGCCGTAGGCAGCCTCGGAGACCAAGGAGGTTCTCCTGTGCGTCACATCAGAAGCGCGGCCGTCACGGCCGCGGCACTCCTCACCCTCGGTGGCGGCGCCGCTTTTGCGGCGCCTGCCGCACAGGCCGCAGTGCCCTTTCCGTCCATCGGCTGGCAGCAGCGCAATTGCGACTACGACGGCAACGGTTTCGACGACGTGCTGACCGGCGCCCCGGGCGCCACGGTGAGCGGTGCGACGGGCGCCGGCTACGTCACGGTGCAGTACAGCTCGTCAAGCGGTCTCAGCACCACCAAGAAGAGCGTCATCCACCAGAACACCTCGGGCGTCCCGGGCGGTGCCGAGGCCGGCGACGGCTTCGGGCGAGCCGTGGCCTCCGGCGACCTGGACAACGACGGCTACGACGACGCGATCGTCGGCATCCCCGGCGAGGACCTGGCAGGGCTGTCCGACGCGGGCGGCGCCATCGTCTTCTGGGGCTCGCCGACCGGGCTGCATGGGGCCGACAGCACCTGGCTGGAAAACCCCGACGAACTGCGGGCCGGCGCGAACTTCGGGCGGGCGATCGAAGCGGCCAGGTACTTCGCCCCGGACCCGGCGGACCCGAACGCCAACCCGCGTGACTCGATCGCCGTCCTGGAGGACGAAGCCCTGCTGTTCTTCACCGCCCCGCCCGGCGGGACGGCGCAGCAGCAGCTGAAGATGTCGGACCGCAGCATGCGGGCGCGGGACTTCTCGCCGCAGGACGCCGGCTTCGAGTTCCGCAACCTCAGCCACGGAAACTACAACGAGGACTCCTGGGCCGACCTGGCCATCTCCGGGGTCACCACCGGCGACCAGCCGGGCGTCGGCTCGGTGCAGGTGCTGCACGGTGCGCCGGACGTCGACGGCCTCGGCGACGGCGGCACGTTCCCGGGCGGCCCGGCCATCGTCTCCGGCGACTGGGACGGCACTGGACAGGACGACCTCGTCATCGGCGAAACGGGCGTGGGCTCGCCGCCGGGCGGCGGGATCACCCTCTACGTGGGCCGCGGCGACCTGTCCGGCCTCGAGCCGGAGCCGGTGCAGTACTGGACCCAGGACTCCGTCGGCATCCCGGGTGTCGCGGAGTCGGGCGACCAGTGGGGCGCCGAGCTGTCGGCCGGCGACACCGACGGCGACGGCCACCCGGACCTCGCCATCGGCGCACCCGGCGAGGACATCGGCAGCGTGTCCAACGCGGGCGCGGTGTGGGTGCTGCGCGGCGATCCGACCGGGTTCACCAACGTCGGGGCGAAGAGCTTCGACCAGCAGCTCGCCGACATCCCCGGCGTGGCGGAGACCTCGGACCGCTGGGGCGGTCAGGTCCGGCTGATCGACGCCAACAAGGACGGCCTCTTCGGCCTGCTGGCGGCGGCACCGGGCGAGAACACCAACGACGGCTTCGTATGGGTCATCCCCGCGTCGTCGTCGGGGCTGGTCGCAAAGAGCACGTGGACCTTCGACGGGGCACGCCTCGGGGCACCGGTGGCGAACGCGCAGTTCGGGGCGGCGATCGACGAGTAGCGGAAGCCTCAAGAAGGTCTGGGAACTCACCGGGAATCAACAGCAGTGCTGGGTCCCGCTTTGGTCAGGTGTCCATCCTGGTGGCGGGCACGCTCGCCAAAGACCCGTCGCAGCGCTGACGGCATCAATGGCCCGGCCGCTGCTGGTTGCCGCCGAGCGCCCCGATGCACTGACCTCATGTGGACTCGCGCCCGGCGCTGCGTGCGTGGAGCGTCCGCCCACCGCTCTTGCGGGCGGACGCGCCCAGTCCTGTCCGGCCCCAGACACCGGCCCGACTCAGGTCGTCTCGTTCGGTACCGAAGGCACAGGAGCTGAGCCCGGTGGGTTCAGACATTCAGGGGCAGGGCGGGCCGTCAACGTGCGGCGTAGGGCGGTTGAGCCGCCAGACCACGTCGATCCCGCTGCCTGAGGGTGCTACGGGCGGCGTTGCCTGTTCACGCATGGCTTCGGTGAAGCCCAACCGGCGTGGTATTGCGGCGCTGGAGGTGTTGGCCAGGTCGTGCGCGATTTCCAGGTACTCCACGTCCGGCAGGGTGAACATCTCGGTGACCATGGCCGACGTCGCTCTCGTGGCGACGCCCTGGCCAGTGGCGGCAGGGTGCAGCCAGTACCCCATGCGCCGACTCTGCGGTTCGGCCCCGCGGTAGGTCTGGCACATGCCAATGAGAGTGCCCTCTTTGGCGATGGCGTAGTTGTACCCGTCACCGCTTGCCCACTTCGACTCGGTCTTCGCGAGGAAGTCTCGGGTGCTCTTCTCGCTGTGCCGGGCGACCCACGGCTCCCAGGGGCGCACGTGGTCCAGAGACTCCTCGATCAACTTGAATGCCGCAGCGAAGTCGCTCTGCCCCGCCAGCATCGCAGGACGAGTCTCCGCACTCGATGATCTGCCTCGGCCGCTCCATGACGGCCATGATTGATCGCAGAACGGCTCGCTGCAACGGAATAAAGAAGAACCGGTGGACCATGTCCCGGCCGGCTGAGAACGGCAGCGGCACGGTCATGCCCTGCGAGGACAGCAGCACCATCCGGGCTCGCCGCCAAGTCACCACCGACCCGGTGCCTCTGCGGATGATCCGCAGCAGCCGTCTGCCCTCATGGTCGTCGATCTCACGCACCCGCACTCGCTCAGCCATGTGCAGACTGCGGACGATCGCTTCGACCGCAGCCGGACCGCCGCCCATCGGCGCGACTGTTGCGGACGCCGGCCGGTGCGACCCCGCCCTATCCGGCGCGGGTGATCGTGAACATGTAGCACCCCCAGGCGACGTTGCGGCTGTGGACCTGCACCACGTCAGGCTCCGCGAGCAGCTCAGCGATGGCTCCCTCTGGATCCTGGCCGTCGTGCACGCTGGTCGCGTCGTGGATCCAGCCGCGAGCATCGTATGCCCGCAGCACCTGCGGACGTCCGCGCCAGTCCGGCGGATAGCTGCTGACGTCGGCGGGTCCCGCGCAGGGGGCAGCGTGCGCGAGCACGGCGCCGACCTCACGGTAGGGGCTGGCAGGGAGCGGCGGCTGGTAGCCGAAGAGCAGCAGGTCTTCGCCGGACTCGGCGTTGCGCAGACAGCAGCGGAGGGGATCGCCGCCCTCGGCGGTGATGCGCTCCACACGATTCCCGAAGGCGTCGACTCCAGTGGTGCGCACCCTGTCCAGCACCTCAGCGGGCAGCGCACGGACCCGGAAGGCGACCGTCGATGTCGTAGTCATGCACCCAGACTCTCGACTCGGCATGGATCGCGCTGGCGGATATCCGACGTCACGTTCGCAGCAGGACGCGCAACCCCGCCCAAAAGAGCAGAGGTTGCCTGACGCGGCACCAGGAAGTGTGCGGCCTTGCGCTCGTAGCGGCGGTGCAGGCGGCGACACCCGGCCGGCCACGCCACCTTGCGCTCCACGGTCCAACGGAGAGGGCCCAGCCGCTGGGAGAGGTCTATGCCCTTGCGGGCGATGCGTGGAACCGGGGTGGGACAAAAAGCGTTTCACCCCATGTGGGGGTGGCCGGCCCGCGCATCGACGAAAGAGACGGGGACGACGGGATGAGTGACAAGGCTCGCAAGCTGTTCGAGGCGCTCGATCTGGACAACAACGGGACCCTGACCCGCGAGGAGGTCATCACCGCCATGCGGAAGAAGGGCCCGCACCTGGCCGCGTCGGGGGACCTGCCGTTCTGGGCGCTGGGAGACGCCGATGCCTCCTCAGCACTGTTCGACGCTGCCGACCAGAACGGGGACGCCGTACTGACCCTGGAAGAGTTCGAGGTGGTGGTGAACCGCCGCTTCGGCTGGCGCTGACAACGGGCCGGCAGCGCCGGTCGATGCATCCGCCGCCGTCCCCCGACAGGGCGGGCGAGGCGCATCGGCCGCTGGTGCAGGGGCGCCCTGCATGAGGCACGCATCTGCGACGGGCGTGGCCCTGACATTCACTGACCGCCACGCCCACCCGTTGAATGGTCAATAGCAACCGCTTTCACACTCCGGCGCACGACTGGTCGCTCTTCCCGGCCTTCCCCGACCGGGGCGCACCTCCCGATCCATCACGACGGGTCGAGCACTCCGGTAGTGGTCATCGGGTCCGTCACCTGGTGGACGCGCCGCCGATCCGGTCGGCTGTGCGCCCACCAGCCGGCGTTCCATCGCCCCGTTTCCCCTACTCGCCCCCTTCGCCACGCCGGGCGAACGAAAGGGGCAAAAGCTAAAATTCCGGTTATGGGAGAGCCTCCGGCAGCGCCGACCGCACCCGACCTCATCCTCGAAACAGACGGGGGCTCGACGCTGATGAATCCGGGCCGCGTGTACCACGTCGGACGCGACCCCCTGAGCGAGATCGTGCTGGACGACGCACGGGTGTCCTGGCACCACGCCGTCCTTCGCTCCGAGGCCGGGCGGTGGACGATCCAGGACGAGAACAGCACCAACGGCACCTACACCGAAGGCCAGCGCATCCATGAGTGGGGCGTCGGTCCCGGCAGCGTCGTACGGTTCGGTAACCCCGCGGACGGGCCGCGGGCCATGTTCACCGGGCTGCCCGAACCCGAGCCCGCTCCCCCACGCCCCGCCACCGAGGCAGAACACGGACGACCCTCCGCCGTCTCCACGCCCTCGGCCACCAGGACCTTCCGTCGGCCCACCACCGTGCGCCCCTTGCCCACCCGCACCGTCCACATCGGCCGCGCCGAGGACAACGACCTCGTCATCAATGATCTCATCGTCTCCCGCAGACACGCCGAGCTGCGCCACCTCACGGACGGTACGTACGAGATCGCCGACGTGGGCAGCCACAACGGCACCTACCTCAACGGCCAGCGCATCGACCGGGCCCAGATCTCCCCCGGGGACATCGTCGGCATCGGCCACTCCGCGTTCTGCCTCGTCGGCGACGAGTTGCAGGAGTTCGTCGACTCCGGGGAGGTGTCTCTCGACGTCCAGGATCTCACCGTCACCGTGGACGGTGGTCGCAAGATCCTCCTGGACCATGTGTCCTTCCCGGTCGGCGAGAAGTGTTTGCTCGCCGTCGTGGGACCGAGCGGCGCCGGAAAGTCCACCCTGCTCAATGCGCTCACCGGACTGCGCCCCGCCGACGACGGCACCGTCCTCTACGACGGCCGTGACCTTTACCGCGACTACGCCGAACTGCGGCAGCGCATCGGACTCGTACCGCAGGACGACATCCTGCACCTCCAGCTCACCGTGCGCGGGGCCCTTGGATACGCGGCCGAACTGCGCTTCCCCGGGGACAGCTCGCCCGAGGAGCGCGAGGCGCGGGTCGAGGAGGTCATCCGTGAGCTGGGCCTGGAGCAGCGTGCGGACCAGCCCATCCACAGTCTCTCCGGGGGCCAGCGCAAGCGTGTCAGCGTCGCCCTGGAGCTGCTCACCAAACCGTCGCTGCTCTTCCTCGACGAACCCACGTCCGGCCTCGATCCCGGCATGGACCGCTCGGTGATGCACATGCTGCGCGGGCTCGCCGACGACGGCCGCACCCTCATCGTCGTCACCCACAGCGTGCTCAACCTCGAAGTCTGCGACCGGTTGCTCGTGATGGCGCCCGGCGGCCGGATCGCCTACTACGGCGTGCCCGAGGATGCCCTTGCCTTCTTCGGCTTCGAGAAGTGGCCCGAGGCCTTCGAGGCGTTCGAGAACGACCGCGGCCGTGACTGGGGGGCCGAATACCGCGCATCGCCTTTCCACCGCCAGTACGTCGCCACAAGCGCGCAGCCCCGCCTCGTCCGCGAGCGGCGACCACAAAGTTTCACGCCGCCGCCCAAGTCGCAGAGCTGGTTCGCCCAACTGCGGACCCTCGTACGGCGTTACGCGACCGTGCTGAGTACCGACCGGACCTTCATCATCATCATGGTCGGGCTGCCGTTCGGGATAGGTGCCATGGCCCGGGTCATGGCCGGCAGCAAACTCACCCTGGACACCGTGAACAAGGCCCTGCTCGTCCTGTGCGTGGGCGCGGTCCTGACCGGAACGGCGAACGCGGTGCGCGAACTCGTCAAGGAGCGCGTCATCTACCGGCGGGAGCGCGCCGTCGGGCTCTCCCGGTTCGCCTATCTGATGTCCAAAGTGGTGGTGCTGGGCCTGGTCACGGTCGTCCAAGCCGTCGTCATGACCCTCGTCGGACTCCTCGGCGTCGATCTCAGCGCGCCCGGTGGCAAGGGCGTCCTGCTGGCGCCACTCATCGAAATCACTCTGGCCATCGCGCTGTTGTCGTCGTGCGCGATGCTGCTTGGCCTGCTCGTCTCCGCACAGGTGCGCAGGGAAGAAGTCACCATGCCGATGCTGGTGCTCATCACCATGGTCCAGCTCGTCTTCTGCGGCGCCCTGGTCAAGGTGTACGACGTGGTGGTCCTGGAGCAATTGGCGTGGCTGGTACCGGGCCGGTGGGGCTTCGCGGCCACGGCGGGGACCGTCGATGTCGGCCGGATCGTGCCGAAGAAGGAGTTCGCCGACCCGCTGTTCGAGCACTCCGCCGGGGTATGGCTGCTGAGCATGGGCATGTTGGTCGTGTACTCCGCCGTGCTCTGGTATGCCATCGCGCTGCTGCTCCGGCGCCACGAGCCCGCGATCATGCGGAAGTAAAGCGTGGCAGTCCGGCCTGTTCGGGTGTGATCTTGACTCGCCGCGAGACGACGCGGAACTCGCGGACTTCCTGGCGATTGTCCACATCACGACCGTATGCCGCGTGCGCGTGCCTTGGGATGTACCGCCGGTACACCCTTAGAGAAGAACTCCCTGCCGGCCGGAAACGGCGGTTTCCTTGCTTTGCGGTGGCAGTCCCCGGCCGGGTTCCGGCCCGGAGGGACAGGGGCCACCAGGTCCGTGCGCGGGCCCGGCGCGCCCGCGGCTGACATCACGGTCGACACGCTGCGTGCACGTCGGGGACGTGCCGGTCGTCGCCCTTGACCCCGTGACGGTCCGGGCACCCCGTGCGAGATCTGGGGGCCGGCAATCGGTTCTCGTGTGTCCACCAGGAGCTCGTGGGCGGCGCTCGGGCTGGGCTGCTGCGGGTCCCGCCGGCCGACTGCACGCTCGTCGCCACGCCCGGTGTGCCCGCCGATGATCCGATCCCGAGCTTCCTCGCCGCCTCCGACGTGCTGGGCACCGGCTGGTTCGGCGCGTTCGCCGCGCAGGCCGGGCCCGGCAAGACGGTCGCCGTCGTCGGTGACGGCGTGGTCGGCCTGCTCGTGGTGCCCGCCACCGAGCGGATCATCAAGATGAGCCGCCACGAGCCGTGGCAGAAGCTCGCCCGCGAGTTCGGCGCCACCGACACCGTCACCGAGCTCGGCGGCGGGGCATCGCCAAGATCAAGGAACTCATCGGCGGACTCGGCGCCCGCTCCGTCATCGAGTCCGTCGGCACCCAGAAGTCGATGCTCCGGGCCATCGGCTCCACCCGCCCGGGGGCACGTCGGCTGCGTCGGCGTCGCCCTCGACGGCCAGGAGCTGTTCTTCTCCCACGTCCACCTGCACGACGGCCCCGCCGCAGCTGATCCACCTGATCCGGAACCGCCAGATCAACCCCGGCAAGGTCCTCGACCTCGACCTCCCCTCGACATGGCCTCCGAGGCGCAACAGGCCATGGTCGAGTGGCACGCCATCAAGGCACTCCTGCGGTGCAGCCCGCCCTGACCGGCGAGCTGCCCGCATGCCGGCGACTATCTGGCCACGAACTGCGTCAGGATCGCCTGCACCTCGTAGATGTCGACGCCTTTGGTGAAGGTCTTCTGGATCGGCGTGGCGCTGCCGGAGATCCAGAGCTTGAGCTCGGCGTCGAGGTCGAAGGTGCCGGCGGTCTCCACCGCGAAATGCGTGATGCTCCGGTACGGGACGGAGTGGTACTCCACCTTCTTGCCGGTGATCCCCTGCTTGTCGATGAGGATCAGCCGGCGGTCGGTGAACATGACGACGTCGCGTATCAGCTGGTACGCGGCGTGGACCTGCTCGCCCTGGCCCAGCAGCCGTGCGTACTCCTGCTGCGCCGAAACCGGGTCTACGGTGTGCGCGTTCCCGAACAGCCCCATGACAGCCCCCCACTTGTCGAGTCATACGATCTTCGAACTGTATATCGGCCGCCCGCCGCACGGCAGCCTCATGAGTTCATACCTCATGCCGCTCTCGCGTGTCTCTGCTCGTCCCGGACCTGCCCGCACAACTCCACCCGCGCCGCGGGCGACCGTCCTGGCGCGGTGGACCAGAACGGCGCCCCGGCTTCACCGAACCCTGCACCTCCGGTCCCGGACGGCTGATCTACAGGGCGGTGGTCCACGCCGACCACAAGGGGCAGCGTCGATGCCTGTCCCAGCCGCCGAGCACCCTGCTTCCGGCCTTCGGCAGCGGATACGACAGCCCGTTGGCGTCCTCCTCCGCGGCAGGGTGCTGTGGGCCGGTCATCCGTGCCGGCTCAGGTCGTGGAAGAAGTCCTCGATGACGTGGAGCTGCCCGGAGCGGACCGTCTCGTCGTGGACGAATTTGCCGACGGCGAGGTCGAGTACTCCGAGGCCGAAGGGTGAGAACACCAGTGGCCGGTCGGTGGGGGGTGTCACTCGTCGGCTCATGACGTCGGCGAGTGTGCCGTTCAGGAAGTCGCGGTTGCCGGTGAGCTGTTCGGCGAGGTGCGGTGAGGTGTTGGCTTTGAGGCAGTGTTCGACGTCGTCGACGATGTTGGTCGAGGCGAGGATGATCTCGGGCGCGAGGTCGCGCAGGGAGACGTGCAGGACAAGGGGGTTGTGGTCGAACCATGCCGGGTCGCTGATGTGTGGCTCGCCCGCGATGGTGGCGAAGACGACGAGGTCGCTGGAGCGGATGAGCTCCTCGGCGCCGTCGTACACGGTGATCTGCCCGCCGGCGCCGGTCTGCTGGACGTAGTCGCGGAAGCCGGCGGCACTGTCGGCGGACAGGTCGTGGACGCCCGTCTCGTCGAAGGACCAGCCCACGGCCGTCAGGAAGGTGTGGATGTAGCGGGCGATCAGGCCCGTGCCGAAGAACCCGATGCGGGTGGGGCGTTGCCGGTTGCGGGTGAGGTGGTCGGCGGCCAGTGCCGCGGATGCGGCGGTTCTGGTGGCGCTGATGATGGAGCTTTCCAGGCAGGCGAAGGGGTAGCCGGTGTCGTGGTCGTTGAGGATGAGCACGGCCGAGGCGCGCGGGATGCCGGCCTGGACGTTGCCGGGGAAGCTGGAGATCCATTTGACGCCGTCGACGCGCACCTGGCCGCCGATCGAGGCGGGCAGGGCGATGATCCGGGAGGAGGGACGGTCGGGGAAGCGCAGGAAGTAGGAGGGGGGGTTGACCGACTCTCCGGCGGCGTGCAGCCGGTAGGTGGCCTCGATGAGGTCCACGATCTGCTTTTCCCGGTCCTTGAGGGCGTGCTGGACCTGGGCGCCGGAGATCACTGCGAACGGTGGCACGGTGGGCGGCTGAGGCATGGGGGGCTGCGTGGCGGGAGGGCGCTGGGCGGTCATCGGGGGCTCACTTCGGGGGTCGGCGTGCAGTCGGTCAGGTGCAGCGGCTCGGCCATGGCAACGAGTACTTCGCGGGGTCCCTCGTAGGCCTCCCTGCTGTGGGCGGTGCGCAGGTTGTCCACGAGCATGAGGTCGCCTGGCTGCCATGGTTCGCGGGTGGTGTGGGCGGTGTAGGTGTCGCTCAGGAGCCGGATGATGTCCTCGCCGATCGGGTCGCCTTCGCCGAAGCGGGTGTTGAACGGCAGTTGGTCGGGGCCGTGGATGTCGATGAGGTACTCGCGGATTTCGGGTTCGATCGTCCACTCGTTGAGGAAGGCGATCTGGTTGAACCAGCAGCGGCGGCCGGTGACCGGGTGGGCCGTCACGGCGGGGCGGCGCTGGCGGGTGCTCAGGCTGCCGTCGCTCTGCCATGCGAAGTCGATGGCGTGGGTGCGGCAGTAGTCCTCGATGGCGGTGCGGTCGTCGGTGCCGAAGGCCTCGGCGTAGGAGATACCGATCTCGTCGTTGTAGGTGCGGGTGAGCAGCCAGCCTTCCTGTTCGAAGCGGCGGACCAGCTCGGTGGGCAGTGCTTGAAGGACGGTGGAGGCGTCGGCGATGGCAGTGGCTCCGCCGGCGGTGGTGGCGGTCAGGCAGGCGAACAGCATCAGGCCGGGGGGCCGGAGGGCGTAGCTGAGTTCGTGGTGCATGCACATCTGCTGGTTCGGCGGCCATGCCGAGGAGGAGTACACGCCCGGGGTGTAGGTCTGGCGGGACGCGAAGGCTTCCCTGTCGGTCATCGGGGCCGGGGCCAGGTGGTGGAGGACGGCGCCGGCCTGTTCCGCGTCGCGCAGGTGCAGGCCGCGGATGAGGAGTGCGCCGTGTTCGGTGACGAGGGTGCGCAGCGCGTGGTGGTGTTCGGCCGCCCAGGCCGGCGCGTCGTCGGGGGTGACGGTGTGCAGGATCGGGGGTTTGCCGGGGTGCAGGTCCGCCTCGAGCAGGGACGCCGGCATCGGATACGGCATGGTGCTTTTCCTTTCGATGTGGTTCAGAAGGTGGTCAGTGGTCCGGTTGCGTGGCGCTGGGTCCGTTGTCGACCAGGGCGGCGAGGTCGGTGAGCACCGGATGTGCGGTGACGTCCCCCAGGGTCACGGCGCGGTCCATGGCGATGGCGAGCTTCACCGCCGAGAGGGAGGTGCCGCCGCGGTCGAAGAAGTGGTCGCGGCGTCCGATGCTCTCCGGTGGGACGCCGAGGACGTGTCCCCAGGCGGCCGCCAGCCGCTGCTCGGTCGGTGTGGCCGGCGGCTCGTGGTCGTCCTCGGTGGTGCCGAGTTCCGCGGCGAGCGCCACCAGTGCCTTCTTGTCGATCTTGCTGTTGGCGGTCAGCGGCAGGCTTTCGCTCCAGTGGAAGGCGGAGGGGACCATGTAGGCGGGCAGCGACGCGGCGAGCCGGTCGGTAAGGGCCTGGGTGTCGAGGGGCTCGGGGCCGCAGTAGAAGGCGACGAGGTGCTTGCTCCGGTCGGCGCGTTCGGCCACCACCACCGCGCCGTCGCGGATGCCGGGGAGGCGCAGCAGGGTGTTTTCGATCTCGCCGATCTCGATCCGGAACCCGCGGATCTTGACCTGGGCGTCGCGGCGGCCGAGGAACTCCAGCTTCCCCGAAGGGTGCCAGCGGCCGTAGTCGCCGCCGAGGTAGAGCCGCATGCCTTCGCGGTGCGGATCGGCCAGGTAGGCCGCCTGTGTGCGTTCGGGGTCGTTGATGTAACCGCGGCCGACACAGACTCCGGAGAACGCGATCACACCCGGGGCACCCAGTGGCACCGGTGTGAGGTGTTCGTCGACGACGTAGATGTGCACGTTGTTCACCGGGCGGCCGAGCAGGATGTGCTCCGGCGCCCGGTCCATGACGTCGTGGTTGGTGTCGTCGGAGGTCTCGGTGAGCCCGTAGGCGTTGACCAGCTGGATCTGGGGCTGGGCGGTGAACCAGCGCTCGGCGAGTTCCTTCTTCAGCGCCTCGCCGGTGACCGACACGTACCGCAGGCCGGGCAGCGTGCGGGGGCGCTGTTCGAGCTCGGTCAGGAGGGCTTCGAGGTAGGAGGGCACGACCTGCAGGACGTTGACCTTGCCGTCGGTGATGGTGTCGAGGAAGCGGGGGGCGTCGAGGATGGCGTCCTGTTCAACCAGCAGGGTCCGTCCGCCGACCAGCAGCGCACAGAGAAGTTGCCACAGGGAGATGTCGAAGCACTGCGGCGCGGTCTGGGCCACCACCTGTCCCTCGCCGACCTTGAGGTCGTCGATCTTGGCGTAGAGGTGGTTGAGCATGCCTGCGTGTTCACACATCGCGCCCTTCGGCGCGCCAGTGGAGCCGGAGGTGAAGTAGATGTAGGCGAGCTGGTCGGGCGTGACGTGGATGCCGGGATCATCGGCGGAGTGGTCTTCTTCGTAGGCCGCCTCGACGAAGAGCCTCTCGACTGCGGGCAGAGAGTCGAGTGCCTGGTCGAGGGTGGTGGTGCTGCCGGGTTCGGTGAGCACCAGGGTGCATTGGGCGCGGGAGAGGGTGGCAGCGATGCGTTCGGCCGGGAAGTGCGGCTCGATGGGGAGGTAGACACCTCCGGCTTTGAAGACCGCGATGACGGCGGCCAGCCAGTTGAGGTTGCGTTCGGTCACCACCGCGACGACGTCCTCGCGGCCGAGGCCCCGCGCGAGCAGGGCGCGGGCCAGTGTGTTTGCCCGGGCGTTGAGCTCCGCATAGGTCCACTGCCTCTCGGCGTGCACGGCGGCGACAGCATCCGGATGCATCCGCACCCGGTCCTCGAACAGCTCATGCACCCGCGCACTCGGCAACTTGCGGACCGGTCCGGCCAGTTGCTCGAGCTGGAACCGCAGCTCTTGGTCGGACAGCAGGCTCTGACGTGCGTGTTCGGCATCGGGGTCGGCGGCGATCAGCGCGAGCGCGGTCAGGTGATAGCCGGCGATACGGGCGGCGCTGCCGGCGTCGAGCATCTCGGTGCGGTAGCGCAGCCGAAGTACGAGCCGGCCGTCGTGGTGAACGATGTCCACCCGCAGTGCGGTCTCCCCGGTGAGGTCGCCGCCGGCGCCGGTGGGATCGAAGACGGTCTCGAACGACGGCCCGGTCAGGCCCAGTTCGCGCCTCAGGGCGTCGATGTCCTTCGCCGGGACGTCCTGGTGTGCCAGCAGTTCCGCGACGGCCTGGTGGGTGTGGTGCAGCAGTTGGCGCCACGAGGCGGGTGCGGTGGTCAGCCGGCACGGCAGCAGGGTGCCGCCCTCAGTGGTGTAGCCGGTGGTGATCTCCTGTTCGCCGGACAGTGCCGCGATCACCTTGGCGTGCGCGGCCAGAAGGACCGAACTGAGCGGCACCGCCAGCTCGCCCGCCAGCCGGAGCAGCCCGGTCACGGTGTGGTCGGGGGCCGGTGTCTCGTACTGGCCCACTCCGGTCACCGGGTGGGGGGTGAAGCGCGGGGCGGGGGTGAAACCGCCGGCTTTCAGTACGCCGCGCCAGTACTCCCGGTCCATCTCCCTGCGCCTCGGTTGCGTTGCCATCGGGCTCGTTTTCCTTTGCTTGTTGCCGGTGTCGCGGTGTCAGTTGCCGCGTGCCGGGGCGGCGTGGGCGGGGTTGTGTCCATGGCGGGTCTCAAGGCGGGTCTTGCTGTCCGGCATTTCCCGGGCCGGGTTGCCTCCCCACTGGGCGTTCGGGGGGATCTCCTCGCCCTTCATGAGGAAGGAGTCGGGGGCGAGCAGGACGCCGTCGCCGATCGTCACGCCGTAGTGGACGAAGGCGCCGACCCCGAGGGTGCTGCGGGCGCCGAGGGCGCTGCGGTCGGACTTGAAGGCGCCGTCCTCCTGCGAGTGGCACTGGATCACGGTGTTGGCGTTCAGCGTGCTGTCGTCGCCGATGGTGACGAGGGTGCGCTCCACCAGTGAGCAGCCGTCGTCGAAGACCCGCTTGCCGATCCGGGCGCCCAGCAGCCGCCAGACCGTGTTCTTGAACGGGGTGCCGTTGAAGATCTGGAGGTAGTTGCTCGAAGCCATCTTCCAGAAGCGCTCATGCCGCCAGAAGGAGGGCTCGTAGATCGAGCAGTACAGCGGCTTCTGGGGCTTGAATCCCGTGACGGCCCGTTCGAACAGCGCGAAGTGAACGACCGTGAACGCGAGGGTGAGGACACTGGCCAGCGCGAACGCCGGAGCACCGATCGCGGGCTGGAGGTGGACTGCGGCCATCGTGAGGAGAGTGATCACGAAGACATGGGTCCACCGCACCAGCAGAAACAGGCCGGCGGTGGTGGCATTGTGCTTGTTCTTGGCGCCCAGCCGGCGGCGCAGCTCGTCGCCGGTCTCAAGGTGGCTGAACTGGTTGTCACGCATCACCGTGCGCGGGATCTCGAAGCTGGGTGAGCCCAGCAGGCCCACGCCCTCTCGCACCGGTCCGTCGATGGGGACCATGACCTTCGTCGCGAGCAGGCAGTTGTCGCCGGTCCTGCCCTGCGAGGGGTAGGCGATGTTGTTCCCGAGGAAGTTGCGGGGCCCGATCGAGGTGCGGGACACGCGGAAGGACGTGCTGGAGAAGTCGGCGTTCATGATGGACAGCCCGTCGGCGACCATCGTCTTGCTTCCCACAGAGCTCAGGTACGGACTCTCGTGCTTGACGATCGTGCCGAAGTTCGACCCGGTCTGCTCGACGCGGGACAGGTCGTATCCGAGGTAGCGCAGGTAGTGCACGATGCCAGAGCTGTCGCCGAAGAGGGTGGTGAAGAACTTCCTGTTGGTCAGCAGTGCGATCGCCCGGTGGATGCCGTAGTGGAAGCCGTACAGGGGATAGACCTTGCCGGGCTTGATGGCCCGGTTGAGCAGGCGCGGCACGGTGCTCACGACGAGGAGGCCGACGAGCATGGAGCCGAAGAAGACGACCAGGGAGGCGGCCAGCGCATCGGCGTAGAACGCCGCGCTGGTGAAGGGGGCCTGCTCCGGGTTCACGAGCGCATGCAGCTGCGGGATCTCGGCGAGCAGTACGCTCGCGCCGCCCAGCGCCAGCGGCAGGTACACCACCAGGATGTTCAGCAGTTGCAGAACGCAGTAGACGGCCCTTTTGGAGGTGGAGCAGTCGGCGGGGGCGACCCTCCGGTAGTCCACCTCGGTCGGCTGCGCCGGCGAGCCGTGCCGGCGTTCGCCGGCAGGCACCACCTGGCCGGTGTGCAGGGAGGAGGCGTGGCCCAGCTGGGACCCGTCGCCCATCGAGGTCTCGATGTCGATGACTGTGTGCTCGCTGACGAGCACGTTGCTGCCGAGGGTGACCGGGCCGGTCTGGATCAGGCCGGCGTGGGCGCGATAGCCGGAGATGAGCACGTCCTTGCAGACGAGCGTGCCCTCCTTGATGGTGAGCAGGTCGGTGCAGACCGGGATCGTGCGGGAGAGGAACGTGACGCCTTTCCCTATCCGCGCGCCCAGTGCCCTCAGGTAGAGCACGTAGAGCGGCGAGCCGGCGAACAGGCGCAGGGGGCTGGTGCGGATCAGGGTCTTGACGACCCAGAAGCGCAGGTAGCCCATGCTCCACACAGGGATTTCCTGGGCCTTCCAGCGCCCGATGAGCGTCCACTTGGCCAGGATGGGCAGGGCGCACAGGCCCAGGAAGCCCGCACCGGCGGCCAGGACCGAGCGCAGGTAGGAGTCGAGCAGGCCGGAGCCGCCGGAGATCCACTCGTAGCCTGCGACGGCGCCGAAGGCGGCGAGGCAGGAATAGCCCAGGAAGATCAGGAACTGCAGCGTTCCGCAGACGATGTAGCGCCGTGTGGCGGCCGATGCCGGCACCTCGGCCCGCGCCGCCGTCCCGGTCGGTGCCCCGACGTCGGTCGGTGTCTGCGCCGGTGCCGGGGCCGGGGAGGGGACGGGGATGGGCGCCGCCTCGGCGAGCGCGGTGGCCAGGCTCCGGATGGTGGGGTGCCGGTAGATGTCCTTCATCGACACCGTCGGCAGGTCCGCCCGCTTCCTGACTCGGGCGCAGAACTGGGCCATCACCAAGGAATCGGCGCCCAGGTCGTTGAAGAAGTGGCTGTCCGCCGGCACCTGCTCGACGCGCACGACGCCGGCCAGCACCTCGGCCAGAAGCCTCTCGGTTCCGGTCGCCGGGCAGGCCGCCCCGCCGTCCTGGTGGGTCGAAGTGTCAGCCGGATCGGCCGTCAAGACCTCGGCAGATTTCCCTGGCACGTGAACTCCTTGAAGACGTTTCGGTCGGCCGGTCGGCCGGTCGCGGACGGATTCGTGATGCCCGCCTCTCCAGTAGGCCCGGCCGGGGAGTTCCTGTCCTGCCCCTGAATTTCGGGGCTTGACGCAACACACCGGTCTTGATAGCCCGATCGCTGTGCCGGTCATCGCCCTGGGTTCCCTTGCTTTCTGTGCGCGTCGCCCGGCCTACGACCGCGTATCACAGGCGCCCGTTCAATCCGCGGGGAAATCGCCCGGGAATTGCGTTGACCGCCCCGTCCGGCCCAGCGTTTTCCGGGCGGGGAGCAGATACCCCGATGGGGCAGGAAGGGGCGGGACACGGTTGTGGCCAGGCCCGGAAGCTGCGGATGACCCTGGTGCCGGTGGTCGGCTCAGCCCCGCCCCCGGACACGGCAACGGCCCTATATGTGCGAACAGGGGGCGTGTCAAGTCCCGAATTTCGGTGGCATGACAAGGCTGCTCCCATTCGGGCGTACTGGAGGTGTTCCGGCGAGTCGCAACTCGCCGCCGAAATCCCTCCCCGGGCCGCACCGCGACGGATCAGCGGCCGGGAGACACTTCGCCCCAGCCGAGGAGACGACCATGCCCGTCATATCCGTTCCCCAGGCCTTCAACGAGGACGACCTCTACGTGGACCTTGAGGGAATCTTCGGGAAGTCACTGTTTCTCAAGTGCGAGGGCTTCAATTTCGCCGGCTCGATCAAACTCAAGGCCGCCACCGAGATGGTCGAGGCCGCCGAACGCGACGGCCTGCTGACCCCCGACTCGGTCCTGGTCGAGTCGTCCTCGGGCAACCTGGGCGTGGCCCTGAGCATGATCGCAGCCAGCAAGGGCTACCAGTTCCTGTGCGTGACCGACTCCCGCTGCAACCTGTCGACCAGGATGATGATCGAGGCTCTGGGCGGCCAGGTCCACATCATCACCGAGCCCGACCCGGCCGGCGGCTTCCTCGGCGCGCGCATCGACCACGTCCGCGCCCTGTGCGCCTCCGACGACCGCTACGTGTGGCTCAACCAGTACACCAACCCCAGCAACGGCATGGCCCACTACCGCAGGACCGCCCCGGCCATCGCCCGGCAGTTCCCGGACCTGGATGTGCTGTTCGTCGGGGCCGGCACAACCGGGACCCTGATGGGCTGCGCGCGCTACTTCCGCGAGTGGCACCGGCCGGTGCGCATCGTGGCCGTCGACAGCGTGGGCTCCGTGACCTTCGGGGGCGCCGCGGGCCGGCGGATGATTCCGGGCCTTGGCACCAGCAGGCGTCCGCCGCTGCTGGACGAGTCCTATGTCGACGATGTGGTGTGCGTGGCGGAGGCCGACACCATCCGGGCCTGTCACCAGCTGGCCAGGCGTGGGTTCGTGTTCGGGGGTTCCACCGGCACGGTGGTCAGCGGCGCGATGGACTGGCTGGCCCGGGAGGAGGGACGGGAACTGACCGCGGTGGCCATCGCCCCGGATCTGGGTGAGCGGTATCTGGAGACCATCTACCAGACCAACTGGGTGCAGGACCTGTACGGCGAGGACGCCCTGGTCCCCCGGACCCTGGCCACCGCATCCCAGGCAGCCTGACCCGTTGCTGAGACCCGCGCACGGTGAAGCCTTCGCACTTGCCCTTCGCGTGGATGTGCGGGCCCTGGTCCTCACCGGCCTACGCGCGGCCGCGGGCCTCTTCGGCCGCCGGAGGCGCCGCCTGCGCCCATTCACCGGCCTTGATGCGCCACTTCGGTGACGGCTTGTCCCGCCCTGTGCGGCGGTGGGGAGGGCACCGACTGTGCGCCCTCGCGGTACACACCGGGTTCCTGCGCCGTTTGTCCCGTTGAACGTCCTGCCGCCGGAGAACCGCGCGCACGCGGCGCCCGCAGAGGCAACAGCGGGTCGCATGTCGGCATGCGCGCCTGCCGTTCTGCCCACCGATGTCGTCCGGCAGCGGCAGGAGACGTCGCCGGGGCGCGGGCCGGTGTTGCCCTGGCCGTGCCTTGGTCGTACCGGGTCTGCCGCGCGGCCACCCGCGGGGCCGAAGTACGTACTTCCCGGCCTCTCGTCAAGAGACGGTGAGCCGGGACCGCTGCCTCGCGCACACACCGGGCACGGTGGCGATCGCCCGCCCGCTGCGGCCGCAGGAGCGAAACGCCGACGAGCCGGAGGCTCGAATGTTCCGCTGGACAGGAGAGGCTGCGACCCGTCGTCCCCGACTCGTCCTCCTCGCGGCGCTCGTTCTCCTCATGCTGTCCGTGGTGCTCGGTGCGGGAGCGAGTGGCCGACTGAAGACGCAGGGGCACGACTGTCCTCGTTCCAACTCAGCTTCGCGGCCCACGTGACGGGCGAGCGC
This sequence comes from Streptomyces sp. NBC_00390, assembly GCF_036057275.1. Taxonomy (NCBI): domain Bacteria; kingdom Bacillati; phylum Actinomycetota; class Actinomycetes; order Kitasatosporales; family Streptomycetaceae; genus Streptomyces; species Streptomyces sp. NBC_00390. The sequence continues at coordinate 8,249,258 of NZ_CP107945.1, read as the reverse complement.
TTCGGAGCGTTGCCGAACCTGGTCGTCGTCGGGCGGGCAGGTGCGGGGTGGCTTTGTTGACGACGCCGCTTCCCGGGGCGCGGGCGAGAACCTGGCCAAGGCGCCTCAGAGCGCAGCCACACATGTGCGCCGTGACCTCGTACAGGACGGGTGCGGCCCGGTTGCGCAGCCGGGCGTGGCCGCGCGGCCGTGTTGCTCGCGCCTATGGACGGCGATGGCGAGCAGCCCGGTCCGCGGGTCAAGCGGGCGCGTGAGGCGCCGGCGACTCCCGGCTCGTCCGCTGCCGACCGTCCGCCCGGTCGGCTGCGGACGCGAAGGTGCCCCTGAAGGTGCACGTGGGCGGGCCGGCTCACCGATGCCGGGATCCAGGACCTCTCGGTCTCCGACCTGAAGCGGGCCGAGGCCCTGGTGCTGCCCGAGACAATGATCCTGCAGGTGCCGGCGTTCGGCGGCGTGTGGCCGCGCTGATGCCCTGCTGATCGGGGTCCTGGTCATCGCCGGGACGCTGCTGGTGCCGGGCGTTCTCGGCGGTGCCACCGGTGTGCCGCTGTTCGCGCTGAGCCTGACCACGGCGCTCGGCCTGGGTCTGGGTATCGGCTACGGGCTGCTGATCGTCTCGCGGTTGCGTGAGGAGATCGCCGAGGGGGACGGTCCGCGTCACGCCGCCATGCGCACCGTGCGCACCGCGGGCCGCACGATCGTCTTCAGTGCTCTGACGATCTGTGCCGTGCCGGCGACGCTGCTGGTGTTCCCGCCGAAATCCCCCCGGACCTTCGCGGTCCGAAAGCGGTGCCACCGCCCTGGCGTACCGCTGCTCACCGGTCCGGGCCGAGGTGGGGAACTCGGCCCGGGCCGGTGAGCAGCCGCGGTGCAACGCGGCGTGTGCAGGGGCGCCGGATCGCCTTCCTGGCGGTCTCCCGCTCGGGTGGGTGGGCGTCACAGTCCCAGGGAGATGGCCAGTCGGGTGAGTTCGGCCGTGCTGTTGATGTTCAGCTTGGCTCGGATACGGCGCAGATAGGCGTCGACCGTGTGCTTGGAGAGCCCCATGTGGCGGGCCGTTTGCATGTAGGTGCGCCCTGCGGCGATATGTCGCAGTGTCTCCTTCTCACGCGGAGCCAGCGCAGATGCGGGGGCTTCGGCGTACGGCGTGGTGAGTGTGAGGCTCATGGGATTTCCTCCGACGGATCGGCACGGTCATCACAGCTCACAAGCCCAGAAAGAAGATATATGCCTGATTGCTGCCTTTTGTCCGTTTCCAAAAAGCCTGCCGGGGTGACTTCATGACGGTGTCCCCCACCTGTCACAGACGTGTCACAGGGCACGTCCACCCGCGCGCCGCAGCGCGATGGCAGCAAAGAGCCGTAGGGCCACGGAGATGATCTGCCGCCCCGGACAGCTCCCGTGGGCCTCCCCAGGGGACACACAGCTCTTTCGCGCAGGGAGGCCGGGGTTCGGCGCGGGCGCCTGATCGCCGCCGGGGCCGCAGGCGCACTGCATGCCCGCTGCCGGGCCGGCTTGTGAGCCGCCGACCGCCTCCTGTGGCCTTGCCGGCAGCGGGGGCCGGGGCAGGGAGCCCGTGACAGCGCTGCGTTGGTGCTCCGTGCCCCTCAGGATCATGCTTGTCAGGAGGGCCCCGGCCGTGCAGGTTCCCGAACGGCGAGATGAGCGGCGATGGAGCGACTTCCCACCCCTTCTGGTGAGCGGCCGAACGAGTCGGACGCCTCCCCCGAGTCGGCATACACGGCCACGGCCACCATCAATGAGCAGGGCATCGTGACGGAGTGGAGCGAAGGTGCCCGGCGGCTGCTCGGCTACGTGCACTCGGAGGTCGTGGGGCAGGCCGCTGCCCGGCTGCTCGCCGATGACGTCGGCGAGAGTGCGCGGCCGGATACGGCCGGGCGGGAGAGGTGGAGCGGCACCGTGGCGCTGCGGCACCGGGACGGCCACCGGCTTCAGCGGGGACTGCTCGCGCACCGCCGGACATCGCCCGGCTCGGTCACCGAGTGGCTCGTGGTGTCGGCCGTGGCGGGCGAGGCGCGCACGCCCGGGGGCGAGGCGCTGAGTGAATGGGTGTTTCGCCAGTTCCCCGGCATCCTGGCGGTCTTCGATGCGGACCTGCGGCTGTTGCGGGCCAACGCCGGCATGGAGCGTGCGCTTTCTTTCACCGAGGGCCAGATGCGCGGGCTGCGCCTGCCGGAAATCGCGCCGCATCCCGTGAGCCAGGAGGCCGAGACGAGGATGCGCCTGGCACTGGAGAGCGGCGAGCAGCAGCACGTGGAGGCCTACATCGGGCCCACGGGTGTCAGCGCGGAGCGCGGCTGGTCGACCTCCCTCGCCCCGCTGAAAGACTCCGGCGGCCGGGTGCTCGCCGTGTGCCTGACGGCGCACTCCAGGTCCGGGGAGAACCTCGCCCGGCAGCGGATGCTCCTGCTGAACGACGCCGACGCCCGCATCGGCACCACCTCGGACATCCGGCGCACCGCGCAGGAACTGGCCGACGTCGCCGTCCCCCAGCTCGCGGACTTCGCCGCCGTCGACCTGCTGGATGCCCCCCAGCACGGCGACAGGCCGCCCCCCGTCCCGTCGGCAGGGCCCATAACCATGGCCCGTACCGCTGTGCGGTCGGTCCTTGAGGACAGCCCCGCGTCCTGGCTCGCGGCGGGAGGAAAGACCCTCTACCCGGCGCTGTCACCTGTGGCCCAGTGCGTGGCCCAAGGACATGGCGCCCTTTACGAGGGGAGCGACCCCGCCATCGCCCGGTGGGCGGCCCAGGACCCCCAGGCCGCATGGATCCGCGACGTGGGGCCACACTCGGTGATGGTGGTGCCGATGCGTGCCCGCGGCATCACGCTCGGCGTGGCCTTCTTCAGCCGTCACCAGCGGCAAGAGCCCTTCGGATCGGACGACCTGTGGCTGGCCGAGGAGCTCACGGCCAAGGCGGCCGTCAGCATCCACAACGCCAGCCGGTCCACCCGGGGGCGCACCACCACCATGACCCTGCAGCGCAGCCTGCTCCCCCATGCGCTGCCCGATCAGGCGGCACTCGAGATCGCCTCCCGCTACCTGCCCTCCACTACCCAAGCCGGTGTGGGCGGCGACTGGTTCGACGTGATCGGGCTGTCCGGCGCGCGGGTGGCTCTCGTCGTGGGCGATGTGGTCGGCCACGGCATGCGCGCCTCCGCCACCATGGGCCGGCTGCGCACCGCGGTGCGCACCCTCGCCGACGTCGACCTCCCGCCCGACGAGCTGCTCACCCACCTCGACGACCTCGTCATCCATCTGTCCGCCGACGAGGGCGGCACGGAAGGCGCCGCCGAAACCGCCGGAGGCATCGGCACCACCTGCCTGTACGCGGTCTACGACCCGGTCTCCCGGCGCTGCACCTTCGCCCGGGCCGGCCACCCCCCGCCCGCCGTGGTCACACCGGACGGCGCCGTTCGCTTCCTCGATGTCCCGGCCGGCCCGCCGCTGGGCCTGGGCGGCCTGCCGTTCGAAGCCTTCGAGACCGAACTGCCTGAGGGCAGCCTCCTCGCCCTCTACACCGACGGTCTGCTCGAAGCCCGCGACCACGACATCGACGAAGCCCTGGACAAGATGTTCCAGGCCCTCGCCCACCCCGCCCAGACCCTGGACACGGTCTGCGACAGAGTTCTCGCGGCCATGCTGACGCACCGCCCCGACGACGACATCGCCCTGCTCATCGCCCGCACCCGGGCCCTGCACGCCGACCGGGTCGCCGCCTGGGACCTGGCCTCCGACCCGGCCATCGTCGCCCAGGCCCGCAAGAACGTCACCGACCAGCTGACGATCTGGGGACTGGACGACGCCGCCTTCATCACCGAACTGACGGTCAGCGAACTGGTCACCAATGCCATCCGCTACGGCCAGCCGCCCATCCAGCTACGGCTCATCCACGCGGACAGCACCCTGATCTGCGAGGTCTTCGACTCGAGCAATACATCCCCGCACATGCGGCGCGCCCGGACCTTCGACGAAGGAGGGCGAGGCCTGCTGCTGGTCGCCCAGCTCGCCCACCGCTGGGGCATCCGGCATTCCGAGATCGGCAAAACAGTCTGGTCCGAGCAGTCCCTTTCCGGGAACTGAGAACCGTCCAGGCCCCATCGCGTTGCCGGGCCTACCCCGCAAAAGGACCACCACCTCCACCCAAAGGGACGCCGGAGCCCGTAGAAGCCCATTACGGGATCCGTCGTGCCCAGGCGGCGTCTCTGCGTGGCTACGAACTGGAGACGATCGGACAGCTCGCAGGAATGCACCCCGAGCCACAGCCATGCGGATCTTGAGTGGTCGACCGTGAGGCGAGCTTCACGAGCGGGCGAAAGGCATCGACAGAATGGTCATCGTGCCGGGCGGGTCCCGACCGGATTACGCCACCCAGGAAGCCATGGCACGCGGCAATGGACGCCGTCAGGCGGCGCGATACTTCATGGCGACGTCAAGAGGCCCGGAGTCAGCGGCCCCTTTCCTCCATGAGGACGCTGTCTCTGTCAAGTCCCGAAAGGTAGTGGCGTGACGCGATGACAAGGCTCGGGCTTACTCGAGAGGCGGGCTTCGACAAAGCCGGTGGCCTCATGATCCGCGCCTCCCGGACATGGAGCGATAATTGGCCTTAGGAAGGCGAATGAGAATGGTTTCTATCTCCGCAATATTTATGCGGTTGAGGAGAGTGCCGTGAGTTCCCTGCCTCCTTCGTCCGAACGCCCCACCGGCCCTCCCTCCGGCCCGCTGTCCGGCGGTGAGCAGCAGCTCCCTCTGCCGCCGGCCGGGCCACCGCCCCCAGCCGGGCCACCGCCTCCACCGGGGTCCACGGGTCCGCCCGGCGGACCGGATGAGCCAGGTCGGCGCCGCGGAGGACTGTCGCCCCGATGGCGGACACGGAGAACTTTGCTGAGTGCCGGCACTGTGGTCGTCGGTGCCGCGATGGCGATGATCCTCACGGTCACCCTCCCCAGCGGGAAGAAGGGCGGTGGGGAGATCTTCCTCCAGACCGCCTCCGCGGCCGGCCCTGATCCGTTCACCCCGTCGACCAGCATCCAGGACAAGGATGCCGCGGCCTCGTCCGCAAGTACGTCATCGGCCGGTGCGGAGGGCGGCACAGGCACCCTCGTCGTCAATGGTTCCCACCCGGGACTGTACGGCGGTACGCGGAACGTCGCGAGCTGTGACGTCGAGAAGCAGGTCAAGTTCCTCACGCAGAACAGCGACAAAGCGCAGGCCTTCGCCGGCGCCCTCAACATCCGGCAGTCCGAAATCCCCCAGTACATGGGGTCTCTGACGCCGACTCGGCTTGTCTGGGACACGCGCGTTACGAACCACGGGTACAAGAGCGGCGCGGCCACCAGCTATCAGGCCATCCTGCAGGCCGGCACGGCCGTCCTCATCGACAACCGCGGCGTTCCGCGTGTCCGCTGCGCATGCGGCAACCCTCTGACTCCGCCCGTCGCCGGCGAGGGCAAGCAGAAATACACCGGCAGGCAGTGGTCGTCGTTCCAGCCCTCCAACCTCGTTGTGGTCACACCTACCGAGAAGCCCATGAAGGCCGTGACGATGTTCGACCAGGAGCGCAAGGGCTGGTTCCAGCGCCCGAGCGGCGACCTCTTGGGCAAGAGTGACGAAGAGGTTCCCACCCCGAAGGGCCAGCCTGCCGAAACGCCGTTCCCTGTCCTGCCCCCTCCTGCATCGCCAGAGGAGCACCACGACAAGAAAGAGGAGTTTCCGGAGAAGGACCACCAGCCGAAGGACGACGACACGAAGAGGGACAAGGACCAGCCGAAAGACCAGCCCAAGGACGACGACACGAAGAAGGACAAGGACCAGCCGAAAGACCAGCCCAAGGACGACGACACGAAGAAGGACAAGGACCAGCCGAAAGACCAGCCCAAGGACGACGACACGAAGAAGGACAAGGACCAGCCGAAAGACCAGCCCAAGGACGACGACACGAAGAAGGACAAGGACCAGCCGAAAGACCAGCCCAAGGACGACGACACGAAGAAGGACAAGGACCAGCCGAAAGACCAGCCCAAGGACGACGACACGAAGAAGGACAAGGACCAGCCGAAAGACCAGCCCAAGGACGACGACACGAAGAAGGACAAGGACCAGCCGAAAGACCAGCCCAAGGACGACGACACGAAGAAGGACAAGGACCAGCCGAAAGACCAGCCCAAGGACGACGACACGAAGAAGGACAAGGACCAGCCCAAGGACCAGGACCAACCACCGGCGCCGGTTGAGCCGCCCGGCCCGTATTCGCCGCAAAGCTGAAGCCGCTCCCACCTGCACTCGGCTGCAGCAGGCCAGGCGGTTCAGTATTCCTTTCTGTGGAATCTTCCGCGAGCGGGTGGAGTGGGAGGGGCGCCGGTCATGACCCCGTGTGTGACAGGTGCGCGGGTGGCACAGCCGCCCCGCGATGCTTGATGTCGACGGCCGAAGCCTTGGCCAGTGCCACAGGGTTCAAGAAACGCATTGGACCGATCAGGCGGGATGCAAACAGATGCATGTGCCGCGCCACCGACTCATCGCGCGCTGCCGCCGAATACATCAGCCGCTCCAAGGGATTGAACGGACGGGCCTTGGCGAAGTCGACAGCCAGGTACTGGTGTCCGCGCAGTCGGCGCCGGTGTCTGCGTGCGTACACCACGAGCGACCTGTTGAGGTCGCCCGGACCGGTTGCGGCCGACGCAACCGCCTCTGCCAACCATTGCGCGGACTGCAGAGCCCACCCGCACCCCACCCCCCACAGGGGATCGCCGGTCAGGGCCGCGTCGCCGATGAAGGCGCCGATCTAAATCACCGGTATTGCATCTAGTGCCGAACCGCTTGGTTTGATCAGGCCGCAAGCGCTGCAGGCTCACCCAGGCGCTGCGCAGCGGTTCGCCAGGCAGCGGTGACTGCATGATGGGCGGCCGCGGTCGCGGCGGCTGTTCCCGAAGGCAGCTCGATCGGAGCGCCGACGTGCACATGCAGGCGGGGACGACGGATGTGGGCCGTGAGGAGCCCTGCGACCTGCTTGGCAGGGCTGCCGGAGGTGACCCGGCGGGCTCCCGCCTGGCCGATCGGAATGATGGGGGCGCCGGAGGCGGCAGCGAGGCGTGCAGGACCGCTGCGAAATGAGTCGGGAGCGGCCTCGGCGGCGTCCCTGCGACGAGGCAGGCGCCCTTCGCCGTAGATGAGCACCAGGCGCCCGGCGTCGAGTGCTGCCGCAGCCTTGTCCAGGGCGTGGGCTGCGTGGGTGGTGCCGCGGTGGACGGGAACATGGCCTTCGCGGTCCAGGAGATACCGCAGGACAGGGATGCGCCACAGACCGGCGGTGGCCAGGATGACCGGTTCGACGTCCATACGACGCAAGGCGGCGAGCACGATAGCCGGATCCGCCAGGGACGTGTGGTTGGCGACGAGGATGCCGGTGGCTGGGACGGTGGTCAGTTCAGCAGACGTCGTCAGGCGGCCTACGGAGGCGACGAAGTCGGCGGCGATGCGACTGAGCACGGGACTCCTGGGGTCGGGGCGGCGAGGCGATCTTCATCCTCGCGCCGAGGGGAGCCTGAGGTCCTGAGTCCGCGTACTCACTTCTCTGTGGTGCCGTGACCAGGTGCTCGGTCCGATTCAGTTCACTCCCCGCCCACACGCCTGCCTCGTCGTCTTCGGACGCGGGGGCCATTTCGTGTTTCCGGGGATCGTCGTCGACTCGCACTGGATCCAGTCCTTCAGGGCGAGGCCTTGAGCGGACGGGCATCGACCCGAGCGCACACCCACGGCTCCACACCAGCCAGGTCCTGGCACGCCTTGCGCATGATGTAGGGCCCGCGTCTTCATACGTGCTAAGTCCTGCGGAACCGCCGGAACCCGGGGGGTGATGCGCAGTCGCTGTGTCGGCGGACCCTGCGCAATCGCTGACTCTCCAGGCAGAGACCAGACCGTAGTGAACACGCGGTCATGAACGTGCACAGGCGCATCGCTGCGCGGCCCACCGGGCGACGGCCCCGACGATCTCCTGAGCGTCCTGGGCAAGCATCCGAACCTGCGTGGTTTCACCCTGGGATACCACCCGGACCGGGCTGCGGAGTTCGGCGAGCAGTTCCGTAGCTGGCTGCGCGAGGGATCGATCGTCTATGACGAGACCGTCGTCGACAGCCTGGCGAGCGCGGTGCAGGCGCTGAACCCTTCCGAGCAGCCTCACGGGCTGCCGCGGCCCGCGCGGGTTTGTACCGGCGCACGATGATGCTGCTGGCCTCGGCCGGTGGAAACAGGGTCCCGGTGATCGCGAAGCTGGTCCAGGCCGACGAGGACACCGTCCGCGACGTGATCCACCGGTTCAACGAGATCGGCCTGGCTTGCCTGGACCCTCGCTGGGCGGGAGGCCGTCCCCGCCTGCTCAGTCCTGACGACGAGGACTTCGTCGTCCAGATGGCCACTACCCGCCCGACCAAGCTCGGCCCGGCCCTTCACCCGCTGGTCCATCCGCAAACTCGCCGCCTACCTGCGGAAAGTGCACGGCCGAGTGATCCGGGTCGGCCGCGAGGCATTACGGTGCCTGCTCGCCCGCCGCGGCGTCACCTTCCAACGCACCAAGACCTGGAAGGAGTCGCCCGACCCGAGCGCGACGCCAAGCTGGGCCGCATCGAGGAGGTGCTGGAACCCTTCCCGGACCGCGTGTTCGCGTTCGACGAGTTCGGGCCGCTCGGCATTCGCCCCACCGCCGGGGCTGGCTGGGCTCCCATCGGTCAACCCGAGCGCCATCCCGCGACCTACCACCGCACCCACGGGGTGCGGTACTTCCACGGCTGCTATTCCGTCGGCGACGACCGGCAGTGGGGCGTCAACCGCCGCAAGAAGGGTGCGGTGAACACCCTGGCCGCACTGAGGTCGATCCGGGCCGCGCGTCCGGACGGCGCCCCGATCTACGTCATCCTGGACCACCTGTCCGCCCACAAGGGCGACAAGATCCGTGGCTGGGCGAAGAAGAACCGCGTCGAGCTGTGCTTCACCCCGACCTACGCCTCCTGGGCCAACCCAATCGAAGCCCATTTCGGGCCACTGCGGCAGTTCACGATCGCCAACTCCAACCACCGCAACCACCGCGTGCAGACCCGGGCCCTGCATGCCTACCTGCGCTGGCGCAACACCAACGCCCGCCACCCCGACGTCCTCGCGGCGCAGCGTCGCGAACGCGCCCGCATCCGCAGCGAGAAGGGCATCCGCGGGGGCGGACGCCCGCTCCCCGCCACAGCCTGACAAGCGACCGAGCCGAGAGCGTCAGACCCTCACACCACGCGCGATTCGGTACAGCACGTTCGGACGCAGTGGCCCTTCGGGCGCGGTGGGGTCGTCGAAATCGTCAGCCGGGTTGCGGGTCATGCCGATCCGGTGCATCACTGCTTGGGAACGGAGGTTGGTAGCAGTCGTCACTGCAAGGATCTCGGGGAGTTCAAGCGTTTCGAAGCCGAAGGCCAGGCCAGCCAGGGCGGCCTCGGTGGCGTAACCCTGGCCCCAGGCCGAGCGAGCGAGCCTCCAACCGATCTCTACCCCCGTGAACGGCATGCCATCATCCACCTGGTCCAAGCCCGCGAAGCCGATGAACTCGCCCGTGGTCTGCAATTGAACTGCCCACCATCCGTAGCCTCGCTGGTCGAACTCGGCCTGGAACTGCGCCACGGAGGCATCGCTCTGTTCACGGGTGAGTAGGTCGCCCAAGTGCTCCCGAACCTCGGGATCAGCATTCATCGCCGCCCATGGTTCAAGGTCGGAGTCTTGCCATCGACGGAGCACGAGGCGATCGGTACGCAGTTCAGCCATGCTGCCCAGCCAACGTGAGCGCTGCCCCCAAGGCAATCCATTTTCTTCGGGACTGCTACCGCCACTCAAAAGGAGAATGCACGGCTGGCTCCAAGACTGACGAAGCGACCACCGACCCGGCGAACCTTCCCGGTCAGAGCACTAGCAGCGCCGGATGACCTCCGCAGCCTCCTCGGTGCTCAACCGCGGCCCGTGAGCAGCCGCTTACGGATCGCGGGCAGCAGCTCGGCCGGGGACGGTTCCTCGGTCGCCAGGAGGTCGCCTGGCGTCTGCGCAACTGCAGTGGCTGGACAACCTGCTCGACCGCCGGCCGGGGATACCGCGGAGAGGGCCAACCGCATGTAGCCCCAGCCCGGTGTATCGGGGCCATCCAAGTCGTCCATGCACTCATCGCGGAGCGCTCGCTCGGGCGGCCCGTCAGTCCTTCGGCCTCGCCGACGCCTTGGCGCAGAGGTACGGACGCGCGAGCAGCAGGCCGGTACCGCTCAGGGCGATGCCGAAGTAGACCGGCGCGAGGTGGATGAAGTCCGTGTAATGGATCGCGCCGTGAACCACGACAGCCGGGAGGAAGCCTGCGGCCGCCGCCGCGGCCAGGGTCCAGAACACCCAGGCCTCACCCCGGCGCCAACCCCACACGCTGAGCAGAGTGATCGCCACCGCGGCGGCCATCAGGGCGCCTCCGAACCCCGCGCGGTCGTGGGCGACGAAGGGCACGAGCCGGGGGTTCACGGCTTCCAGCGCCTGCGCGCTGGTTCCCAGGAAGGCCAGGTCGGTCGGCACGAAGACACCGGTCAGACCGACCACCGAGATCACCGCACCGCCGGCGAACAGCCCCGCTCCCGTGACGATCAGCAGCAGCTGCCCGACCAACGCTCGCCGGCGCTCCGGCTCCGGCCCCTCGGGCGCCAGGCGCCACCGCGGGGCGTACGGGGTCCGACGGACCGCGGCCACGAACATGGGGAACAGCACGATGGTGGTGGCCGTGTGCAGGGGTTCCACGAAGCCGGTGGCCAGGAAGTAGAACAGGGTGGGGAAGCCGATCGCCCCGGAGAGCAGATACACCTCGCGGGCCCAGGGCCAGCCGCGTCTGATCCCGCCCACGGCCAGACCGGTGTAGAGGGCGCCGATCGCCACCATCGTGCCCGCCATGGTGATCCGGTCGTGCTGGAGGAAGTGCACGAGGTGGTGGTTGGCGGCATGCAGTTCGTGCAGCGTCATCCCGAGGTAGTCGCGGTCGTACCAGAGCAGCACCGGCCCGAGCGTGATCGCCGCGGCGCCGAGTCCGGCGCCCGTCATACCGAGCCCGACGAGCAGCGCCCACCACCAGGCGGGCCAGCGGCGGGGATCGCGGCCGACGTCCTGTAGCACCGGAGCGGGTGCGGTGGGCGTGGCTGCCTCCGTGACGCGTGCGAACCAGCCGGGTCCGGCCTCGACGAGCACCCCGGGCCGGGCGAGCACCACGGCTCCTGGCTCCTCGAGAGCGGCGGCCGCGGCGGTGACCGACGGGTCGGACACATGGATCACGCGCGGGTCGTCACCGTTGGTGAAGCCGTCGACATGGGGCTTGAGGGCGGCCTCGGTCTCCGGGTCGCAGGCGCGGACGACCATCGGGATCGAGCGGTCGGCAGCAGCCTCGCGTACGGTCTCCGCGTCGGCCGCCGAGACGGGCACCACCTCGACGACACCAGCCCCGAGCGGGGCCAGGGCGCGTACCGCTTCGCGGGCGAGCGAGGGCGGGACGGATATGCCGAGGCGGACGGTCACGGGCACGCCGGCGATCTCACCGGCGAGCCGCTCCGGCGGATGACGGTGGCCGAACGCCCGGGCGATCAGCCGAGCGCCGGCGGGACGGGAGCCGATCGAGGCCAGCAGCCGCAGTGCGGTGCGCTGCGAACGGTGCCGGCCAAGGACGGCAGCGGCCGCGCCGCGCAGCGGGTGGTACGTCCAGTCCGGCATCAGCGGCTCTCGTTCTCCGTCACGGTCACGGGGTCAGCGGGCGCGGTCCAGCCGAGCACCGGCGTCATGGAACGCAGCGTCGCCCGCGTCGGCGTCAGCCGGGCGGCCGTGTCGCGCAGCAGTACCGCGGGCGGCCACGACAGCTGGCCGACTGCGCCGAGCCGGGCGGAGCGGCGCGTGATGGCCCGGGTCCGCGGGCGGCGCAGCAGGTCGTACGAGCGGAGCGCGGCGGCCATGTCCGGGGTGCCGTCGAGGCAGTGGGCGAGGGTGACCGCGTCCTCCAGCGCTTGGCACGCGCCCTGACCCAGATTGGGGGTCATGGCATGGGCCGCGTCGCCCAGCAGCGCGACCCGGCCGCGGACGAAGGAGGGCAGCGGCGGCAGGTCGTACAGGTCGTGCCGGAGCACCGCGTCCGCCGGGACAGCGGCCAGCAGGGCGGGGATGGGATCCGGCCAGGACCCGAACCGGCGCAGCAGTTCGGCGTACTCGGACGAGCCTGAGGCTGCTCCCGCCGGCAGCGACGCGGTCGCGAAGCAGTACATCCGCCCGTCCGGCAGCGCCGTGTAGCCGAACCTCGCTCCCCGGCCCCAGGTCGCCGCGCCCTCGGAGGGCTGCTCGGCGAGGGGCTCCGTGACCATGCGCCAAGCCGTGTAACCGGCGTAGCGGGGGCCGGCCGTGTCCGGCCACAGAGCGTGGCGGACCGCACTGCGCAGCCCGTCGGCGCCGACCACGAGGTCGGGCCGGGACTCGCCTCCACGGTGAACGACGACCGGGCCGTGGCTGTCGTCGCGGACCGCGGACACCTCGCTGCCCGACCGCAGGCTGCCGGCGGGCAGCGCCTCGGTGAGCGCCCGCAACAGGTCCGCGCGGTGCAGGACGACCAGGGGATGGCCGAAGCGGCGCGCCAGCTCCGCGTTGTCCGTACGGGACAGCCAGCGGCCCCGGCGGTCGCGTACGCCGCCTGCTGCCTCGACGGCGCCGAGTGACCGGACGGCGCCGGCCAGGCCGAGCGCCTCGAGCGCGTGCAGCGCGTTCGGCCACAGGGAGATGCCGGCGCCGATCTCGGTGAACTCCGGGGCCCGTTCCAGCACCTCGACGCGCCAGCCCCGGCGGTGCAGAGCGATGGCCGCCGCGAGGCCGCCGATCCCACCGCCGACGATGGTCGCGGCGCGCTGCGGCATGGGTCCTCGCTCTGGGTTCGGGGGCGCCGCCCCCGGTCAAGTGGCCGTCGATCCGGTGCCCGAGCGGCATGCGACGCGGCGCAGGTCCAGCTGAGCGGCGCCTCATAGCAACATGTCGACAGACACCTGTCAACGCCCCTAGGGGCGGAACCACCAGCAATGGTAGGGGCTGATCAGGGTGGTATCGATGTGGCTATGTCGCGGTGACAGGTGAGGCAAGCGCCGGTCCGGACAGCGAGGGTAACTGCATCTCGCGGACGATCTGGTAGTCAGGACCGATTCTCTTGGGGCCGAGCCAGTCGCTGCAGTGTGCGGAAGGCGTGGGCAGCAAAGACAAGCGGGGACATCGATGCCCCAGGACCGGATCTCGCTCATGTCCAGCGCCAGTTGCCACTTCTCGACATGGCCCACGTCCGCCGCGAGGCCGCACCGCCCGCGGCGACTCTGCCGAGTCGGTGCACAGGCGGCAGGGCACTGGCCACAGGAGCTGCCAAAACAGGATGAACCTGCGGGTCGGCCCCGCCACAATCCAGGGCATGACAAAGAAACGAGACACCGTACGGCCGGACTCCGCAGACGCCGACCGCATCCTGAAGCGGCTCGACCAGGCCGTGCACACCGGCAACCTGGTCCGGATCCACCGCTCGATCCGGGGAGCCGAGAAGATCGAGGGCTTCGCCGTCGCCACGACGCCTTCCTGGACCCTCATGGCGCCCTGCTCGGACATCCAACTCGACGGCTGGGCCGCGGTCCGCACCGCGGACATCGTCAAGGTCCGGCGTAAGGGCGACAAGACATGCCTCACCATCAGGGCACTGCACCGCCGGGGCCAGTGGCCGGTGATCATGCCCGGCCACACGCTTCCCCTCGACACGCTGCCCGCCCTGGTGGAGGCCGCGCACAGAGCCTTCGGACTTGTCGCACTCCATGCCGAACGTCATGTGGCGGACGCCTGCTGGATCGGCGCGGTGACGGAGGTGCGGACCAAGTCGGTGCGGCTGAGGGAGATCGACCCGAGCGCGTGCTGGCACGACGACGTGACCAAGTTTCCCGGCAAGGACATCACCCGGATCGATTTCGGTGGCCGTTACGTACGGACCCTGGACGAGTTCGCCGGACCGCGCACCGACGCCTGACAGTCCCGGCACGAAGTCCGCCGGCACACCGCGCACGCCCCTGCGTGTTGTGCCCAACGCGCCGGGCCGCCCACAAGGCGACGGGACGACGGACAGCCGACGATCGCGGTGTCCTTCCCGCGACCCGATGGATTGCCTCATCGGGCCGAGGGTGTGGCCGCCCGACGGCAAGCGCTTCAACTGCCGTTCGGACAGTGGCAGGTACGAGACGCCGTGCACCACGCCATCTCCATGACCACACCGCTGCACCCGCCGGCCCCGCCGCACCGGATCGGCGTCCCGTTGCAGGCCGAGCACCGGCAGCGACAGCAGCGCCCTCCCCTGCCTGACAGTCAGTCAACGAGACCGCAAAGCGGCTCCTGACCAGTAGCGATACCGAGCTGCGACCGGGGCACCAATAGGGTGATCCCATGCCTGCCACGTTGAGTTCCACCAAGACCGCCGCCGCGCTCCGAACATCGGCACGTGTCTCCGTCGAGTTGCTGCTGATACTTGTGATGGCTGCGGTGGCCCTGTGGATCCTAGGCCGGATGTGGTCGGTCGTCTGGCCGCTCATAGTGGGCCTGCTTCTCACCACGCTGACCTGGCCCCTGGCGCGTTTCCTGCGTCGGCGCGGCTGGCACCCCGCCCTGGCCGCGTCGGTTGTGACCGTGCTGTTCCTCCTGGTTGCTACGGGCATCGTGGCGCTCATCGCGGTGCCGGTCGCGTCCCAGTCCGGCGAGCTGGCCGACGGCGTGGTCGACGGCATCCAGAAGCTGCGCGAGTGGGCCGCCGGGCCGCCACTGAACATCGGCGACGACCAGATCTCAGATGCCTTCGACGCCGCGATCGACCGCATTCAGAACAGCGTCGGCAGCATGGTCACCGCTGTCGTCACAGGAATGGGCACCGTGTTCAACGGCGTGGTCACTGCCGTCCTGGCGCTCTTCCTCATGTTCTTCTTCCTCAAAGACGGTCCGCGGTTCCTGCCGTGGCTCACCCGTCAGCTCCCCGGTCGACTCGCCACCGACGTCCCGATCGTGGCCGCGCGCAGTTGGAACACCCTGGGCGCGTTCGTGCGTTCCCAGGCATTCGTCGGCCTGCTCGACGCCGTCTTCATCGGCATCGGCCTGTGGATTCTGGGGGTGCCACTGGTGCTCCCGTTGGCGGTGCTGACCTTCGTGTCCGCGTTCGTACCGATCGTGGGTGCCCTGTTCGCCGGCTTGGTCGCGGTGCTCATCGCATTGGTGTCGAACGGCCTGACGGACGCGCTGATCGTGCTGGCTATCATCGTCGTGGTGCAGCAGCTCGAGGGCAACGTGTTCCAGCCGATGATCCAGAGTCGCGGACTGGGCCTGCACGCGGCGGTGGTTCTGCTGGCGGTGACGTTGGGCGGCAGTCTGGCCGGCGTCGTGGGCAGCCTCCTCGCGGTACCGGTAGCCGCGCTCATTGCAGTGGTCTGGAACTATGTGCGCGAGCAGCTCAGCGACCCGCCGCAGGAGCCGGAGAGCGATGAGTCGTACGCGGGTGCCGCCATCCCCTCGTAGCATCGCCCTCCGCACGGCCGCGCCTGACGCGGTCCGGTACGAGGAGGAGGCCGTCGTAGCCGCCCGCGATCAGTGCCAGTACCTCAATCACTGGAGCAGCCCGCCCTCGCCGGTCAGCTGAAGGCCCTCGGTCTGAGCCCGGCCCACCAGCTCGTCGATCAGCCGGTCATCCACAGACTTCGCCGGCGCCGCCTCAGACAGTTCGACGGACTCGGCCTCGGTCACGTTGTTGCTGGTCATCGATGCATCTTCCATGATCGGGAGTTACACCGAACGTTTGGCCCTGTCTCACTTTCGGTGGTGACGGAGCGTCGTGATGGGTCGTTGACATTCGCGTGAAGGATGTCAACGAGCTCGTGCAGACGGTCTTTTCGGGTCTGTCCCCGCTGGTCATCGCGGATGTGGTCGACGAAGGTGAGCGGATCGTGGTGCGGGCACGGACTCCGCGGGACACTGCGGTCTGCCCGGTGTGCGGGGCCCCGTCGGAACGCGTGCACGGCTATCACTGGCGGACAGTCGCGGACCTGCCGGTCGATGAACGACGGGTGGTGGTCCGTGTGCGGGTGCGGCGTCTGGTGTGTCCCACGCGCGGCTGCCGTCACACCTTCCGCGAACAGGTGCCCGGCGTCCTGGACCGGTACCAGCGACGCACCGCTCGTCTGACCAGGCAGATCAAGGCCGTGGTCAAGGAGTTAGCGGGCCGGGCCGGGGCACGTCTGCTGGCGATATTGGCGGTGAGCCTGTCGCGTCACACGGCCCTGCGCACCCTGCTGCGGATCTCGTTGCCCACCGGGCGGGTGCCCCGTGTGATCGGCGTCGACGACTTCGCCCTGCGCCGGCGGCACCGCTATGCCACCGTGATCATCGATGCCGAGACCCATGAGCGGATCGACGTGCTGCCCGACCGCACGGCCGACACCTTGGAGGCGTGGCTGCGCGACCATCCTGGCATCGAGATCGTGTGCCGCGACGGCTCAGCCACCTACGCCGAGGCGATCCGGCGCGCCCTGCCTGACGCGGTGCAGGTCGCGGACCGGTGGCATGTGTGGCACAACCTGTGCGAAGCCGCCTTGAGCGAGGTCAAGGCACACAGCACCTGCTGGGCCGCCGTGCTGGACGCGCCCATCTACGACGGGCCCCGTGCCCAGACCACCCTGGAACGCTGGCACCAGGTCCACGGCATGCTCGAGAAGGGTGTGGGCCTGCTCGAATGCGCCCGCCGTCTGCAGCTGGCCCTGAACACCGTCAAACGCTACGCGCGAGCCGAGAAGCCCGAGCGCATGCTCCGCGTCCCCAAATACCGCGCCAGCCTCGTCGACCCCTACCGCGAGCACCTGCGCAAACGCCGAGCCGAAGACCCCAGCGTCCCCGTCAAGCACCTCTTCGAAGAGATCAAAGCCCTCGGCTTCGCCGGCTGCCTCAACCTCCTGCACAAGTACATCAACCAAGGCCGCGCGGACGCCGACCGCAGCCACATCTCCCCACGCAGGCTCGCCCGGATGCTGCTGACCAGGCCCGACAACCTCAAGGCCGAGCAACACGAGCTCCTGGCCAAGCTCACCGCCGCCTGCCCCGAGATGACCCAACTGGCTGCAGATATCAGGGACTTCGCCCCACTCCTTGCGCCTCACACCGACAATGCCGATGCGCTCACGCGCTGGATCGCCCAAGTCCGAGCAGCCGACCTGCCCCATCTAATGCCTTCACCCGAGGCCTGGACCGGGACATCGACGCCGTGATCGCCGGGCTCACGCTTCCGTACAGCAACGGCCCCACCGAGGGCGTCAACACCAAGACCAAACGGATCGCACGCCAGATGCACGGACGAGCAGGCTTCACCTTGCTTCGGCACCGCATCCTCCTCGGATAGCAGCACGCTCCGTCACCACCGAATGTGAGACAGGGCCGAACGTTTTACAGTCCCAGACATCGAGGTGTCCGGCGGCTTCAACCTCTAGGTGTATTGTCCGGCGGATCACGCCTGGGCCGTGATGGTCTGGCACGCACATCTGCGGCGTTGTCGTCCGGTGAGGGAGGAGAATTAGCGGCATGACCATGGTGAAGGACATCGATGCCCGCGGTATGCAGCACTGCGAGACGACGGCGCTGGGCGTTCTGCTGCGCCATGAGGGACTCGACTTGTCCGAGCCCATGCTGTTCGGGCTTGGCTCCGGGCTGTCCTTCATCTACTGGGACAGCAAAGGCATGGGCTTTCCCTTCCTGGGAGGCAGGGCCAAGCCGTTCGAGCTCACCAGGAACCTGGCCGCCGTACTCGGGCTTGAGCTGCTGGTCGGGGAGACCACCTCCCCGCGCAAGGCATGGCAGAACGTGGCGGCACCCATCGACGCCGGTCGGCCGGTCGGCCTTCAGCTCGACAGCTACCACCTGGACTACTTCAGCACCAAGGTGCACTTCGGCGGGCACGTCGTGGCCATGTACGGCTACGACGAACAGGACGCCTACCTGGTGGACACCGACGCGCAAGGCGGAGCCGTCTCGACCAGCCTCGCCGGCCTGGCCAGAGCCAGAGCCGAGCGCGGCCCCATGACCGCCAAGCACCGCTCCTTCACCATCACAGCACCCAGCAACCTGACGTCACCGCAGGACGGGATCATCCCCGCGATCAAGACCTGCGCCGGCGCCTTCCTGAACCCGCCCATCGCCAACCTGGGCCACCGGGGCATCGAGAAGACCGCCAAGCAAGTGCCGAAGTGGCTGCAGCGCAGCGACAATCCGCGGGAGGACCTGCCACGGGCCGCCGTCCTCATGGAGAGGGCCGGCACCGGCGGCGCCCTGTTCCGCAACCTCTACCGGGACTTCCTCGCCGAGTGTGCCCAGCTGATCGACAGCAGCCACCTGCGCACCGGCCACACCCTGTATGCCGAGGCCGCCACCCTCTGGACACAGGTGGCCGCACTCGTCGCGACAGCAGGGGAATCCGGCGACGCGAAGAACCTCGTGCAGGCCGGCTCCATCCTCCACGAGCTCTCGCGCATCGAACGCAATGCGATGCAGGCACTCAGCATGCTCTAGCACTTGCCCGGCCGACCTTGTGACTGCGCTGTGTCCAGGTCGTTGTTCCGGGCATGGGGCGGGGTGATCTGAGTGCGTTGTGGCAAAGGGAGTCCCTGTTCGATGAGCAGGGGCTTCGTCGTGTGCGGGGCATGATCGCGGAGGGGTAGGGGCAGGCAGCGGACGGCTTGTTGTGGATCGAGGAGGGTGCGATGCCGTCGGTGCTGGGGTTGATGGAACAGCGTGAGGCGCGGGCGAGGCAGGATCTGGAGTCCTGGACGGAGGTCCTGGAGCAGGCTCAGGCGGAGGTGGATGCCGCGCGGGAGCGGGTCGAGCGGGCCCGGGTGGGGCGTGAGGAGCTCGTGTCGGTGCTGGCCGGGGAGGGCGCGGTGAATACGCCGGTTTCCGTGCTGTCCGGTGGTGGGATGGCTGCTGCCGTGGGATCGGGCGGCCCCGGCGCGGGGCATGGCGAGCGGCCGCCGGTGTGGCGGTCGGGCATGGGCGAGGAGGTGCTCAGCGGCCTGTACCGGGAGGTGTTCGCCGCGGTGGTGGCTGCTTCGGGGCCGGTGAACGGGGTGGAGCTGACGCGGGCGGTGGGCCGGGAGGCGGAGATCAAGAACGAGGTGGAGAGGATCCGGCACCGTGCCTACGTGCTGGAGAAGCGGGGCTGGCTGGTGCGGGCGAAGGACGGACGGTTCATGCCCGTGCCCGCAGCAGTCGGGCGGGGCGTTTCTCCGGCCAGCGCGGAGCGTCTGCGGCCAGGCGCCGGGACAGCCTGATCACGGCGGCCCACCACACCATCTGGGCGTGGTGGTCGGGGCGGCGTTCGTGGTCGCGGTTGAGGCGGCGTGAGCGGGCCAGCCAGCTCAGCGTGCGCTCCACGACCCACCTGCGGGCCAGGACGACGAATCCGCGTTGTCCGTCGGAGCGGCGCACGACCTCGGTCCGGACTCCGTGGCGGGCGAACGCCTTCGCCAGCGCCGGACCCTGGTAGGCACTGTCGACCCACACCAGTTTCAGCAGCCGGCCCGGCTGGTCCATGAACGTCTCCAGCAGTGCGGGGGCGGCCTTGGAGTCGTGCACATCGGCCGTGGTCACGGTGACCTCCAGGAGCAGGCCCTCGGTGTCGGTCAGGATGTGACGCTTGCGGCCGTCACGTGACTTGCCGCCGTCGTATCCGCGGCTGTCCTCGCCGACGGTCTCGGAGGCGTCCACCGACTGACTGTCGATGACTCCCGCACTGGGCTCGGCGTTGCGGCCCGAGCGTTCCCTCGCCGAACGTCGCAGGCGTTCGTGCAGTTCACGCACATAGCCGTAGGACCGCCAGCGGCGGAAGAAGTCGTAGACCGCCCGCCAGTACGGGAAGTCGACCGGCATGGCCGTCCACTTCACGCCGTTGTCGACCAGGTAGCGCACCGCGTCGAGTATCTCGCGGTGGCAGTACGCCTCCGGACGCCCGCCCCGCTTCAGCAGCCAGGCCGGAACCGGCATCGCCGAGCGGACCTCGGCCCACTCCGCATCCGTCATGTCACTGGGATAGCAGCCTGCCCGCAGCCCCGGAGCGATCGAACCGAACCGGTGCACGTAGCAGTCACACGCAGGGGTGACCGCGGTGGACGCAGGCACAGTGGTACTGCTCAACTGATCGGGCAACGGGCTTCCTTGGTCGTGCTGGTGTCGTAACCGCGTCACTACCAAGGGGCCCGTTCTTTCATGCCCGCGACCGCACCCGTACCTCTGTCCAGATGATCACCCGCGCCGCACGCCTCGAACGAAATCCGGTTAGCCACAACGCACTGAGCGATGCTGAGTGGGAACCGCTGAGGCCGTTCCTGCCGGTGAGCAACGGGCGTTGTGGCCGGTGGCGTGCACGTTTCTTGAGGTAGTAGCCCCGGGACGGTCCTGGCCGCATCATGGCGGTCTGCGCGGACATGTAGAACAGCCAGCGCAGACGGCGGTGGTAGCGCTTGGACCTGTGGTAGTTGCCTGTTCTGCGGCCGGAATCGCGGGGGACAGGGCCAAAGTGCGACGCCTGCAATGGAACCCCTTGGGGTGGGCGTACCTCGGGCGCCCTCTGCGCGTGGGAGCCGCGGGCTGAACCTCCTGGGCACAGCAACGGACCGCCCCAGCCGGGCACCGTCAGTACCCCCTCCCCCGTGGTCAGCGCGTGTATCCGCCTCCCGCCCGCAGAACCTGCGCGGCCCGGGCACATGAGCCGGTCCACTACGACGGAGGGCGGCCGAGAGCCTCGTCAGCGGCGCGGGGCGGCGCGCTTGGGTGGCGCTATGCGGACCCGCTTCTCAACGGGCGCGCTCTCGAGGTCGTCGAGCTGCGCGACGATCGTGCTGCGCAGGTCGTCGTAGTCGTCGAAGGAGTGGTCGTTGAAGAGGGTGTGGCCCGTCCACATCAGGTTGGCGCACACCCGCGCCAGCACCCGGCCGGTCCGGGCGCCCATGCCGACCAGCGCCACCGACCGGATGCTGCCCGGCGCCTTCTTGTTCTGCTGGTGGATCGCCTGAAACGCGGCGGCGCACGCCAGGGCCACGTTCAGGGTCTCGCTGACGTTCTGCGAGGACGTCTCCATCGTCGGCGTCGAGATCAGGAACCTCGGCTTGACCGCCCCGGACGGAACGCACACCGCGCTGCCCACCGGGAGGGCTCCTGCGAACTGGCTGCGGATCGCCCTCTGAACGCGCAGCTGGATGCCCGCGCCGAGATGCCGCTTGATGGCCGCGTCGACCCCGCCGTCCATCCGGCCACGGGAGTTGGTGGGGCTGACCCAGGCGTCGACGTCCTCGTCGAGGATCGAGCCCTTGCGGATCTCAATCTCGGGGGTGTCGGCGAAGGCCGCTCGCCAGGCCTCCACCACTGCGGTGTTGATGTCGGTCAGCACCACACTGAGCGGCGACTGCGCACGGTCTACGGTCATGTTCACTCCGATCGGGAACGGTCACTCAACTGATCGGGACGCTACCGCGCCCCACTGACAGAGCAGCCGCTCGGACCCGCTCCCCCGCGAAGGGAAGGGGGCTGTCAGTGGGCTGACATACGCTCATGGGAACTTCGCCGATCAGGCCTTCCACCAGCCCAGTTCGACCATTCGGAGTCCTCCACCATGAGCGATGCCCATACCCCCGCCACGCCCGACCCGAACGACCCGCTGGCCCTTGCGGAACTGTTCAACGGCGGCGGTGAACCCTGGCTTCCGCTGCTGAAGCCGGTCATCGAGGCGCAGCCGGACGCGGCCGCGTTCATCGGCCCGGGCCGCAGCCCGGAGGTCGTCCCCGTCCGCGAACTGACCTTCCAGGCGCTCAAGCCCAACGCGCCGCACAAGTGGAAGGTCGTCATTTTCGGCCAGAACCCGTACCCGCGGCCGGAGAGCGCCACCGGCATCGCCATGTTCGACAACACCTTCCACGACTGGAAGGACAGCCAGTTCGGCAGGGTTGTCAGCATCCGCTGCATCATCAAGGCAGCGACGATGTGGAAGTACGGCATTCCCAAGAAGACCCCTATAGCCGACATTCGCGCGCTGCTGAAGAAGCAGGACACCGTCCAGCCGCCGGAGTGGTTCCAGGCGATGCTCACGCAGGGCGTGCTGCTGCTGAACGCGGCGCTGACGGCCAACAGCGACGGAGCTATCGGCACCGACCGGCACACCCGGTTCTGGCGGCCGGTCGCCGAGCGGATCGTCGAGGAGATCCTCAAGGCCAAGCAGAACGCCGACGAGGAGGACCGTGGGGTCGTCTTCGCGTGGTGGGGGGCGCACGCGAGAAGTCTGAAGAAGGTCGTTCTCGAGCTCCAGAAGAAGTACCCCGAGGTCGAGGTCCGGCACATCGACCACGCCAACCCCGCAGCGCAGGGCGACATCTTCTGCGACGGCGATCACTTCGGGATGGTGAACGCGGCCCTCGCGTCGCTGGGCGCCGACGAGATCGACTGGCTGCCGAGCACCGGCTGGAACCATCTCGCGGCGGAGACCGGCGGGGCCGACGGCGACGTCGCCGACCGCATGGGCGCGTTCATCGCGTCCACCATGGAACTGCATCAGCTGTACCTCGACCGGCTCTCCAGCGTCAAGGACGAGGGGCTCGTCCTCCCCGCGATCACGGGTGTGTTCGACACCCCGCTCATGGACTTCCGTGAGGCTGTCAGCCCGGTCGCCGCGCTGTTGTCGGGGCTGGGCCGGCACGTCGACCGGTCGCACGAGTTCGGCAAGCGGCGGGCGGACGAGGCGTCCGACGGCCTGTCCGCCGACGCGATCGCCGCCCTCTTCCTCTACACCTGCGAGTCCGGGTTCTACCGGGAGATCAACGCCATCCTGCGCTCCCCGGACCGGTCCAGGCTCGTCCCGTACCTGCCGTATCTGCGGCTGCTGTTCTCGGCGGTGTCGCAACTCCCCGTCCGGACCAAGCCGTTGTGGCGCGGGGTGTCGCTGGACCTGCGTGCGCAGTACCCGCTCGGACGGACCGTGGCCTGGTGGGGCGTGTCCTCGTGCACGTCCGAGCTCGGCGTGGCCAAGGCGTTCCTCGGCAGCCGCGGCAAGCGGACATTGTTCGAGGTGGTCCCCGCCCGGGCCGTGGGCATCCGCGACTTCTCCGCGTTCACCGGCGAGGAGGAGTTCATCCTCCTGCCGGGCACCCAGCTGAAGGTGACGGATGTCAAGGCCGAACGCGGCGGCCTGTGCACCGTGAAGCTGACGGAACTGGAGGAGCAGACCCTGGTGTCCTGACCAGGCGCCGGCCCCGGCCGCCACCTCCGGGTGAGGTGGCGGCCGGCCCGCACCGGCAGTCCGTGCCGGCCGCTCGGGACCGCGGGTCAGGAGAACTCGTCACCGTAGTCGGGCATCTTGAACGTCTTTGACGATCGGCTGCACGGTGTCCCGGCGACGTCTGTCCTCACCGGCCCCGTTCTCAGCCCAGACAGTCGAAGATCTCGTCCCAGAACGCAGATTCGTTCACATACAGATCCTGGCCGATCATGCGCTCGCGCAGATCGGTGACGGCGGCCGCGCGTACGGCGTCGTCGGCCGATTCGAGGGCGTTGCTCGACTCGGCGATCAGCCCGAGGAGCACGGCCAGCAGGGGGAGGGAATCGGCGGCCGGTCCCTGCCACCCATCCCCGTGGTCCCATCCGTTGGGGTCGTAGTGGGTGATGCCACCGTCCGCGGCGTCGAGCATCAGGTGCTGGTCGCCCCAGATGGCGACGGTGAAGCAGAAGTTCTCGGGCGGGGAGTCATCGTCGGGGTAGCGGCGCCCGTAGATCTCGTCGGCATCGAACGGTTCCAGCCCGTCCTCGTCCCGCAAGTGCCTCGTGTCGATTCCCACGACGTCGAGGTGGACGGCGGGAAAGCCGACCGTGAGCAGGAACTCCCTCGACCGGGCATCGGTCAGCTCGGCCGGCAGACCGGCCTCGTCCGGTCGCCAGAGCGAGCCTTCGCCCAGTCGTTCCTCCAGCCACACCGCGTCCGGTATCAGCGGAGTGTCGTTGCTCTTCACTGCGTGGCCCCCATGAGTTCCGTGTCATTCGGTCATTGCCGGCCCCCAGTCAATCGTCAGTCGGCAGCTCTCGCGTCCCGGAAACCGCAGACGCCGGCCGTGACTTCGTATCGACCACGGCTGTGTTGACTGCGATGTCGACGCGCGAGAGGCGGGCGTCCCCGGCCCGGTCGGGCTGCATCCCCGTGCGGATCTCGAAGAGGCCGGGGCCGCGGCCGTCTATCAGGACCCCGGCGCTCTTCTGCCGCACCTGGACAGCAGCCAGCTCGGGGAGTTCGAACGCCGCACCTGACGCATCGCCTCGACGGAGAGGCGCGGCCCGCAGTCGGGGCCTGGTACCTGCATGCTCATCCTGCTGGGCCGACTGCCCGGATCCCGAGGATGTCCGGGTCGGCCCACGAGCGGCCGACCCGGACATCGGGCTCAGGCGAGGTCGAACCGATCGAGGTTCATCACCTTGTCCCACGCGGCCACGAAGTCATGCACGAGCTTCTCTTGTGCGTCCTCGCACGCGTAGACCTCCGAGACGGCTCGGAGTTGGGAGTGGGAACCGAAGACGAGGTCGACGGCGGTGGCAGTCCACTTGACGTCACCCGTGGCGCGGTCCCGGCCTTCGTACACGTTCTCAGCCGATTCGGATGCCTTCCACTCCGTGCCCTGGTCGAGCAAGTTGACGAAGAAGTCGTTGGTCAATGTCTCGGGCCGACGGGTGAAGACGCCATGGGCGGACTTCCCGACGTTGGCGTTCAGGGCCCGCATGCCGCCGATCAGAACCGTCATCTCGGGAGCGGTCAGCGTCAACAGGTTGGCCCGGTCCAGAAGGAGAGTCTCCGCCGCCACCTTCTCCCCTGCGCGGAGGTAGTTGCGGAAACCGTCTGCGCTCGGTTCGAGCACGGCGAACGACTCCACGTCGGTCTGCTCCTGCGAGGCGTCCGTGCGTCCCGGCACGAACGGGACGGTGATGTCGTGCCCGGCTCTTCTCGCCGCCTGCTCGACGGCCGCGCACCCGCCCAGGACGATCAGGTCGGCGAGCGAAATCTTCTTCCCGCCGGACTGCGCGAGGTTGAAGTCCTTCCGGATCTTCTCGAAGGTCTGCAACACGTCGCCCAGTCCGGACAAGTCGTTGACCTCCCAGCCCTTTTGCGGCGCGAGGCGGATCCGCGCCCCGTTGGCCCCGCCACGCATGTCGGTGCCGCGGAAGGTTGCCGCCGACGCCCAAGCGGTGGAGACCAGCTGGGAGATGGACAGCCCCGAGGCGAGGATCGTGTCCTTGAGGGCAGCAATGTCCTCGTCGGTGACCAGTTCGTGGTCGACCTCGGGGACGGGGTCCTGCCACAGCTGCGGCTCGGGAACCCACGGGCCGAGGTAGCGTGCAGCGGGGCCCATGTCGCGGTGCAACAGCTTGTACCACGCCTTGGCGAACGCTTCCGCGAGCTCGTCAGGATTCTCATGGAAGCGCTTCACGATCGGCCCATAGATCGGATCCACCTTCAGCGCAAGGTCCGTCGTCAGCATCATGGGGGCGTGCCTCTTCGACGGATCGTGAGCATCAGGCACAGTGCCCTGGGCCGAGGGATCCTTGGGGGTCCACTGCTTCGCGCCGGCGGGGCTCGTCGTCAGTTCCCAGTCGTACGAGAACAGGTTGTCCAGGTACCCGTGGTCCCACTTCGTGGGGTCGTTGGTCCATGCGCCTTCCAGCCCGCTGGTGATCGTGTCGGCGCCCTTGCCGCTGCCGGAGGTGTTTCTCCAGCCGATGCCCTGCGCTTCGACGGGGCAGGCCTCGGGCTCCGGGCCGACGTACTGGGGATCGACTGCACCATGGCACTTCCCGAACGTATGGCCGCCGATGATGAGCGCAGCAGTCTCCTCGTCGTTCATCGCCATACGTCGGAATGTCTCGCGAATGTCCCTGGCAGCGGCCAGCGGATCCGGGTTGCCGTTGGGCCCCTCCGGATTCACGTAGATCAGGCCCATCTGCACGGCACCGAAGGGACCGGTGAGTTCCCTGTCGCCGCTGTAGCGCTCATCTCCGAGCCATGTGTCCTCGGGCCCCCAGAAGATCTCCTCGGGTTCCCAGATGTCCTCGCGGCCGAAGCCGAACCCGAACGTCTTGAATCCCATCGATTCCATGGCACAGTTGCCGGCGAAGACCAGAAGGTCGGCCCAGGAGATTTTCCTCCCGTATTTCTGCTTGACCGGCCAGAGCAAGCGGCGTGCCTTGTCGAGGCTCGCGTTGTCCGGCCAACTGTTGAGGGGGGCGAAGCGCTGAGCTCCGCTGCCGCCACCGCCCCGGCCGTCGGCAATTCGGTACGTCCCTGCGGCGTGCCAACTCATCCGGATGAAGAGCGGCCCGTAGTGGCCGTAGTCGGCAGGCCACCAGTCCTGCGACGTCGTCATCACCTCGAAGACGTCCCGCTTCAGCGCGTCGACGTCGAGGGTCGCGAACTCTTCCGCGTAGTTGAAGTCCTCGCCCATCGGATTGGACAGGGACGAGTGCTGGTGGAGAACCTGAAGGTCCAGCTGGTTCGGCCACCAGTCCCGGTTCGTCCTGGGGCGGGTCGGCGCGGGGGCCGGGGAGGGGATTACTGGGTTCTCGCTTTCGCTGCCGGACACGTCCGTCCCTCTTCCTGTCTCGGTGTTTCCTTGTGCTGTCTGACTGCTCTAGACGTTGTTTGCTCTGCTGGTGTCGAGCACTGCGACCCGCGCTCGTCGCGCGCCGTGGAGCCCGTCTGCTGGAAACGCCTGACCAGGCCCCCGGGAGTGAATGCAGGGCCGGCGGCCGGCGAATGTCTGCCCTCACGAGCGACGCCGATGACGGAGCCTGTGTGGGCGTCCGTATGGTCGCGCACCGCGGACCGCACCGCTAAGAGAACACGCAGAGCAATCCCGCGTAACAAGCGCTCAAAATCCAAAGGCGTTTGTGGGCTCAGCAGGATGGCCCCATGATCGATGACGGTCCCGGCTCCTGAGGCACACAAGAAAGGGTGACGCATTTCCGATCATCACGATCACCCGTTTACATGGGAAACGGAAACGAACAATTATATGCGGGTCTGCCCCAGAAGGCCCAGCCGCCCAGGAATGGACAGAGTCCAGATCTGGAGGATCGCCTGATCCGCTTCCCGTCAGAGCCTGGTCCCCACCGGTAATCTGCGGGTGTCCACCGAGCCCGAACAGGTGAGCCGATATGAGTGACCTGCTGGAGCGACTGCGAGGGCGTGGCTGGCGGATGACCTCCCAGCGGCGTGTCGTTGCGGAGGTCCTCGACGGTGACCACGTGCATCTCACGGCCGACGAGGTGCACGCCCGCGCGGCACAGCGGCTGCCCGAGATCTCCCGGGCTACCGTCTACAACGCCCTGGGCGAGCTGGTCTCCCTCGGCGAGGTCATGGAGGTCTCCACCGACGGCCGCGCCAAGCGTTACGACCCCAACGCGCACCGTCCGCACCAGCACATGGTGTGCTCCCGCTGCGGCACCATCCGCGACGTCCACCCGACCGGCAATCCACTGGCCGACCTCCCGGCGGAGGAACGGTTCGGCTTCACCGTGTCCGACGTCGAGGTCACCTACCGCGGACTGTGCCCCTCCTGCACCCCGGGGCTGTCGTCCTTGTGATCTTGGCCGGTGGATCATGGTTCGCGTCATCACGTTGCGGCCCGCACCACGCCAAGCTCCGCTCGGTACGCGGTAGTGCCTGCAGCGCTCCGGCCACCGCGACTCGGCCGAGTTGAGACGACCGGGCTTCGGGAGGCGGTGGCCGGCTCAAGGCGATAGACAGGAGGGCGAGGACCTTACCCGGGCGACCGGCCTGATGCGGCCCAGACCGAGCTCGGGGTGATGTGGCAGCACAGGGAGGCCGAAGAGGCTGCATCCGCGGGTCCGCGAGCCGGACGTCCGCACGCGGGAATGCCCGCCCGCCAGGTAGGACGGCTCGTGCGGCGGCGTCGGGAGAACCATGGCACGTGATCAACCGCAACCTCCGAACATCGGCGACCTGCATCGCTTCCTGGACGACCAGCTCGACCAGATCTCCGCGCAGCTCCATGGGCTGGCCCGGACCAGAGACCGGTTGGAGGCGCTGCTGGACGCGGTCATGGCAGTCAGCCGGGAATTGGAGCTGCCGGTGGTGCTGGACCGGATCGTCACGGCCGCCATGGATCTGGTCCAGGCCCGCTACGGTGCGCTGGGCGTCCTCGATGAGCAGGGCACGGGCCTGGCTCACTTCATCCCCGTGGGGCTGAGCGAGCAGGAACGGGCCGCCCTGGGCAGCGTCGAGTTTCCACACGGACGGGGCCTGCTCGGGGCGCTGATCCACCGCCCTGAACCGCTCCGGGTCCAGGAGATTTCCTCCCATCCGCATTCCGCAGGGTTCCCGCCGGGTCACCCGCCGATGCGCAGCCTTCTCGGGGTGGCGATCAGCGTCCGGGGCGAGGTCTATGGGGACCTGTACCTGGCCGACCGGCGTGACGGGGAGCCATTTGACGCGTACGACGAGGGCATCGTCGTCGCACTCGCCGGGGCCGCCGGAGTGGCCATCGAAAACGCGCGCTTGTTCGAGCATGTCCGCACGCGCAGCGAGCAGTTCCAGCGTCTGCTGCTGCCGACCCTGTCCGACCTGCGACCATACGAGGGCGCCGCCATCTACCGGCCGGCGACCACCCCGGCACAGGTCGGCGGTGACTGGTACGACGCCTTTCTGCTCCCGGACCGGACGTGTGCAGCGGTCATCGGCGACGTCGGCGGCCACGACCTGAGAGCTGCGGCGGCCATGGCCCAGACCCGCAACATGCTGCGCGCCCTGCTTTACGACCGCCGCACCCCGCCCAGCGAGGTCCTCACACAGCTCGACCACACCCTGCACGCCATCACCAACAACCCCGTCACCACCGCCTGCCTGGCCCGCATCGAACCCGCAGGCTCCACCTGGACCCTGCACTGGAGCACCGCAGGCCACCTCCCGCCCCTGCTCATCACCCCCGGCCGGGACCCGGAGTACCTGCATGCCGAGCCCGGGATCCCCCTCGGAGTGGACGTCGACCAACCCCGCCCTGACCACACCCGCCCACTCCCCGCCGGCTCCACCGTGGTCTTCTTCACCGACGGACTGATCGAGCACCCCGACCATCCCATCGACACCAGCCTCGACGCGCTCGCCCGAACCGCGGCCGCCCACGGCGACCTGCCCCTGAACGACCTCTGCCAGGCCCTTGTCGACCACCACCCCAGCGACGGCCACGACGACATGGCCGTCCTCGCCCTGCGCACACCCCTGCCGACGTAGCGCGCGCCGCCCGGCCGGAGGGTGGGTTCGCCGCTCGTTGACGGCACCTACCCCCGGGCCGGATTTCCGCCCCACCCTGCATGAGAGGGAATTTCCTCGCCCTTCATCAGGAAGGAGTCGGCGGCAAGCTGCGCGTGGTCGCCGATCGTGGTGCCGTAGTGGACGAACGCGCCTACGCCGAGCGTCACGCCCCGGCCGATCCCGGCGTGGTCGGACTTGAAGGCGCCGTCTTCCTGCGAGTGGGACTGGATGACGCTCGCGGCGTTGAGTGTGCATCCGTCCCCGATGCTGACAAGGGTCCGCTCGATCAGCGCGCAGCCGTCGTCGAAGACCTGACGGCCGATCCTGGCGCCCAGCAGCCTCCAGACCAGGCCCTTGAACGGGGTGCCGTTGAAGAGCTGCATGTAGCGGTGTGAGGTCAGTTTCCAGAAGCGTTCATGTCGCCAGAAGGAAGGGTCGTAGATCGAGCAGTACAGCGGCTTCAGTGGCCGGAATCCCGTGACGGCCCGTTCGATCAGCGTGAAGTAGACGACGGTGAACGTGAGAGTGAGCAGGCTTGCCAGTGCAAGCGCCGGCACGCCATGCACGTGGTAGAGGTCGACTGCGGCCACGGCGATCAGGGCGAGTACGAAGAAGTGGAACCACCGCGCCAGCATGTGCATGCTCGCGGTGACTGCGTTGTGCCTGTTCTTGGCAGCGAGACGGCGTCGCAGCTCGTCGCCGGTCGCCAGGTGGTCGAACTGCTGGTCACGCAGCACGGTGCGCGGGATCTCGAAGCTGGGTGAGCCCAGCAGGCCAACGCCTTCGCGCACCGGCCCGTCGATGGGGACCAAGACCTTTGTCGCGAGCAGACAGTTGTCGCCCGTCCGTCCGCGTGAGGGATAGGCGATGTTGTTGCCGAGGAAGTTGCGCGGCCCGATCGAGGCCCGGGAAAAGCGGAAGGAGGTGCTGGAGAAGTCGGCGTTGATGATCGACAGACCGTCGGCAACCATGGTTCCGCTGGAGACCGTGCTCAGGTAGGGGGTGTCGTGCTTGACCATCGTGCCGAAGTTCGAACCGGTCTGCTCGACGCGGCACAGGTCGTACCCCAGCCAGCGCAGGTAGTGGACGATCGCGGAGCTGTCCCCGAAGAGCGTGGTGAAGAACCTGATGTTGGTCATCCGCATGATCGCCCGGTGCATGCCGTAGTGGAAGCCGTACAGCGGATAGATCCTGTCGGGCTTGATCGCCAGACTGAGCAGCCGCGGCACCGTGCTCACCGCGAGCAGGCCCAGGAGCGTTCCCCCGAAGAAGGCCACCAGGGAAGCGATCAGCGTCTCGATGTAGAACGCGCGGCTCGTGAAGACGGGCGGGTCTGTGGACGGCAGTAGGTGCAGCTGCGGCATCGCGGTGAGCACGAAGCTGCCGCCGGCCACCGCCAGCGGCAGATACACCAGCAGTATGGCCATCAGCTGCCCCAGGCCGTAGAGGGCTCTGCGCACAGAGCCGCACGCAGCGGGCTCGACGGCCCGGTAGTCGGTTTCCGCCCGCTGCGCCGGTGAGCCGTGCCAGGACTCACCGGCCGGCACGGCCTGCCCAGGGTGCAGGGAGGAGGCGTGGCCCAGTTGGGCGTCGTCGCCCATCGACGTCTCGATGTCGAGGACGGTCTGCTCGCTGACGGTCACACCCGCGCCCAAAGTGACCGGGCCCGTCTCGATCCAGCCGTCGTGCGCCCGGTAGCAGGACAGGAGCACGTCCTTGCGTATGAGCGTGCCGTCGCCGACGGAGAGCAGGTCGGCGCAGACGGGAACGGTACGGGAAAGGATGGTGACGCCTTTTCCGATGCACGCGCCGAGGGCCCTCAGGTACAGCACGTACAGCGGTGAACCGGTGAGCAGGCGGGCCGGGCTGCTGCGGATCAGGGACTTGACGCACCAAAAACGCAGGTAGGCGAGACCCCACAGGGGAATCCGCCGTTGGGTGAAACGGCCGATGAGTATCCACTTCGCGGCGACGGGAAGGGCGCACAGACCGCAGAAGACCGCTGCACCGAACAGGACCGCCCGCAGGTAGAGGCCGGCTGTCCCGGAGCCGGTCAGGATCCATTGGTAGCCGAGGATGGCGGCCACGGCGCCGAGGCAGGAAAAGCCGAGGAAGGCCAGCAGCTGGGCCGCCCCGCACAGCACGTACTGCCATGTGCCGGACGGCGACCCGGACGACACCTCGGACGGTGCGTCGGTCTGCGCCCGGAGGGGCGAGGAAGTCAGCGCATGCGCCTGCGAGGAGGCCCGGGACTGGACCGCGGCAGGGGCCGAGGAGGAAGTGATGTCCGCGAGCGCGGCAGCCAGGCTCCGGATCGTGGAGTGCCGGTAGATGTCCTTCATCGACACCGTGGGCAGGTCGTCCCGCTTACGCACCCGGGCACAGAAATGGGCCATCACCATGGAATCGGCACCCAGATCGGTGAAGAAATCGCCGTCGACCGACACCTGCTCGGTCCGCATCACACCGGCCAGCACCTGGGCCAACATCATCTCGGTGCCGGCCGCTGCCGCCTGCATGCCCGCAGCCGTGGCGTCCTCAGCGCCATTGCCCATCACGACAGCTCCCCCAGGGCGTTCCGGCCGGCACCTGCCCATGCGGCCCACGCGCGGCGGCCCCGCCCTGGAACAGCAGCCGGGGCACGCCACCCGAAAGTCACAAGATCATGAACTCTGGTTCGGCCACGATCGCCGGTAAGCGTGCGAAATCGGTACGGGGCTGCCGGCGCGGACGGCTTGCCGGAGCTGAGCCGTGTCCCCATGGTCACCACACTTCAGGAGAAACGCTCGCTTCAGCCATCCGGCAGATGTCCGGACCACCCCCGCCGACTGGCGGGGTGTCTTCGACCATCGATGCCAGTGCAACGGAGCGGTGGGTCCGTCGTTGCACAGATCCTCGTTCGAGGATGGCGACGTTTCCGGCATGCTCCTGCGGCGCGATGTTCAGCGGCGGCCAGGCATCAGCTGCCGGCGAGCTGTCATGTGACCAGAGCGGACCCCCTGCGCTCCAACGGACCACTGCCGGCTCTGTCATTGAGAGTGATTCGGTCGAGCCGGACGTTCCAGCGGCCACCGCGCGGTGTGAAGGAGACCGCGGACAGGGGTGGCACATCGAGATGCCAGAAGGCTCTTGCCGGCGCGGACAGCGCAAGGACGAGCAAGGCCCGGACCACGGCTGGTTCTGTGATGGCCAAGGCGCGGCCCGTGTCGGGCGGCAAGCTGCTCAGCCAGTTGGCCGTTCGCCGGCAGAGGTGACGTACGGACTCGCCGCCGTGTGGCGCGGAATCCGGGTCGGTGAGCCAGGCGCTGAGCCCGTAGGGATCGGTGGCGGCGACTTCGCCGACCGTGCGGCCGCGCCACTCGCCGTAGTCGAAGTCGCGCAGCGCGGGCTCGAGTGTTGCCTCCATGCCGAGGGCGTCAGCCATCTGAGCGCAGGGGAAGGAAGGAGCCCGGAGGGTCAGCGAGTACGGACGGAGCGCTGCTCCGGCGGAGCATGCCTCACGCAGGCCGCGCTCGCTCAGGCGACCGTCGCCGAAGGCGGCACCCCCGGCCGTCGCACACAGCAATGTCAGGTGGACCTTCATACGACTGTCCTCCTTCCTGGCCCGGCATGACGCCGGATGGTGTGGCTGCCGCCGCTTGGGTCTCGGGACCGACGTGCGCTGCGACCAGGCCCAGCATCGCCGGACCTCGGGCCGGGTCGAGACCGTTCATCTTCCGTCGACGACGTGGCGAAGCAGGAGTCCGTCCCGGCCGCCGGTGCGGCCCCGGACACGCAGCCGGTGATACGTCGCGCGTCACTACTCCAGGGTTGGGGAAGTTGCCGGTAGCCAACATCCGGCAGGTGTCCGGAACGCCCCCGCCGACTGGCTGGCACAGCCTCGCCGCCCGGCCGGATTCGGTCTCGGGCACCCGCTGGACGTCCCTCGGCGTGGTACGAAGCGGACAGTGGTCCGATGACGAGTGAAGCATGCGTGATCCGGGTGACGGTGGACGCCGACGAGGCCCTGATCCGTACGGGCTTTCAGCACAGCCCGACGCGGCGGACGAGGACATCGACGTCGTTGCGGCGGTTCCCGGCGGCCAGGTGGTCCGGACGGCACGGGAGATACGTCCCGAGGTCGTGCTGCTGGGCGTCCGGACAACGGACGTCGACGGACTCGCCGTCCTCCTCATCGCCGGAGGGAGGTGGGCAGCTACGTCCAGGCGCCCTGCTCGTCGAACCCCGCCGCCCGCGACGGTGCGCATGTCCCACGAGGGCGGCGCCATCCGTGTCACGGTCACCAATACCGCAACGACACGGTCCCGTCTTCCTCTGCCCAGCGCGCACTCCGGCCTGGTCGGCCTGCATCAGCGCGCCGCGCTCCTCGGCGGCACTGCCACCTCCGTGCCGACGGCTGACGGCGGACGGCCGACGGCGGGTACGAACTTCGCCTGCCCGACACCGGCTGCGACCGTGCGGCACGGGCTGGGCCAGCCTGTCGGCGGGGGTGGCTCCGGACATCTGCCGGATGGTTGAAGGGAGCAGCTTTCTCAATCCTGGAGTAGTGACCCACGACGTATCACCGGCCGTGCAGTCCGGGACCGCACCGGCGGCCGGGACAGACTCCTACTTCGCCACGTCGTCGACGGGACGGCTGATCGGTCTCGACCTGGCCCGAGGTCTGGCGATCCTGGGCATGTACGCAGCGCACGTCGGCCCCGAGCCGTCGGAGGGCGGGGCGCTGGGCTTCGTGATGGAGCTGGCGCGTGGACGGTCCGCTGCCCTGTTCGCTCTGCTGGCGGGGTTCAGTCTGATTCTCCTCACCGGCTGGCCCCAGCCGCGGACCGGGCGCGCGGGTCGGCAGGCGATGGGCAGGGTGCTGATCCGCTCCGTCGTTCTGGTTGCCGTGGGATACGCCCTGGTCGCTCTTGACACCGATGTCGACGTGATTCTTGCCGCCTACGGGCTGCTCTTCGTCCTCGCGCTGCCGCTGTACCGGCTGCGGGCCGCCACCCTGGCCGTCATCGCCGCGGCGATGACGCTCGTCCTGCCCCAGGTGCTGTATCTGATCCGGATCGCGGTGGAGGACGGGAACTGGGCGGATGCCGTCATCGACTACGATCCGCTGGCCCGGGTCACCGACACGGACGGTGTCATCGAGCTGTTCATCACCGGCCCGTACCCGGTGCTGACCTGGCTGCCTTTCATCATCGCCGGAATGGCGCTGGCCAAGCTCGACCTCGGCCGACCCGGCATGCTCGGCAAGCTCGCCATGTACGGCGTGGCGCTGGCCGTGCTCGGTTACGGAGGCTCGTGGCTGGCCTTGCGCTTCGTCCCGGGCGCACAGGCCGACGTGAATGCGGCCACAGACACCTCGGCGGCGGCATCGGCCTGGTGGTCCGACGGCGTGGGTGAGGACCCGACCCCGGGTGTTCCCGCCTGGCTGCTGGTGGCCGCGCCGCACAGCCAGACGACCTGGTCCATCGCGGGCAACACCGGCGTCGCCCTGGCGGTCCTGGCCGCGTGTCTCGTCGCCACCAACCGGTCGGCGCGCCTGCGGTGGCTCGCCGCGCCCGTCACCGCGGTCGGCTCCATCGCCCTGACCGCGTATGTCGGCCACATCATCGCCATCAAGGCCCTGGGCATCGAGGACCTGCCGGATTCCGCCACCCTGCCGGCGTTCATCTGCTTCGCCGTCGGGGCCATGCTGCTGGCCCTCGTCTGGACCCGGTTCTTCCGGCGCGGACCACTGGAGTACCTGCTACGCGCCAGCACCGCACCCGCCCGCCTGATCAAATGACCGGCGGAGACAACGAAAGCGTGGGTGCCCAGGGCAGTGTGCCTGCCGGGTTCAGCGGCAGAGCTCCATGATGGTGTCGTCGAAGTCGGGGAACTCCCGGGTGGCTTGCTCAATCACGGCAGCGGCTGACCGGCGCCGGTCCGGCGCGAACCGTTCCGCGATGACCGTCAGCTCCTGGTTGGGGCATGGCACTCGGTCGCTCTCGTACGGGGTGGCGGCTTCCCAGGGGCCAAGGCCATCGGCCAAAAGCCACAGGAAGTCGCCCAGGTCGCGCGCGACGACACCGGTCTCGCCCTCGGAGCCGAGGAAGACAACGGGCTGGTCGACCAGTGCCCTGTTCGGACGGATCAGCCAGAACGCCGCATATCCGCCGGAGCCGTCCTGGCCGAATATGCGGAAGTCGTCGCCACTCAGCTCCCCGTTGCCGGTCCATGCCCGGAACCAGTCAGTGGTGTCCTCGGCGGACAGGAGGGCCGGGAAAGGTTCGAAGTCGACACCCTCTACGCCGTTGTAGTCGAACGGAACCGCTATCGCGGCCGCGAGCGCGGCAGGGAACTGTCGATCATCGGTGGACGTCACGCGCACAGGTTAGCGACCGGTCAGGCTTCGGCGGCAAGCGGTCAAGATCTGGCGCCAGGGGACTGCCGACCCCATCACAAGAATTTCGACGGAGCCGGTCGGGCGCTTCACACGATCGAGGACGCACGGCCGGCGGTCGGTCTCCGGGCGTCGGTTATGTTCCTGGTCGGACAGGGGGCAGGGCAGAGGGAGAGGCCATGGCGCAGCACCTCGGGCCGCTGGAGTTGATCGGGGACCGGTGGGTGATCGGGGACCCGACGCGGAAGGAGGGCCTGTCAATCGTGTTCATGCCCGAGGGCCTGGAGCACCGCCGGCGCGGGGAGGCGGCACCTCTGCTCACGGTCGGGTGGTCCCAGTTCGTGGAGCTGAAGGTGCGAGCCGCATACCGGAGGTGGCACGCCACCCCTGCCGGAGGCTTCGTCGGGGCCTTCGCGACCGGTGCTGACATGGGCCGTGACGGCTGCTCCCTGCACGGCATCCTGCGCCATCCGTACGAGCTGTGGTCGGTGCGGTACACGCATCACGAGCGCCGTTATACAGCCGGCCACGTCATTGTGCTGAAGGCGCTGTTCGACCAGATCACCGAGGCCAAGGCACTGAACCGGCTCGGTGATCCCGAGTGGCTGGGCGCGGCGGTTGCCAAGCTGTCGTCGTACACCTCGTGGTACGCGCCCAAGGGCAACCGTCTGGTGAAGGAAACCATCCAGAGTCTCGGCGCCTGAGCGGTCACCCACAGCACACGATCAGTCCGCCGAGAGCCCTGTGAGCCAGCTGGTGCCGCCGAAGAGGCCACCATTGCCCGCCGTTCCCGCTTGTGCCGCCGGTACCGTCGGGCCGCGTGGACGGCTCAGGTGTCGCTCAGGACCGTGCCCGGCCAGCCCAAGAAGGCCGTGGCCACGAAGCCCCGACCGGCATTTTGCGGCTGGTGTCAGGGATAGGAGTCCGGAGGCCGGGAGGCCCGCGCGTTCGCGAAAACTGAAGGCGGTTGAGCGGGAAATCGCGGTTCTCATGCATCGGTTTGCGGGCCTGGACCCACGGGCTCGTGGTGAACACGCAGGTTCGCGTGGGAAAGGCCGGCGGTGCGACGGTTCGCTGTTCGGATCAGGGCAGGGTCAGGATGCGGGGGCCTTCTTCGGTGATGGCGACGGTGTGCTCGATGTGGGCTGCTCGGCTGCCGTCGATGGTGTGCAGGGTCCAGCCGTCGGTGCCGGTGCGGTAGTTGTCGCGTCCGCCGGCCATGAACATGGGCTCGATGGCGAGGGTCAGGCCGTGGCGGAGGGGGAAGCCGCGGCGGGGGCGTCCTCGGTTGGGGACGTGGGGGTCTTCGTGCATGCGGCGGCCGATGCCGTGGCCGCCGAAGTCGGCGGGCATGCCGCAGCGTGCTGATCGTGCGACGGTGCCGATGGCGTGGGAGATGTCGCCGATACGGTTGCCGGGGTTGGCTGCGGCGATGCCGGCGTCGAGAGCGCGCTGGGTGGCGTTGATCAGCTCCAGGTCGGC
The DNA here is from genome assembly GCF_036057275.1 of Streptomyces sp. NBC_00390. Lineage (NCBI taxonomy): Bacteria > Bacillati > Actinomycetota > Actinomycetes > Kitasatosporales > Streptomycetaceae > Streptomyces > Streptomyces sp. NBC_00390. The sequence continues at coordinate 8,211,969 of NZ_CP107945.1, read as the reverse complement.
GGGTCGTGGGGTGCCGACGGTGAAGCTGATGGCAGCGTCGCCGGTCCAGCCATCGAGTTCCGCGCCGCAGTCGATGCTGACCAGGTCGCCGTCACGCAGGCGGTAGTCGGTGGGGATGCCGTGGACGATGGCGTCGTTGACCGATGTGCAGATCACCGCCGGGAAGGGTGTGGGGGCGAAGGAGGGCCGGTAGCCGAGGAAGGGCGAGCGTGCTCCGGCCTTCGCCAGGACGGTGCGGGCTGCTTCGTCCAGCTCCTTCAGCGAGACCCCGATGTCTGCGGCTTCCCGGACGGCGGCGAGGGCGTGGGCCACGACGCGCCCGGCTTCACGCATCGAGTCCAGTGCCGTGTCGGTCTTGATCTCCACCATGTCCTGCGGCTCCCTGTCTCACGCCTCGACATCCAATTCTTATACCGGTATTAGTATCACGGCCATGGTGAGAACTCCTTTGACTCCATGGGAGCGGCAGCGCGGAGAGCGGTTCGGCGCGCTGCTGCGTCAGGCACGCGGCGATCGCAGCATGGTGGAGATCGCCGCAGCGGCGGGGGTGTCGGCAGAGACGCTGCGCAAGATCGAGACCGGTCGGGCGCCGACTCCGGCGTTCTTCACCGTGGCGGCCCTGGCCGCAGCGCTGGAGGTGTCCTTGGACGAATTGGCGACTGCCTGCGCGCAAGACAGTGACTGCGGTGGCCAGGCAATGTCGGCGTGAACCGTCGAGGACGATGCGGAGCGGGGTTGGCGCCGTGAGTAAGGGCCTCCTCGAGTTGTCGGTCGACGCCGAGCCGTTCGAGGGTGGCGGCGAGGTTACGAGGGCTGTGCTGTCGCTGAACTGAGCCGGGCGAGCCTCGGGACGTCAGAAGGTCGGCGGGACAGTTGTTACGGGTACTCGGGCTCGGCGCTCGAGACGCAGAGCGGCGTAGGCAGGCCACCAGCCGCTGATTGGCCGTCGTCGGAACGGCACGCCGGGGAGACTGCAGATCTCATGCCGTACTTGAAGGAGTTGTGATGAAGGTAGCCGTGGTCACCTTCGACGGGTTCAACGAACTCGACAGCTTCATCGCTTCCGCGCTGATCAACCGGTGCCGTAAGGACGGCCTGGAGGCCTTCATCACGACGCCGGCGCCGGTGGTCACGTCGATGAACGGCGTCGAGGTGACCGGGCAGCGCCCGATGGAGTTCGTGACCGAAGCCGACATCGTGCTGATCGGTAGCGGGGTGAAGGCGCGAGAGGTGGTCGCCGACGACCGGCTGATCGCCAGGCTGCTCCTCGACCCTTCGCGACAGCTGATCGGTGCGCAGTGCTCCGGCGCGCTGGTGCTCGCCCGGCTCGGGTTGCTGGATGGCATGCCGGCTTGCACGGACATGAAGAGCCGGCCCTTTGTCGAAGCCTGCGACGTCACCGTGCTGGACGCGCCGTTCCACGCGGAGGGGAACATCGCTACGGCGGGTGGTTGCCTGGCGTCCCAGTATCTCGCCACGTGGGTGATCACCCGAATGCTCGGTGAAAGCGCCGCACGCGACGTCATCGAATACGTCGCCCCGGTCGGCGAAACCCAGGAGACTGTCGAGCGCGCCCTGCGTGCCGTCCACGCGGGCGAGGTTGCACTGCCCTGACTCCCCGCGATCAGCCTATCGGGGCCACCTGCGGTCATGGCGACGACTCCTGAGAGCGCATTGAGGGCGCGGCGGCATGTCTGACGTACGCGCGGGTATGTTGCGGTGCTCTCGCCCGGTCGGGCCGTGCGACTCTCTCGCAGCCTGTCTTCACGGGCATCTCCCGTGGACATCTGGCCGAGTTGATCGAGGAGCTGGCCGGCCCGTGGTTGGCTCTGCGCGAAGTCGCACGGCGGGAGCGACGGGGTCGTGACCGGGCACGTGCGGCTGGTGCCGGACCGAACCATGATCTGGCATTCGTTGACCGGGTAGTCGTGTAACTCGTCGTTCTGCGCTTCCAGTTGCCGCATCTTCTCGGCACACTCGGCCTCGCCGGGAACCGGGCCGGAACCAGGAAGGGGCGCCAGTGTCCGGTCGCTGTCTGGGGTGCCGAGGGTCGGCCTTGCGGTGGTGGCGCCGATGCTGATGTCTGCGCCCTTGAAGCTGTGGCCGACGAGCGGGGGCGAGGAATAGAGGTCGACGTTCTCGCCGCCGTTACCGAGCTCGATGCTCAGACAGCGTTTCCTTTGGTGCTGGTGATGGCTGATGGGTCCTCTGCCAGCGTTCGGTGCCAACCACGGAGGGCAAGCTACCCGCCGGGCGGCGAGGCAGGTAGTCGCAGGGCGCCGGCCGCGAGCACTTCGGGCACAGGCAGCGGTCGAGGGCCGCACCCGGTGCTGGGGTGCGGCCCTCGGCACATGCGCTTACGAGGTCCAGCCGCCGTACGGCACGGTGATGAGTTCCATGGCATGGCCCACCGGGTCCATGAAGTACACGCCGCGGCCGCCGTCGTTGTGGTTGATCGTGCCGGGCTGTTGCTGGCGCGGGTCGGCGTAGTGCTCGATGCCACGCTGCCTGATCTGCGCGTACGCCGCGTCGAACTCCTCTTCAGAGATCAAGAAAGCGTAGTGCTGGGGAGTGATCTTGTCCGCGGGGATCGTGGCGAAGTCCAGCGTGACACCGTTGCTCAGGTCGACCGCGATGAACGGGCCCCACTCGGCGGTGATCTCAAGGCCCAGCAGGTCCGCGAAGAACTCTGCGGACTCCCGGTTGTCCCGGGCGTGGACGATCGTGTGGTTCAACTCAACTGACAAGGAATGCCTCCGAGGGCATCTCCTGACACCTCCATGCCTCACCCAGCCGGTGATCGACACGCGATGTCACCGTAGATCCTAGTCGCTGTTGTCTACGAGGTGAGTCGGCGGTAGTTGACGAGGGCTGCGGCTATGCCGACGAAGGCGAGGAAGTGCTCGGCCTTGCGTCCGTAGCGGCGGTGCAGGCGTCGTCATCCGGCCAGCCAGGAGACCGTCCTCTCGACGGCCCAGTCATCCCGACGTCCTCGCCGCCCAACGCAAGGAACGCGCCCGCATCCGCAGCGAGAAGGGCATCCGCCGGGGCGGACGCCCTCTCACAGCCGCAGCCTGACCGGAGGGCGAACCTGCCTGGTCACAGCACTAAATGTGGATGAGGATCTGCCGAAGGGGGTGTCCGAGCGCGTCCGTGAGTGAAGCCAGTTCCTCATCGGTCAGCCATGCTCGGTTCGGATACATGATTCGATCCTGAACCGCGCGAACCCCATCGGCGAGTCGTAGACCAGCTCATTGAGCGACGTCTCGACGTCGCAGCAGGGAACCGTTGCCATGAGCGTCTGGAAGCCCTCGTCGTAGCGCTCCGAGACTGCCTCACCCCACCAGCCGGATGCGAACTACGCACCGCAATGCGGACAGGAGATCCTCTCCAGGTTGGAGCCGCAGTAGACAACTTCGACGCTGTCGTGCCACTGGGCTTCCAGACCACGGCGGGCGTCGTCGGGAAGCATCCGGGCCAGCGCCGCCGCAGCACGATCCCCCGCATCCGTGCTGGGCCACCGTCAGGTAGTTGTCACTCATCGCCCGCCTCCCCGCGCCTATCGCGGTCCGTCCTTCGTACACGCCCCGGCGAACCTGTCCGGTCACAGCACTAGCCGTGTGAGGTCTCGGCTACGTCGACCACCTCGGAGCCTTCGCGACGCATCCGTTCACTCCCCCAGGCGCCGAGCGGCCCGAGCGCTTGATTGAGCGTGCGCCCGTGCTCGGTCAGGGAGTACTCCACCCGTGGCGGCACCTCGGCATAGACCTCCCGGTGCACGAGTCCGTCTTCCTCCATCTCACGCAGGTGCTGGGTCAGCATCTTCTCGCTCACTCCAGGCAGACCGCGACGGAGCTCGGCGAAGCGGCGTACGCGATGGGCGTCGAGTTCCCAGAGAATCAGTCCCTTCCACTTGCCGCTCACCACGTCGAGCGCAGCGTCGATGCCGCAGATGTAAGGCCCGCATCTCGGCGCCTTGGCCATCACTGATCTCCCTTACGAAAAGGTAAGTACCGCAGAAAACAGTAGGTACTTCCGAGAGTAGTGGCGCTCTCTGAGTATGGAGGGGTGAACGAACAACCGAACCACACCACCAGGCAAGACAGCGCTGTCACCGTGATCGGGCTTGGCCCGATGGGCCAGGCGATGACCCGCACCCTCCTCACAGCCGGCCACCCGGTCACCGTCTGGAACCGCACCGCCAGTCGGGCCGACGGCGTCGTGGCAGAGGGAGCAACGCTCGCGGCGACACCAAGCGAGGCGGTCGAAGCGAGTGACCTCGTGATCCTCAGCCTCACCGACTACCAGGCGATGTACGACGTCCTCGACAGCGCCACCGAATCGCTCGCCGGGCGGACGCTGGTCAACCTGAGCTCCGACACTCCCGACCGCACACGCGAGGCAGCAACCTGGGCAGCGGGCCACGACGCCACCTTCCTCACCGGAGGTGTCATGGCCCCCGCGCCAATGGTCGGCACAGAGGCAGCCTATGTCTACTACAGCGGCCGCGACCAGGTGATGAAGAGGCATTTGGCGACATTGACACTGCTCGGAACACCAAGGCACCTGGGCGAGGACCCGGGCCTCGCCCAGATGATGTATCAAGCCCAACTCGTGGTGTTCCTCACCACCCTGTCCGGACTGATGCACGCCACCGCGATGCTGAGCACCGCAGGAATGAAGGCCCAGCAAGCGCTGCCGGAGTTGCTCTCCTCCGCCGACTCGATTGGCGACATCCTGCGGGCCGGCGAAGAAAACCCCGGCGCCGCGCTGGATGCTGGAAGGCATCCCGGCGACCTCAGTACGGTCACCATGATGGGTGCGACGTCCGACCACATCGTCGAGACCAGCACGTCACTCGGCCTCAACCTCGCGCTCCCACTGGCCGTGCAGGCCCACTATCGGCGCGCGATTGAGGACGGACACGGCAGCGACAACTGGACCCGCATCATCGACAGCATCCGAGAGCCGCGCTGATTACCACGGTGTCCTATGTGGTGAGGCCCAGAAGTCGCTTGCAGCAGCACAGGGCCGCCGCGAGGCCGAGAAAGGCCAGGTAGTTTCGGGGCTGGCGTTCGTAACGGGGGCTGAGCCTGCGGTATCCGGACAGCCATGAGGTTGGGTCGGCCGCGCGGCGAGGTGTCTGCCATGGCAGCATCTGCGGCGGCCCACCGCTCGCTGGACCCGGGAGACATCGATGAGACCTGCGTCATCGAGTTGGTGCAGAACCGCTTCATGGAGCCGGACCCCAGGCCCCGGCCCGCGACCAGACCATGAACCGTCGGTGGGCCATCAATGGCGCGCCGCGGGTCGGCGACCCTCGTGATGGCGAACTGCACCAGTCGACTCGCGAAGGTGCCACGTTCGCGGCCACTCAGTCGAGACAGAACTCGTTGCCCTCGATGTCCTGCATCACGAGGCACGACTCGTTGACTCCATCGGCAAGCAGTAGTCGCACGCGTACCGCGCCGAGCGGGACCAGTCGTGCGCACTCGGCCTCAAGTGCGGCCAGGCGCTCTTCACCCACGAGCCCGATGCCGACCCGCACGTCAAGATGCAGCCGATTCTTGACGACCTTGCCTTCGGGAACGCGCTGGAAGAACAGTCGCGAGCCCACACCTGAGGGATCAATGCATGCGAACGCCGAACCCTGACGCTCAGGCGGCAGCGCGCGATCGAAATCGTCCCAAGTAGCGAACCCCTCCGGTGGCGGCGGTACGTCGTACCCCAACACCTCGCACCAGAAACGAGCGACGCGCTCAGGTTCTGCGCAGTCGAAGGTGACTTGGAACTGCTTGACCGATGCCATCGGTCCACCATAGAGGCGGGGTCTTTCGCTGTCTCCACGGGCCCGCCCCTGGCCAGGCTGTGGCGCATGCGGCCGGCTCTCGGCGATAAGTGGGACCTTGAGTCGCGGGATGACGATCCGGCCACTGGGGAGTACCGGAACGGAAATTGGCGGTAGCTGTTGATCACTCGGCCGACTGGGCGGGACGGGGCAGCGCGGGCACGCCGGCCGTCTCGATGAGCGCGGCACGGCCACCCTGCAACTCGGACACGTACTTGTAGAACGTGTGGCGGGAGACGCCCAGGAGCTTGGCGATCGAGGTGACGGTATTCCCCGGGCGGGTCAGCAGATCCCGGGCGTGACGGATCTGTTCCTCGGTCATGGCCGGCGGGCGGGCGCGGCGGACCCGGGCGACTTCCAGGCCCTCGTTGGTGCCCTGGACGATGAGCACGCGGATGAACTCCGCCGGGGCGGCGAAGACGTGGAACACCAGTCGCCCGCCCGGCGTGGTGGTGTCGAGCATTCGTGCAGGGAGGTGAAGCCGATGCCGAGCTTGCGCAGACCGGAAACGATGGCGGTGAGGTCCTGGATGGAGCGGCCGAGCCGGTCAAGGGAGGGCACGACAGGGGCGTCCCCTTCACGGAGGTAGTCAAGGGCCTTCCGCAGTTCCTCGCGCTCCGCGTTCTTGCCGGACTTCTTGTCGGCGAAGATCCGGATGCAGCCCGCTTCGGTGAGGGCGTGGATCTCGGTCGAGCAACTGGCCCTTGGTCGAGACGCGGGCGTACCCGACGAGCGCGCCCCGCACAGCCGGGACGGGGGCAAGAAGGTCGGCGGCGTCACCTTGCAGGCCAGTGGAGCGCAAAGAGTTCTTCGCGAAGGTGTCTTTGCGAAGAACTCACCTGTTTGGGGCCGGTGAGGCGGCCGTGGCCGCGTATGAGGTCGACACCGACCGAGTTCAGCCAGTCGACCTGGTCCTCGTCCTTCCAGTACGAGGACATCTTGTCGCGGTGTGCGAAGACCGCCTGGACGTCCAGCGGACCGGCCACTGCCGGGTCCAGTCCGGGTATGCGGCTGGCGTCCGCGCGTGCCACCACCGGCCGCAGCAGCGCCTTGCTCGGGTCGCAGGCCCAGAACTAACACTCCCCGCCGAGGAGTTCGCGCTCCACGATCACGGTGCTGAGCCCTGCGGCGCGGGCGCGTTCGGCCACGTTCTCGCCGACCGGCCCCCCGCCGATCACGATCGTCGACCTCGTTCTCGACGCCGTCGGTGGCCCCGACGGCAAGCGCTTCCTGCGCACGCTCAAGCGCGGCGGGTCCCAGTTCCCCGTGTTCTTCGGCGAATTCGACGAAGAAGAGACCGAGAAGCTGGGCGTCACAGTCACGGGCACCCAGGTCCGCTCGAACGGCGCGCAGCTTGCCGAACTGGGACGCCTGCTCGACGCGGGCACGGTCCGCGTCGCGATCGACAGCACGTTTGCGCTCGCGGATGCCCGAGCCGCACACGAACGCGCCGCCCGAGGGCACATCCAGGGCAAGATCGTGCTCACGGTCGCTTAGGAACGAGCCGTTTCACCGACGCCCTTCTCACCCCTGCGCCTTAGCCATGGGGAGCTGCCTTGTGCCGCCGTGTTCGGCTCCCTGGGTGGCACCCCACAGGGGAGGGCTGGAGTCGGTGAATGGGCCGCCCACGGCGCGGTCGGGACGTGAGCCGACTGCCCCGAGACCAGGGCACTCCCAGGCATCTCGCGCAGGCCCGAGGCTGCGCCGACCCACCAAGCAGGTCAGATGGTCGCGGCGAAGGTCACGGCTGCTGATCCCATGCGGTCACCAGGCCGTAGGTGACCAGGCCGAAAACAAGGTGCGGTACCACGTCCGAGGCCCAGTCGCCGGCTGACCAAGTGCGAGGATCGCTGATCCCGAGGCGGGCAATCGACACGTCGCCGACGACCATCACCAATGCTCCGGTAAGAGCCCCTCCCAACCACAGGGGCATCCGAGCGCCTGCCCCATGGACCAGCGCTGCAGCGGCGCCCGCCCCGCACCCCACCGCGACACCCGTCACCGCTGCGAGACCGACGAGTCGGTTGCCCTTGTCGGCCGAGTCCCGGAGCGGAAGTCCCATCCGGGTAGCGATCGTGTCCACCAAAGTTTCCGGCACAGTGCTGGCGGGCCTGCCGCGCAAAGCCATGTCGGCATAGGACACGGCGTTCAACGCGGTCGTCCCCGCAGCCCCCGCTGCGCAGCCGCGCACAATGGTTCGGATCATGGTCCACGCAATCCCCGCAGCTGCCCGCACCCAAACAGCCACAGGCACCGGACCACTCGGATCACGGACGACGTGCGGCCGACTGGACGGGTCGACCGGACAGGTCCTCCAGTGTCCGCCGCCCCACTCGCGCCCCTGAAATCCGTCACGCTCGCCGAAGAAGCGTGAGCACCTCCCCTGGCACTGCCACGGGCCCAGTGCCCGCGCCTCCCCCACTCCTCGAAGGAGACTGACGCGCAACCGCAGCACCAGCGAAACCCGCTGCGAAGCAGGCGGTTGCCAAGGCGGCCTCCCGGGCCACGCCGCGGCCGCGGCCTCGACGCGGACACGCGGTAGGACCCGCTGCCACTGGTGAAAGCCTGAGGTCAGGCATATGAGGGGCCCGATGCCTTTGCGGAGAGACACCCTCGCAGCCGGCCACTATTGCAATAGTGCTTCCATGTGGCGCGCGGCGTCGTCGGACGCCTCATCGGGTTTCCGGCCGTTCTCACGGGCGACCATGTACGCGGCATACCAGTCCCACCAGTCGTGCTCGGGGGCGGATGCCTCGTACGGGCCATGGTGCTCCGCCGTCTCGTGCAGAAGCTCTGCCAACGCGGCTACGTCCACGGAAAAAGGCCTCCTGCCTCGTCACCGTCCAGGCAGTCGCTCCTGCACCTCTTGCAGCTGCCACCCGTTTCCGTCCGGGTCGCTGAACGAGGCGTAGGAGGCGTAGCTGCGGCCGTCCGGATCACGGCCGTCGACCCGTACTTCAGCGCCGGAGTCGTAGATCTTGTGGAAGATTTCGCTTACCTCAACACCGCGGCTGCCGAGGTCGGTGCGGGCTTTGTCGAGGTCGAAGACCACGAGGTAGCCCTCTGCGGATCCAGGCGCCGCGGAGGTGACCCCGCGGCCGAAGATGATCGAGCATTCCGAACCAGGCGGCGTCAGCTGAACGATCCGGAATTCTGGGCCGGCCTCGAAGTCCGCATCGAGCCGCCATCCCAGGCTCTGGTAGAAGCCCAGGGCACGGTCGACGTCAGCGACCGGGATGATGTGGACCTCGATCTTCATATCCACGGTCGGCTCTTTGACGCCGCCCTGCTCTTGAGTGCTCATATCGTTCTCCTGCGCCCGATGCCCAGAAATCCATGAGGACGACGTGGCCGCGCAGCTCTGGGCGGCCGAGCGGCTCGGTATTGACGCCCCGCCGCGCGAGGGCATGTGTCATCGGTCGGGCATGGTCCACCGGAGGGAGCGGAAGGCCGTGCGCAACTCTTCCACGAGGAGTTCCGGCTGCTCCCCAGCAGCGAAGTGCCCGTCCTTGGGCAGCTTGTTGCAGTGTGTCGACCCCGTGCCACCTATATCTCCACGTTAGACCGCTGGGATACACGATGCACCCCGGAAAAACCCCGGGGTGCGTCCCGTGGCTGCACCCCGGGGGTCTGGGGTTCGTAGGAAGCGGTGGCACGGGACCCACCCAGACGTCGAGACTTGGTAAACGCACTGACCTCGAACTTTCGTGACGGGTCGTGAGTTCTTTCGGCGGCCTGATTCGGCCGGCCGGACAGGTAGCCCGCGGGCAGCGAGGCGCATTGTGTCGCAGCCATCCCCGCCAGCGAGATCAAGGATGCGCAACGGCCCGCCGTCGAGGTCGAGATGACGGATCAGGTCAGCCTCGGCGATCGTGCAGCGCAGACGGCCCCAGCGGGCGTCATGCCATTCCTGCCAGGTGGTCATTGCACTGTTGAACTTCTCTGGGGCTTCAACCATCTGGTGCCCCCCGCCTATCGGCGCACCGCCATCGACAACTGGGAGATCCTGCGGGCGGCCGCGGACTTCGAGATGCCGTACAGAGGGGCTTGCCGCAGCGTCAGGCGGTACGCACGGACAACCAGGACCCGATCCTCCAACGGCATGCTCCACGGCTGTCCCCTGCGGACCGCGTCGGCGGCTTCGCGCCGCGGCGTGGCGCGGTCAGCAACTTGCAGAAACAGCGCTGACTCAGCCCGGTGAACGGTGCTGTCCGAGAGCGCTCCGACGCCGTGATCACACCAGCCACACCGAGATCATCCACTGTTGGTGGAGTGGCTCTGGGCGACGTCCCACAGGAATCCGATGGTGCGGCGCAGCTTCGGCGTCAAGAATCGGCGGATGCATGAAGTGAGGCTGTCCGACGGGATCATCACTCTGTCGCCGCTGTGCCTGGACGATGTGGAGGCGCATCTCACGGGGGAGGATGAGCTGCTGGTTCGCTGGCTCAACGGCGGTCCCGGCACGCGCGAGAACGTCGAAGCGTACTTCCGGCACTGCCGGGAACAGTGGGACACCGCCGGGCCGCTCCGCGCTTTCGGCATCCGGGTAGGTGCCGACGAGGCGCTTGCGGGGGCGATCGACCTGCGGTTCGCAGGAGAGGGATTGGCTCCCGGCCAGGTGAATGTCGCCTACGGCCTCCACCCGTCCTGGAGGGGGCGTGGCCTGGCCACCCGCGCGGTCCTCCTGGCGTCGCGGTACGCGGCCGATGAGGGCGGGCAGGAGGCGGTGATCCAGGTGGAGCCGGGGAATCCCGCATCCGCCGCGGTCGCGCGGCGCGTGGACGGTGTCCAATTTCCGGGCCCGACAGGGGCGGGGACCGTCCACTGCTGTCCGCACCCGTCCACCCGCAACTGCCGAAGCGTGCGGCTTCGGTTGCTATCGAGGGCCGTGCAGCTCCTGCTGCCACAGGGCTTCGCAGAGCAGGTCCAGGCCCTGGCGGAGGTGGCGACGGTAGGTGCCGTACGGAAGGCCCAGGCGGCGGGCGGCGGCTTCCTGGGTGGGTGCACCGGAGAAGTACCCCGCGGTCAGGGCCTCGCGGGCTCGCACTCCACGCGGGTCATGGGCGAGTTCATCGACGGCCTGGCGCAACAGGGCACGCAACTCCTCGACGGGATCACCGAGGTCGGCCGCGAGACGCGTGCGCATCAGGGCACAAGCTGCGAAGGCACCCGGATCGCGCCAGTGCGCCAGGGCTTCGCGTACGGCCTGGTCGAACGCGGTACGCGACAGGGCCGACGGGGCGGACGGGACCGGTGCGTCGGTCGCCGATATGAAGCGGAGAAGCCAGGTCTCCACGGGCACCTGGCGCCAGTCGACGCTGAACAGCCCGTAGGTGTGCTCGCCGACTCGTGGTCGTGCCCCGGTGTCCGTGAGGGAGCCCTTGACGCGCTCGGCCCAGGTGTCGGCATCCTGGTAGACGGCGAAGCCGTAGGCGCGGCCGCGGGCACGGGCGGCTTCCGCCTGGGCGCGGGAACTGCTCAGGTCGATGACGCGTGAGGGGACCTGGTACCGCTCGGGGTAGATCGAGAAGCGGCTGATGCCGATGTGTTCGCCGGGGCTCACCGGGGCGGTGGCGTCGGTGTACCGCCACGCGGCGGCGACGACGGGATCCGTGGCCAGGTCCTGGGGGTCGGGTGGGGCCGGCAGGACGAGTCGGGCCGTGAAGGCCACGATCCGGCCCGTGCTCACGAGACGGTAGACGCTGAACGCCTGCGGCCGGCGCTGCGCCCAGTAGCGGACGAGTTCCGCGGAGGCGGGCCCTTCGGTCTCCTCGGCCATGCGCAGCACGACATCGAGGTCCTCCGGGTGGAGCGGACGGTCGTGCACCTCGTCCTCGCGGGACCAGGTCCGCACGCGCGCCAGGGTTTCCACCTCCTTGAAGAGGTAGAAGAGTTCGTCGGTGACGGTCCACACCCGCTCCTCGGGTGCCTCGCGCAGGAGGCGCAGGTACTCGTCCGCCAATCGCTGACGCATCGTCGCATAGGCATGGGGTGCTCGCCAGCGCAGGTCGGCGGCCAGCGTCTCGCGTGCGGCGTCGTGCGGGTGCAGCCCTCGGTGCGTGGACTCCATGAAGGGCAGGTCCCTCAGCCAGGAAAAGAGCAGATGGGCGTCTTCCTCGGGCAGAACCGAGGACAGCAGTTCCTCGGACGTCGAGTGCGCTTGTGCCGCCACCTCCAGGGCGCGGCGGTGGGCAGCCGTGGGGACCTCGCCGATCAGCCCTGCCAACAGGGTTCGCAGGACGTCCGCCGTCGGGGCCCATATCTCCTCCCGGGCGCAGCCCGCCGATCCTGTGGCGGCCGCAAGGGACAGGGCCAGCGGGTTGCCGCCGGCGAAGCGGAGCACCCGGTCACGCAACTCGGGCCGGATCTGCGCCGCGACCAGCAGGCTCCGGGCCTGTTCCGCGGAGAACGGCTCCAGTTCGGTCACGTGCAAGAGCCGGGACCAGGCGGGGTCGGCGGTCCACTGCGGCTGCGGAGGGCGCCGTCCGGCCAGGACGACC